>JARQZL010000068.1 GCA_029984855.1 Archaeoglobales archaeon | reverse complement strand
TCAGCATATCCACGGCTGTGAAGGATGTCAGTGAGATTGAGGAGAAGCTTGAGACGTACAAGAAGATACTCGAAGATGTGCAGGCTGAGAACAAGAAGCTCAGAGAGCAGTTCAATACCTTGTGGGAAGAAGTTAAGATGATGAATGAGCTTTTTGCCCAGATTGTGGAGAGTCCCGAAATGCTGACCACGCTCAAGGAGATGTACGAGATTGTGAAAGAGATGGAAAGGAATCCGATGCTGAGAATGAAGCTGATGGAACTCAAGGAGAATTTACAGTAGTTTATTTTCTCCTATTTCTCTGGAGAAATAGGATTCCAACAATTTCTACTAGTAAAAGCATTGAAAGATAAAACGGCGATTTAAACTCCAGATTTGCTGGTGAGAGTACTATAGCCGTTTGTTTTCCTTCAACAACTTCAACTTCTTTAGTATCCTGTAGCACAACGAGATGAGGAATCAAATCCTTCTCTGCGGTAATGATGTACTTCTTTCCACCGAACTCAATATTAACTGTCGAAGCATTTACATCAATGGTTGTAACTTCCCGTTCTTTTTCTCCTTTCATTGTTTTAACGACCATTCTGTCTGCTGGTTTGCTGAGAATAACTTTGAGAGTTCCAACGTCAGTATACTTCTCCGTAATGTCTTCATTCGTATCTTTAACGATAACTTTCGAAACTTTGAACCAATTCAAATCGTAAAATATTGGATTATCAATCCAGGTGATGTTCTCATGGTTATGGTAGTTGATAAAATACAGTGTCGGGTCTGCATGAATCCATTCATCATCTATCTTAATCTCAACCCACGTGTGGTCTTCGCCTTTAGTTCCGACGATTCTTGTTTCAAGTCCAGCTTGTTTGGAGACTTCACTGAAAAGTGAGGCGAGCTCACCACAAGCACCAACCTTAAAAAAGGCAATCCAGTATGGATTATTTGATAACTCAGGGATGAGTGGGGTTAAAGCCCTCACTCTTACATTTCCGTCAAAATAGATAGGGTATCTGAAAAGTGGGTCGAGGGCAAAATCGGGGTTGTTATTGTAAGCATTGATGAAATCTTTGACTTCCCATTCTGCTATCATTTCAAGTTTTTCAAAAGTATTGTTGGTTTCATTAACCTGGAGTAAAACCTCGTTAATTTTTTCTTCTCCTGCTGGCTTTATAACAAGCAAAAATACAGGATAGAGGTAAATTTCTGGTACCAGCCAAACTAAAATCAAAAATATGATTACTTTGTAATTTTTCTTAAACCAATTCACACTGGTAGATTTTTCGAAAAACTAAATACTTATTTTTTTCCATACCTACTTACATGCCCGACGAAATTTCCGAATTAGAGGAGTGGTATGGGGCCAAAATTAAAAGAACAGGTTTCGGGTATTGCATTAAACTCAAATTTGGGACCGTCAACATCTACACGAATTCTGTAAAAGAGTTGGAAAAGGGAATAATTGAAAACATCCCACGCAAGACTGAACAAGTCATACATAAAAAAGTCATTCCTTTCGAGAAATTCTGGGAACTGCTTCTGAAGAAGCTTGAAAAACCTACACATATCAGAAACTGGACAGTCTATTCGGGATACATAGGTGAGGACTTTATGGCCAGAGAATACTCCGATTCCGTGATTGAATGTCTCATCCCCAATGGTGGCCCGCAGTATGTCCCTAAAAAGGATTTTAAGCTCGTTTATGAAGTATGGGATGATTATAAGAGCTTTAAAGTAAAAAGAGCGGATTTATGCCGGCACAGTAGATTCACGAAGTATGTGATTAGCATAATTCATCAGTTCGAAGAATTGAGATACAAGGGGGATGAGGATGCTCAGTGGGAGTGAGTTTGTTAGATGGATTAATGCGTCACATGATTTGTTTGAAATTTTTGAGGGCAGATACGATGCATATCCTCTGGCCAGAAAATGGATTGACGAGTGGTTTTTGAATGGAGAATTCACTGTTAAAGATTCTGAAAAGCAGAGAATTGCCAATCTTATAAACAATCTCAAATTCGATGCTTTTGGGATTAAAGACCTGAGCTTGCAGGAAAAGATGAGGACCCAGCTATTTCTGCTACTGGAAGAAATAAGTGAAAAGTAATGTGGGTTTTGCTGTTTCATTCTTCTTTTTCACGTGGAATCTCCAGAGATTCAAGCAGTATTTTAATAGGAAAGCTAATTTCTCACTACTGGATTATTTCGAAAGTGTTGGAGATGAGCTTGGGAAGCTAAAAAAGCAATTTGAATTTTTCAGAAATAAGCACCTGATTTTCGATGATATAGAGGAGGAGAAAGTTAGAGAAACTTACGGCAAGGTAAACGAGATATTGAAATCAGCTGGAATAGGAAACAACGAGCCAATAGGAACGATTAAACTACTTCACGTGTTTTCGCCCAGTTATTTCCCCCTGCTTGATAATCCTATTGCTGAACAAATGGGGTTAAAGGAAAAAAGAGTCTCAGTTGATGCTGGATTATACATAAAATGGATGCAGAGGCTTAAAAGCTGGCTCGGAAATTACAAAGATGTCATCGAAGAACTTGAAAACAAGTATGAAAGCAGCATTCTCAAGCTCATTGACGAGGGATTCTACATGATGTGTTCTGTGAATTTGCACATTAGAGTAAGCAAACTTGGAATTGTTGTCATCTTTTCGGATGATGGTTGAAAAAGTACAGCAACACTCTTGGAAATAGCTACGCAAAGATTTTACATTTAGTGAAAGTTATTGCCTCTTCTTGTTTAGTATTTCGTAATTTCTTCTGATTTTTTCAAGGATGTCGCTGATATCAGTTTCTGGTTCTTCAACCCGAATAAATGCGTCCTCTTCTATCGCTTTACCACTTTCATCCAGTACGGGGGCTCCGACACCATAAGCTTTTCTATATGGATACACGTAACCAATTAACCTACCTTTAAATCTGAACCCAACATAACTTCGAGTAGGATACTCCTCTATGTCCTTAGCTATATCTTCAATTGAACTTACGGCCTTTTTGTATGCTTCCCTTAACTTCTCGTCTGTAATGTAGTTCTCAAGCTCCTCAAAACTCGGGGGAGATGGGGGCAATTCCTCAATCTTAGGAATGGTTACTTGATGGAAATATGTTCCCATTTTTCCATCTTTATCTTGGAGGACGGCATATTCGTAAAGTTCCACTTCTGGAGTTACAAGCGTAGCCAACCTTCTCAAATCGTCGGAAAATCTTTCTGAAATTAGGATAATTCTCGGCTCCAGTTCTGGTTTTATTTTTTTGTCTGGGAACATGTTTGCAACTACATACTTAATCTTGCTTATCTCACTGTAGTATCTCAGGGCCTGAAACAATATATTCTCATCTTCACCAACTTTTACCTCGATAATTACCAATCTCCCACCGCTATCCACACAAAGGAAATCTGGAATTCCTTTCGATGTTGCAAACTCATATTGAAGAAGCTCCAAACCCTCTTCCAGTGCATCAAGCTCTTTTTCAATTATTGAGTGTAATTCCTTTTCGTTACTCAATTTAACTTTCTTAAATGTGGCCATCAAACCACCATAAGATATAGTATCAAAATTCTTAAAATATGTTTGCATTTGCAACTGAATTAGATAAAAAATGGGTGAGTTTTATGGAGGTGGATGAAAAACCAATAAAACAGGACGTGGCCCGTTATTTTGGTGGGCATTTGAAATATCCTCTGAAATCAGGTAGATTTTTTGATATGGGTGATACTACAAAAACAGGAGTTGATGGTTGGTTAAGACTATCTCATGATAGAATAGAGTTCGAAAAATCTGCTTTAAGACAATCCAAAAGATGGAAGATAATCATTAAGATGGAAGATAATCATTCCATTCGAAAGCATTTTAGTAGTACCTGTTGCTAACCCAATCCGCCAGTAGCTCTCTTAAAGTAAAAATTCGGAATAACTTGTTTTAGTAAATAAAATATACAACAAATTTCCTATGAAATCACATGGAAATAAGAGCTGGTACTATTGTACAATCATCCCTTTTCCCAGAGCCAGTAAAGATAGAGAAGGTTGAGGATTTTGGCGATTACGTAAGAATCGTTGGAGCAACAATAAACAGCAACCAGCACGTAAACACCATAATCCCTAAGGCGGACATCTCCAAGCTAAAAGCATTCATGTATGACACGAATTTTACTGCTAATGCTGAGGATGTTTTTCTCGGTTTGGAAGCTTACAGATTTAGGCTCGCATCATTATTTGACCCGATCCTCGCAATGAACGTATCGAGAGTTGACCCACTGCCACATCAGATTGAAGCTGTTTATGGCTACGTTTTAAAACTGCCAAGAATTAGATTCCTAATCGCTGATGACCCAGGAGCAGGTAAGACGATAATGGCTGGACTTGTTATCAAGGAATTAAAGCTTAGAGGTTTGGCGAAGAGAATACTGATTGTTGTTCCAGGCCATTTAAAAGACCAGTGGAGAAGAGAGTTAAAAGAGAGATTTTCTGAAAACTTTGTGATAGTTGACCGCCATACGATGGATGCTCATTTTGGTGAGAACGTGTGGGAGCGAGAGAATCAGATAATAACATCCATAGACTTTGCAAAGCAGGAACATATTCTCAATTCTTTAAGCAGTGTTCACTGGGACTTGGTCATTGTTGATGAAGCTCACAAGATGTCGGCTTATCGCTATGGGGAGAAGGTAAATAAAACAGCAAGATACAAGCTTGGAGAGGTTTTGTCGAGGACTTCAGAACATCTGCTGTTTCTTACAGCAACCCCTCATAAGGGAGACCCCGAGAACTTCAGGCTATTCCTCGATTTACTTGAACCAGGATTCTTTGCATCTCAATCGATGCTGATGGAGTCAATAAGGAACAGGGACAACCCTTTGTTCATCAGACGGCTTAAGGAGGATTTGAGGGATTTCGAGGGCAAGCCGCTGTTTCTTCCCAGACACGTTTTCACAATCAAGTTTAGCATAACGGATGAGGAGCGTGAGCTTTACAATGAGCTTTCGAAATATGTTGTGACTCAGTACAACAAGGCTTTGAAGAGCGAAAAGAAGAGAAACGTTGCCTTCGCTCTTATTATTCTTCAGAGGAGGATGACATCAAGTGTTTATGCTTTAAAGCGCTCTCTTGAGAGGAGGAAGAGGAGACTTGAGGAAATTCTGAGAGACGGAGTTGAAAAGGAAGTCAGGGCTGCAGACATTGAGGAGATTGAAGACTACGAGGAAGAGGAAAGATGGAGAGTTGAACAGGAATGGGAAACTCTTAGCGTTGCCGAAACAAAGGAGGAGCTTGAAAAGGAGATAAAGACCATTGAAAGGCTAATCGAGATGGCGGATGAAATCATCAGAAATGAAAGCGAGGTCAAACTGAAAGAGCTGAAGAAGCTCATGGAAAGTGATGCGCTCAAAAACCAGAAGATTCTGATATTTACAGAATCAAGAGATACTCTCGATTACCTTTACGATAAAATCAGAAGCTGGGGTTACAGTGTTAACTACATCCACGGTGGAATGAAGTTAGAGGACAGAATTAAGGCTGAGAAGGAGTTCAAACATAATACGCAGGTGATGGTTGCAACCGAGGCTGCTGGAGAGGGTATCAACCTGCAGTTCTGCAACATTATGATAAACTACGACATCCCCTGGAACCCCAACAGGCTTGAACAGAGGATGGGCAGAATACACAGATACGGGCAGACAAAAGAGGTTTTTGTCTACAACCTTGTCAACGAAGACACAAGGGAGGGAATGGTTCTTTCAAGATTGCTGGATAAGATTAATGAGATAAGAAATGCTTTGGGTGACAGAGTTTTCGATGTTATAGGTGAGATATTTCCTGGAAAGGACTTCTACCAGCTTGTTATTGACGCAGCATCAAATGCGAGAAGCATAGAAGAGATTCTGGCAACCATAGAGGCGAAGCTTGACGAAGAATATATTGCGAAGGTAAAGGATGCCCTTGGCGAAAGCTTGGCAACAAGGTTCATAGACTATACAAGAATTAAGGAGATGGCTGAGAAAGCCAAAGAATACAGGTTGATTCCTGAATACACCGAAGCGTTCTTCGTCAAGGCTTTCCAGAAAGCAGGAGGAAAAATAGCAAAGACGGGAGATTTCTATAGGATAGATTCGGTACCCTATGAGATAAGGAAGATAGCTGCGGAGGACAACTTCAGGAACACGTGGGGAACACTGGCTTCCAGATACAGGAACGTTACGTTTGATAAAGAAGTTGCAAAACATCATGCTGATGCCGAATTTGTTTCATTCGGTCATCCTCTGTTCGAGGCTGTTCTGGAGTGGGTGCTCAGGAACTATCTCAAAGACTGCATGAAGGGGGCTGTTTTCAGAGACCCTTCTGGGATTTACAATGGAGTAATCTTCTTCTTCGAAGGAGAAGTCAGAGATGGCAAAGGGATTGTGGCTGGAAAAAGGTTGTTCGCGATTTACAGGGATGACCAAACAGGCGAAATCAAGGAGCTGAATCCATCTATCATCTGGGATTTGGCTCCCCATGATGGAGATTACAGTCTTGAAGACGGATGGAAAAAAGAAGCTGAAAGTTACGCAATAAGGGCTTTGATGGGTTTCAAAGATAAGCTTTTGAAGGAAAGGCTCAGGCAGGCAGAAATTAAGGAGAAATACGGTGTGAAATCGCTTGAAAGTCTAATCAGGAAATACGACATCAAACTGCTTGAGTACGAGGAGAGGAGAAAGAAAGGAGAGAAAATGGATTTGGCAATACAGATGGCAGAGAGGAGAAAGAAAGAGTACGAGAAAGCTCTGGAGGAGTTGAAGTGGGAAATTGAGAGGGAGAAGAATCTGACAGTTACCATGCCAAAGCTCGTTGGGATTGTCAGGGTAGTTGCTGGAGATGAGATGGTAAGCGATGCCGAGATTGAGAAGATAGGCATGGAGGTGGCGATGGCCTACGAAAGGATGCACGGCAGGACTCCTGAAGATGTTTCAGCTTTGAATCTTGGATACGATATTCGCTCAAAAGGTGATGGAGAGGTTAGATATATCGAGGTTAAGGCGAGGGCAACAACTGGAGATGTTGCTTTGACGCCAAACGAGTGGTTTAAAGCCAAGAGGTTTAAGGAGCAGTACTGGCTCTACATTGTTGAGAACGCCGCGATAAACCCCACGCTATACATCATAAACAATCCTGCCGAGAAGCTTGAAGTTGTTGAGAAGGTTGAGGCTGTCCGATTCATCGTGCCTGTAAATGAATGGAAGTGGAAAGGAAGGTTAGAGGTGGTGTAGCATGGCAAGAATTCTCGATTTCATAAGTAATTCAGAAATAAAACTGATAGATTTGTTAGAAAAATTTGGAAACAGTTCTGAATCGATGGACATTGCTGTTGCTTATGTCAAAAACAGTGGTATACAACTAACTGAAAAGATTTTATCCGGGAAAAAAGTCAGAATTCTATTTAGTTTTGAGTTTCTTACCACTGATCCAGAGAGTATTGAAAAATTGATAGAAGTTGGTGTTGAATGTAAAGAGTATCGAGCATCTGGTACTGAGGAAATTAATTTTCATCCTAAATTGTATATCTTCAAGAATAGTGAAACGGTCAGAATAATTGTTGGGTCCTCGAACCTGACTGCAGGAGGTCTATCTACAAACGTTGAAAGTTGTTTAGCCATTGAAGGTAGTTACAACGATGAAATCATTTCAAAGACACTTGATTATTTCGAAAGGCTTTGGAATAGCTCAAAAGCAAAAAGCATCTCTAAAGAAAATCTTGAAAGCTACAAAATCAAAAAAAGAAAGTATGAAGAAAAATATAAAGAAATTTCCGAGCTAATACAAGAGTTTAAAAAAGAGCGAAGTTATTCTAATTCCGTTATAGTATGCATGACGAAAGATCATGATGCGAATGACATATACAACAGGTTAATAGGTGTGCCTGATGGCCCTAATGGCGTCACAAGATCTCTATTTTTCAGGTGGATTAGTAAAGGAACCAGAATATTTATTTATTATAATGGTATAGGAATATCAAAAATAGTTCAGGCTATAGATGATCCCTTCAGAAGTGAAGAAATTGTTGAAGAATGGCGAGATGGTTTTGAATTCAAAGGAGAAAAATATCCAAACAGAGTTAAAACGAGGTTAATTGCTAAGTTTAATAAGGCATTAATTTTCCAAGAATTATCAAATATGAACTTAAAACGGCTGGATACGGGTAAACCACTATCCTCATTTCACTTACGCCTGAGCGTAATACCTATAAGTGATGTCGACGGAGATTTGATTGAAAAAAGACTAAAGGAGATAAATAAAAATGTTTAGCGAAATCTACAAAAGACCCATTAATTTACCAAGAACGGGGCACGAACTTGTTACGTGCCACTATCCCCTCAGACTGGATACATACTCAGGCTGCATCCATAATTGTGTTTACTGTTATGCCAAAAATCTCCTTGAAAAAAGAGGATACTGGAAAAACGTTAGAAGAGCCAATCCAAAGCATATTGAAAATCTTTTAGAAAACTATATCGATAAAGGTGAGGTGTATAATAATGGGATAAGTCACGCCATATTGAGAAAAGTTCCTTTCAGACTTGGAGGTCTAACAGATTGTTTCCAAAACCACGAAAGAGATTTAAGAGTAACCGAACAGGTAATAGAAATTCTTAACAGGTATGAATATCCTTACCTGATAGTTACCAAAAGTCCTTTAGTTTCTGAATATACTGATTTAATAGAAAATGATCTATCGTATATACAGATTACAATTACAACATTAAGAGAAGATCTTGCGAAGATTATTGAGCCTGGAGCTCCAAAACCTTTAGAGAGGCTTGAAACTTTAAAAAACCTAAATGAAAGCGGGTACTTTACAGCCGCAAGGTTTTCCCCCATAATTCCTTACGTAAATCTAGGCGAAACGAAAGCATTAATGGAAGCATACTCTAATGCTGGAACAAAGCATGTGCTTGTAGAGTTTTTCAGAGGAACTGTTAAAATGCTAGAAAACATAGAAAATTCTTTAGGGGTCAATTTGACAGGAGTTTTCGAGAAGAGAGGATATTATTATAGATTTAATTTGGATAAAAAAATTATTATTTACAAAAAGCTAAAATCACTAGCGAACAAACATGGCATGAGTTTCAGTATTTGCTCTGATGGAGATCCAGTCCCCTTTTATTTGAACGACACAGAGAATTGTTGTGGATCGGATTATCTTAACAACTTCAATGGGGTAGAGAGAGTCTCATCAGCTTTATTCAGAGAGGTTAAATTAGAAGGGAGAGTGACTATAGAAAACATGAAAAAATATTGGACACCAGTACCAGCAATTTTTGAAAAATTTTGGTTTAGAGGAGCATTTGAAAGATTCGTTTATGGGTTAAAATGGTCAGACAATATTTATTTTTTAGATAAAAATATTAAAAAGGAATTAGAACAAGACTACTGATCTTAATGGTTTTTGGCTGGAATAACGGTTCTCCCAATAACCAGACAGAAACAGGATATGGCCTGAGAAGTGGGTTTGCTCCATGGCCAAAAAAACCACCTAAGTTCAGATTAGAGCCAGTTGGAGAAGGGAGATTTAAACTCATGCGTGTGTAAGGGTTGGACAAACTTTTTAACCATCTAACTCAATTCATACTTGATGGTAAGAATCAGAGTTGTTGGCAAAAAGGGGCAGGTCACAATCCCTAAAGAAATCAGAGAAAAGTTTGGTCTGAAAGAAGGTGAGAGAGTATCATTCGAGGTTATAGGGGATGAAATAATCATGAAGCCTGAGAAGAGTGGAAGAGAGATTGTTGAGGAGTTTGCATCCATCGTGAAAAACAAGCTTAGTGCCCCAAAACCCGAAGAGCTGAAGAGGGTTTACTATGAACAAATCGAAGAGCGTTTATCTCGACTCTAATGTTTTTATTTACGCTTCACTCTATAAAGGAGAAACTGCTGAGAAGGCAAAAGAATATTTGAGAAAATCTGCCGATGGAAAAATTGATGCCGTCACTGCTTCTCTGACATGGGATGAAGTTGTTTATGCTTTCAGAAGGCTTGCTGGGGAGAAAGAGAGTTTAAGGGCTGGCAAGGTTCTTTTACGCATGTCTTTTATAAGATTCGTACCTGTTGATTTCTCTGTTTGCGAACAGGCACAAAGAATTGCGGAGAAATACGGCATTTTACCGAGAGATGCAATTCACGCTGCTCTTGCCTTGAAATACTGCAAGGGGAGGATAATAAGCAACGACAGTGATTTTGATGCGGTTGATGGATTGAAGAGGACATTCTAAGCATGGTGGTTAAAATGAGAATTGATGAGATAAAGAGTAAAATAACGCCCATATTGAGAAAATATGGGGTTAAGAAAGCATCAATTTTCGGCTCAGCGGTTAGAAGAGAGATGAAAGAGAGCAGTGATGTTGACATACTTGTAGAAATCGACAGAGACATAAGCCTGCTGGATTTTGTAGCATTGAAGCTTGAGCTTGAAGAGGTTCTCGGCAGAAGGGTTGATTTGGTGGAATACGACACGATAAAGCCGAGGCTGAGGGAGAGAATACTGAAGGAGCAAGTGGTGATACTTTGAAGAGGGATGTGAAGGTATTTCTCGAAGACATTCTGGAGAGTATTGAGAAGATAGAAGAGTATACTGCCAGCATTGACGAGGAGAATTTTTACGAGAACACTATTATTCAAGATGCTGTTTTGAGAAGACTTGAGATAATTGGTGAAGCTGTGAAAAACATACCCGATGACTTTAGAGGGAAATACCCAGATGTTCCTTGGAAACAAATTGCAGGGATGAGGGATGTTTTGATACATGCTTATTTTGGTGTGAACTTGAAGAGAGTCTGGAAAGTTATTGAAGAGGATATACAGGATTTGAAGCTCAAAATTCTGGAGATTCTGGAGGAACTGGAGGCTGATTAGATGAGTCAGAATGAGTTTCCAATTAAGCGTTCATTCATCGAAGAGACCTTCCCGGTTAAAGAAGTGAGCGAAGAATCTGCGAGGGAGAAGAACATAAGGCACGGGCACATCTCTACACTGCACATCTGGTGGGCGAGGCGACCTTTAGCATCTTCAAGAGCTACAGCCTACGCAGCACTGATTCCTGCTCCCCAGTCAATTGAGGAGGCTGAGAAGATAAAGCAGTTTATAGCTGATTTAAGCAAGTGGGAGAACTCTCTGAATCCCACATACATCGAGAAAGCGAGAGATGACATCAGAAAAGCTCTTGGTTACACTCCAAGAGTTCTCGACCCCTTTGCTGGCGGTGGGGCTATACCATTGGAAGCTTTAAGGCTTGGATGTGAAACCTACGCCTCAGACTACAATCCTGTTGCGGTTCTGATTTTGAAAGCCGTGCTTGAGTATCCGCAGAAGTATGGTGAGAAGCTGGTCGAGGATGTCAGGAAGTGGGGCGAGTGGGTTCTTGAGGAGGCGAGAAAGGAGATTGGAAGATTCTACCCCAGCGATGTGGTTGAACAGAATGGATATTTCGGAGAGAGCGGGGAAGAATACATACCAGTTGGCTACATCTGGGCTCGCACCATACCATGCCAGAATCCTTCGTGCAGTGCGGAGATTCCTTTGATGAGACAGTTCTGGCTGGCTAAGAAGAGCAACAAGAAGGTTACTCTGTATCCGTATGTTGAGGGCAAGGAAGTGAGGTTCAGGATTATTGGGGATGGTTATGAGGAGATGCCCAAGAACTTCGACCCGTCCAAAGGGACTATTAAGAGAGCGATTGCCACCTGTCTGGTTTGTGGCTCAACAGTTGATGCAAACACAACGAGAAAGCTGTTTCAGGAGGGTAAAGCTGGAGAGAGGATGGTGGCTGTGGTTCTGCATCATCCAAAGAAGAAGGGGAAGTTTTATCGTGTGGCGGATGAGAAGGACATGGAGGTTTTCAGGCAGGCTGAAGAGGAATTGAATGGGAAGGTTGAGGAGTTGAGGAAAAAGTGGGGGATTGAGCCTGTTCCTGATGAACCTACGCCAGAAGGAAAGGGTAAAGGAGCGGAAAGAGCTTTTTCTGTGAGAAATTACGGCTTAAACACATGGGGAGACCTTTTTAACTCCCGCCAGAAGCTTGCTCTGATAACTTTTGTTGATAAGGTGAGGGAAGCTTATCGTAAAATGGTTGAGGAGGGGTATGAGGAGGAGTATGCGAGGGGTGTTGTGACTTATTTGGCTTTAATTTTGAGCAGATGTTCTGATTTTGAAAGCACGTTGGTTAGGTGGTTTAATCATGTCGAGAACGCTGGCAATACTTTTGCAAGACAAGCACTACCGATGACATGGGATTACTTGGAACTCAATCTCTTTTCTCCAGTATCTCAAGGAACATTTAAGAGTATGTTCGAGCAAGCAATTAAGACAGTGGAATTTTTAACCAAGTAATTAGAGGGCCAACACATGATATTCGGATTTATTGTTTTTGGATTGCTTTATATCTTTTTAAAACAGACAGCTCCAGATCTGGGAACCCAAAATTTTCTATTCATCATTTTGATTGTTGCGTTAATTGCACTTTCATTACTCAGTATTGCTTCAAAGGATGCGCGTACAGTCGTTATCTAACAATTTTCTCCGACCTTAACCTCAAAGGCTGATGAGTTTTGGATAAGAGCTGATTTAAGACATTTTTGTTGCATATTATTTGGCAGAAATCTTAACTGGATTTTGAGAAGTGTTGAGCATTGCTCACATGCGTAGAATTCACCCCAATCTTTTTGAGACAAAGCTTTAATAAACTTCAAATAATTTCAACCTAACATTTCAACCTAACAGGTGAGTTCAATGGATTTTACGATAAAGAAGTTGGGTCCCATAAACGAGGCAAAATTGGAGCTAGGAGATATCACGGTGCTAATAGGTCCGCCAAATGTCGGTAAATCTTACACTCTTAAAGCTCTGTATTCTTCTCTAATCATGCTCGACCCAACAGCACGAAATTATCTATTGAAACAAGTTTTATTGGATGTTTTAGAACATGATCGTCTTATCAGTGATAGAGAAATCATCCGGATTTTGTTAAATCTGATCGTACTTTATAAAAACTACCCTAACGAAGTTAGAGGTTTTATTGAACGCATGAATGAGATACCAGAGATTGATGATATAAGTATCGGGGAAGAAAATGGATACATATTTGCTACAATCAGAAGATTTGAGAGTGTAAATCTGAAGAGATTTAGAGTTTTAGTTAAAGAAAGGCTAAATACTTTGTGGGATGTAGTCCCGACCACTGACAAAACTCAGGTTATCATTAACGAATTATCCTCATTCCAATTTTTGTCGATATTGTTGGAAGCACTAAAAGAGCCATTTGATGTTGATTGGGCAGAGACTGATAAGCGTTTAAACCTTCGTGTGGAATACCATACATCATCAAATCCACAAGAAGAAGAGATAGTTTTCGAAAGAACTATTACCGTAAGCTTAGACGAAGGCAGCCTATTGATTACGAAATTGAAAAAACAATTAATAGAGGAAGCAATCTTTAGGTTAAATAAAGCAGAGAGTATAGATGAATTATTACATACTTTAAAAAGATTTTTTGTAATGAGAATTCTTCCAATTGGAAAATTTGGAATTACATCTGATGAACATATCGTTGAATATTTCTTAGAGAACATAGAAAACATGCTTGAAAATGTTTATAAAGATGTCTTAGGTATGCTATCCATTTTATACATACCGTTCGGTAGAAGTCCACTTGTTAGTCAACTGGAATACATCTCACGGGAACCATTCCTTAGGACGGAAATAATTGAAGATTACTATAGATTTGACATACCTCTTTACTCATACATGTCTAAGCTGAGTAGTGGCAGAGCTAAGCTCTCAGAAGGCAACTACAATAGAGAAATCGTTCAATTATTTGAACCAGTTCTTCAGGGCAATTTAATGTTTGACAAACAATTGGGAGAGCTCAGATACAAACGTTGGGGATTTGAAGAGCTGTATCAAAAGCAAGAACACGAAGGTATTCCGATGAAATGGGCTTCAGCATTAGCTGGTGAAATTACAGGAATTCTTCTTCCAACACTTGCTGTTCCACATAGCTCTTATCTCATAATTGAAGAACCAGAATCACAACTACATTACTCTGCACAAGTTCTGATGGCTTTAGCTTTGATTGGACTTTCAAGCGTTTTTGGCCACAAAATAGCCTTCAGCACCCACAGTGATGTGTTTACGCTCACTTTGGCATATATCAAGGAATTCAAACCAAACGAAAATAAGGTCTTAGAATTAATAAAGAAACTTCTCGAGATGCAAAATATCTATGTGGATGAAAGCAATTTGAAGCCTCTCGCTAAAGCTGTTTCCGAGGCGAAAAATATAGACGTTAGGTTTTACTACTACGAACCAACACCGAGTGGAGTTAGAGTTTTCGAGAAAAAACCTCTCGATATCATGAAAGATGTTCCTGGAATAACGGATGTTGTAAATATCTTAGCTTCATGGGCGATGCGTTTGTAGGTGAGACAAATGCACGAGCTTAAAGCAGAGTATAAGGAGAACGATTGTGTCGTTAAAATTGCAAGCCTCAAAGATTCTTATCTAAAAGAGCCCTACATGATACTAAATCTCGAAAAATACTTTGATGCTAATGGACTAAACGGGCTATCCCATTGCGATTTTCTTTATGTTTTCTTTAAAGACGATGGATGCGAAATATTGTTTGTAGAACTTAAAGATTTAGAGGAGGTCGAAAAAGGAGATTTGGAAGAAGTTTTGGATGATATAGTGAACAACAAATTCCCCCAAACACTACAAATTATGGATAATTTGATAGAGTTTCTGAACATCAGATGTGCAAAATGTTATGGAGTATTGGTTTTACCCCTAATAGACCAGATATGGGCACTTATGCCTCGTTTTCGTAGTAAATTAGTAACATTAAAGAAAATAAGCTTTGACGACGCTTGGATAGCACCGTGTGGCGAAAGTATTTGGAATCGATTGTTTTAAGGCCTGAGACACTTGTGTTTTAACGATATCGCTTAAATGCTTTCTATCTTCTCCAGCCTCAACCTCAAAGGCGGATGAGTTTCGGGCAACGGCTGGTTCAGAATTGTCTGAGGATGCATATATTTGAAAGCTCTCCAGATTATTACCTTCAAAACTTGTAAATATGAAAGTTTGCCAAGTTCAAACGAATCTGAAAACTCTACAGCAGAAATTACGTTCTCACAACCCTTCAAACTGCTGTAAATGTGAAGTTTTACAAGAGCCTGAGCTTTTGGTTTAAATCCTACCATCTTAACAGCATAACTATCTGCTTCATGCTCATTAACCCAGCTTGAAATCATGAACGCCACAGCATACATTGGTAGGAATGAAAGAAAGGCTATAGAGAAAATCACCTTATTCAACCAATCATAGTTTGATAGCCAAGCCAAAACAAACATCGTCAGTATCAATGACACTGATATAAGCCATAATGAGCAGGTAAGTCGGGTGTCATCACATCCCAGAGTCTCATCTTTGAATGTCCAACTTCGTGATAAAGGACTGCTTTTCTTTCCTCCTCTGACAATATACCGTAAAGGCTCTTCGTAATGCCAATTTTCTTCTCCCGAAAGTTATACCATGCATTGTAAATTCTGTCTTTTTTCTCGCAACAGATAAAAATGGGGATATTTTCGATATTACCCAACTCTTATTCTGGTTTTTCACATTTGAATCTCGGCAACTTTCCCACAAAAATCAGGAATACAATTATGAAAACAAAAGAGAACAACACACTCAGAGTAGGACTCGAAGTAATTGGGGTATAGAAAATTACGAACAGGGAGATTAGAATAGGAATAACAAGAGAGAATTGTGCTGCAACTCTCCAAGACCTCCTCTTTTTAGATACTCGTAGTAAACTGCAGACACAGAAATAGACAACAATAAAGATATAATTATGGCCTGAAAAAGGAACTTGATGCTTTGCATTTCAATCCCCATGATTTGATTTACACGACATCCAACAATAATTTTTCGACTAAGAAGCAAAAGATATTAACCTCTTTTCGAAATTAAACAACATGGAATTAAACCATAGTCTCTCGAAAATCATCGAAACCATCAAAACTCACCCGAATGTTATCGCAATCTACTTCTTCGGTTCTCATGTTAAAGGAGAAGCAACTCCTCTATCAGATATTGACATCGCAGTCATACTGGAAAATCCCAATCCAGAAAGTGAGGCAGAAATTGGGAGTTTGGCATCACCACAGATTGATGTAGTGCTTTTCCACCGCTTACCCCTATACATTAAATTCGAGGTATTCAGGCATGGAAGGGAGCTTTTTGTTCGTGATGAAGAAAGGCTTCTGGAGATAAAACTTGAAGTTATGCGGGAGTACCTCGATACATCTCCAATGTACAGGCGAATATCTTCAGAGGTGCTTGGATGAGACTTGCCGAATACATACTACGATTCGAAAAACATCTCAGAGGTGCCGTAAACATCAAGACAAAGGATGTAAATGACTACTTCGTTTACAACACCTTGGCAATGGAGTGTTTTCAGGCTGCCAACACCCTCATTGATTTGGCTCAGTATATTGTTGCAAAGAGGAAATTGGGCTTTCCCTCAACCTACCGAGAGCTTTTCGAAATTCTTGAAAATGAAGGTTATGTCAGCGAAGATGAACTCAAGACATTCAAACGCCTGATTTTCCTCAGAAACATTATAGCCCACGAATATTACAGAATCTCCGAAAGTGAGTTACTTGAAATGGTGAATCTGCTTGAGAAGTGCTCCGACTTTGTTAATAGAATAAAAGCAGAAGGTGAATAGATATGAATGTAATCCGAATCCCAAACGTTTTCCAAGCATCAGCCACTGAGTTACCATTCCCTGACAACTACTTCGATGCAGTCTTCACAGATCCGCCTTACTACGACAACGTTCCATACTCCTACCTATCAGACTTCTTCTATGTCTGGCTTAAGAGGGCAATTGGTGATTTATACCCAGAGCTTTTCTCCACACCGCTGACACCAAAATCAAAAGAGATAGTTGCATACACTAACAACAGAAGCTGGGAGGAAGCAAAGGAATACTTTGAAGAAATGCTAAAAAAATCGTTTCAAGAAATCAACCGCATTCTCAAGCCCAACGGCATCGCTGTTATCGTTTACGCACACAAAACAACATCTGGCTGGGAAACGCTCATCAACTCTCTGCTCGATTCTGGACTTGTTATAACAGCTTCATGGCCCATCAATACAGAAATGAAAGCCAGATTGAGAGCCAAAGAATCTGCTGCCCTCGCATCCTCGATCTACATCGTGTGCAGAAAAATGGAAAGACAACCCACAGGCTGGTTCAACGAAGTAAAAGAGGAGCTCAAAAAGCACCTCAACAAAAAGCTCGACAGACTTTGGAAAGAGGGAATAAGCGGTGCGGACTTCTTCATCTCAGCAATAGGCTCTGCAATCGAAGTATTCGGCAAATATGAGAAGGTGATGGACTACGAAGGCAACGTAATAAGGGCAGACAAACTTCTCGAATACGTCAGAGAGCTCGTAACAGAGAAATTCGAAAGTATTGCTTTCTCGAAATAAAAACAGGATCAAAAAACTTTTTTTGCAACAGGTAGACATTGGAAGGATGGCAGAGAAGCCAAAAATTCTGCTGACCAACGACGATGGATTGGATAAAAATTATATATAAATGTTAATGGGTCAGAAAGTAGGACAATAGATATATTCTGCAGCAAATAAATTCAATCATTATGGACATTAGCTTTAAACAAGTTTTGCTATAGCTGTAGAGTTTGGCCAAAAATAGTAGCCAGAGTATTTTCTCTTTTTAGATATTTTAATTTTTTTATCAGTTCAACTAATTTATCCTATTTTTTTGTAGTTTTCTACTTAAATTTTTTGTTTCCTGTGAATTTATATTTTATAATATTTATATATTTTGAAAGTGGTGAAATCGCAAACTAAGCCAATGAAATAGCGGAAATCTGTGGAATATCGCAACAAGTTAATCAAATTCTAAAGCAATGCGGAAAAAATTTGATGGGTTGAGGACATTGTCAGCCCTTCTAGGAAAACTATTAGGATATACAATATACACAAGCCATATCCGGATTTCCGAAGTTCTTGCAAAAATGCAAAAATTCCGACAATCACACATGTTACCCTTCGGATAGAAATTTTTTAATTTCATTTTTATTAACTTTGTAATTCCCATGCGTAAATGCGGGCACGAGGAATTCATAAGCTATAAGCAATTCTCTGTAGTTCTGAACCGTACGTCTGTCTGAAAGTCCTGTGGTTTTAATGATTACGTCATTAATGAGTTTGGGGGTCAATGTAATGCTTTCCAGCTCAGCTAACTCGTTTAAGATTGACTTAAGGCGCCTGTATTTTACCCCGCTAATTTTGATAGTCTTCTCTTCCTCTTCAAAGACCTTGCTGACCCATTCTTTCAGTGTTTTGCAGCAATCTTCTAAAGGACACTCCTTGCAATTTATATTTCTGCAGTATATTTTGTAAAGTTCGTGAAAAAATCTTTAAGATTACTGGATACTTCAACATAAAAATCTAAAGCATTGCTAACCTCACCGCTGAGGTAATTATACAGAGTACCATACCTCATCCATAACAAAATTCTTGAACTTCACCAGGGAGCTTTCCTCAACGTTTAAATCCACACGCTTTTTTCTGCCGTTCAATTCTTCAGACCCCCTATTGCATGTTTTGTTACCTCAACTATCGCTTTTATCCGGGATGAATCCCGACTCACGAAGCTTCTGCCTAATCTTTCCCCCGAACATCCCATCCAAAATTGTGAGGGCGAGAGCTTTTGCTATTGGACTGCCACTTTCAGCAAGCTCCCAGAGCTTCTTTGTGTCAATATCTTTGCTATTCATTTTTTGTTTTTTATTTTTTAGTATGGATATCAAATAATTTTGCCCCATTACACTCTTTTTTGGTTTCGTGATATAAAAATTTTTCCAACAAAAGAGTAGCTTAATGTTTATTAAGCTATCAATCTTATATCAAAAGTAGCTTAATAAATCTTAAGCTACTCAATATTCATATTCTATAAAAATCTTTAATTTAATTCTGCCAAATTATTTATTTGATATGGATATAAAAAATTTTTTAATATTAAAAAATTCAAATATTGATGTCCAACTGACCAGATCAAATTATTTAGCCAAGAAATTAAGTGTACAGTTAACGTAGTCTGATCTAATCGGTACCAGACATCATAAGCAAAAAATTAAAATATTACAAGTTGCATAATGATTATAATGACTAAAATAGCCTTTAGCCGTCCAACTGCAAGGCTGGAGAGTGTTGCGTTCATTGA
>JARQZL010000067.1 GCA_029984855.1 Archaeoglobales archaeon | reverse complement strand
AGAGGATTCAGGGATCACAGAGTGTAATCTAAGGATCCTCTATCTTAATCTTTGCCCTCCAAGCTAAGAGGGTGGAAGAAACAGTTAAAAGTGAAAGAGTCGTATTGGCGGTGATGAGCCTGCATCTCCTCAATGTATCCGAGAGCAAGAGGAAGGCAATCGAAGAGTTTGTGAGAGAGCTAAAGGAAAGGTACGGGGAAAAAGTGAAGAGGACAATCTTGTTTGGCTCCGTTGCAAGAGGAGATTTCCACGAGGAGAGCGACATCGACGTGCTCGTAATTGTGGACGGAGTGAAGTTGAAGGATATCTCTCGCATCGCTACCAAGATTTTGCTAAGGCACGGCGAGGTAATCTGCCCTATAGTTCGATCAGAAGAGGAGTTCCGGGCGCGGAAGGCTTTTTCGTTCTATAGAACAGTGATGGAAGAAGGTGTCGATATTGCGTGAGGAAATTAGCGAGCAACTGTCTCTTGCCGAAGAGTGTTTGGAGGAGGCAAAATTGCTCTTAGCCAACGGTTTTTACAGGGGTGCGGCTTCGAGAGCTTATTACTCAATGTACCATGCTGCCAAGGCATTGCTGGCAGCTAAAAACGTCACTCCAAAGAAGCATGCCGGAGTTCTGAGAATGCTGGGTTTGGAATTCGTGAACAAAGGATACTTAGAAGACACATATGCAGAAGCGTATAAGCTGGCTCTAGATGTTAGGATGAGCGCCGATTACGAGGGTGGAGCAGATATCGACAGTGAACTGGCAGAACAACTAGTGGGAGATGCAGAAGAGTTCATAAAAAAGGCATACAAAGTTTTAGAACAACTCGAAAGAGAATGAAATTTTTTCACAATTTTTGAGATGAACGATGTTTTCTGAGTTGAGCTTTCTAATGGCCTTAGTTTTTTAATTAATCTTTTGTGGTTTTTTGAGTTTTGAATCGGGAGGTGTTAGACGTGAAGTTTTCTCGAGCCGTATGCGTGCTTTTCGTCGCGTATGTTGTGGGCCGCAATGTTCCTTCTGTTTCACTCTGCTGGTGCCGGGGACGAGGGGATAGCAAACAAGGTGGTTCGTAACAGTTCCAGTATAATTGTCCCTATTGCGATCTCACACCACAGACCTCTGACGGTTTGCTGTGCAATCTAGGAGAACGGAACACCGGCTGGGTACCTCGTTTGTGAAAACGGGACACCAGCTGGTTACCTTGAAAATCTCCGGTCACACCCCATTTTCTTCCCTAATTGCTGATTTTTTAGTTAATAGAGCTTACTTAGTGGGGCGGACTCCGGGTCGGTGCCGCCACATCGACGCCGGTTCCGGGTTCGAATCCCGGCCGCCCCTTGAAAAAAATCGGAAGTGGTCGACAATGAATAAGGTAGTAGAGGAAGTATTTAAGCCTTTTGGAGGAGTTCCACGAGCCCGTGGAGCTCACAGGGTCTGCGCCCTAAACAGGGCAGTGAAGACAGGGCTTTCGATTTGTAAGGCGGTTGTTGGAGTTGTATCACGGGCTCAGTCCCGCTGGGAGGGCTGGCTCGAGAGAAAAGGTCTTACCCCGTACCCTCAGGTCTCCGGGGGACTGGGACTGGTGTACAGGGATGGGTCAGTCCTTCAAATCTGCAACTGGCCCCGATCCAGACCGATAACCTCCCCATTCAACCCACCAGTGCACTGCGTGTACTGGCAGGAGGGTGGCAGGGTGCACGTAACCCTGATCCGCCCGAGTGAGGACAGCAACAGCAGAGAGGTCTGTGACATCAGTGACAGTGATGTCCAGGGAATCCAGAAAGTATTCGTTGAGGGTGTGGAGGTTCCAGCGGAGGAGGTGATCTTCGGATGAACCTCCTCCGTATAGGGGGCCTCTGGACTCTCGGGGCTGAGGGACTGACTCCAGAAGATCTGGCCACCCCCACTCCCGAAGACCTATCAACAGAACCGGTGACGAGAAACGCTCGTTGCAGCCACACAAACAAGCTGACAGGCCTGCAAATCCTAGAAGCGACATGCCAGAGCCGTAAGGATGACGATGGCAATAGCAACAGCGGTCACAGCAAAAAGGCGGTGGATTACAAGCACAAGGAGATTTCTACCTCTCTACCAACGGGGGCAACACTGATCGCCGAAGACGAGAAAGTGTACATCTACGAGCTGAACGGTGCAATTATCGTTCAGCAGAAGGCTGTGAAAGTCAGGAAGACAAAGAGGCCAGTGCTGGCGAGGGCTGGAAAGTCAAAAAGAGCGGACATCAGAAAGGAAGAGATGACAGTGGCAGTCAGGGAGAAACCCGTGACCATTATGGTCCCGGAGATCTACAGGGGCGATCCGCTGAACTATCTGAAGTCACTGGCTCCAAAGGACAGGAAAGTCAGGGCAGTTGTGAAAGCAGCGATCAAGCTGCTGTCGTTGCTGCCAGCAAAGGCAACAGCAACCGCTGCAGAGACAGAGATGGGAACAGTTGAGGCGTAGGGTTGCAGCCTCTCTCCTTCCTCTTTATTTTGTTTAGCTTGGGTTGTTTTTGAGTTTTGAGGGGTTTTGGTAAAAGGTGGTTTTATGTCTCGTGAAAAGCACGCAATCGATAAGGTTGTATTGTTTGTGCCCGAAGGTGTTAGGGTTGTTAAAGCGCCCCTGAAAGCCAAACTTCTCGTTCCCAGAGGCTGCGACCCATCACAGATTTCACAAATCCCCGCAAAGGTTTACGAGTACACGCCAGTCGTAAGAGTTCTGAAGCCTCGCAACTCGCCAATAAAGGTGAAGGTTCACGATTACAACCCAGAATACAAGAAAGTCGCCAAGAAAATTGCTAGGCTAGTAGACCACGAAAAAGCCGTCCTCCTCGCCGCCGCAAGGAAGTGCAGCGGTGATGGAGGAGCTGGAGCTGAGGATAAGGTAACCACGACCACGACCCTCTACAGGGAGTACAAGAAGACTGCCAGAGATCTCGGAATTAAGCCGTGGAACGGGGGCAAACCAGGTGGACAGTTTTACCAGGCCCTCAAGAGGCTGGAGGGGCTGGGCTTCTTCACGAGGCACAACGGAAAGCGCAACGGCCACGGCCAGGCTGGCATAATCGTCTGGAACAACGATGTGGACGTGAGATACGTCGTGAAGAGAGTTGCCAAGGCAGCTAAAGCCACCACGGCCACTGCTGCCACAGCTGCAGCAAAAGACGTCAGGCTCGTGATTGAGAAGGAGAAGGCAGGAGAAGGAGAGAAAGTGGAGATAGTGAAAGAGACAGATGCTGAGGCTGAGACAGAGAGGATTGCAGAAGTGGAAAAGACGGAGGAGAAGGGAGCAGAAGGCAAAACCAAAGCTGAGCCTGCTGGGCCTGAGCTTACAGGATACGAAAAGGCCATCCTCCTTGCTGCTACCAAAGCTGCAGGCAGAGTTACAACTACAACAGACCTCTACAGAGAGTACAGGAATGCTACCAGGCCCGGTGTAGAACCATGGAACGGAGGCAGACCCGGTGGAGACTTTTACCAGGCTCTCAAGAAACTTGAGAAGCTTGGTCTCATTGAAGTGCACGCAAGGCGAGGAAACAAGCCCAACAGGATTATCGTGAAGGAGGCGGTGAAGGAGGCGTGCAGAAAGTACGTCGGCACCCCTGAATCCAAACCCGCAGCGAAGCCCACAGCACCAGAACCTGCGAAGAAGCCACTGACTCCTGAGCCCACGGTTAAGCCCGCGGTTAAGCCCGCCATAGCAGGCAAAGCTTGCAGCGACAGCGAAGCTGACAGAGCCGATAAGGCCGGGAGAGCAGACAAAGTCGATTCTGCAGTTAAGGGAGCATCTGAAGCTGGAGCTGGAGCTGTGCCAGAGGAAATCGAGCTTCCCGGAATCCCACAGCCCGAAGTGGATGTGCAGGACCACATTCCAGAGAGGTTCGATGTTAATGTCGAAGCCCAACCGGAGGCCATTGACATCGACGTCAGCGACTCTATCTGGGTCGAGAAAGTACGGTGGAACAGGTGGGCACTGGTCACAGACCTCAACGTGAACACGCTGGATGCATTCGCGCTGGTAATGCCACTGGCCGAAAACCTCGACAAAATAAGAGAGATCCACTACAGCGTCCTGGGGAAGAAGAAAGTGTACAAATTTGACATGAGGAAATTAAAGAAGATAGAAGGCAACGAGAGAACTATTCTGGATGTAGTGCTCGGAGCTGCAAAGCAGCCCGTCTGGAACTCTTTGATTCCACCGTATGTGTTGTTGCAAATGATTACAGGAAGGCCAGACAAGGATGTTATCGCCCTTGCCCGGAGGATCAAAGATACGTACGACCTGCCGCTCAAGTCTGCAGCCTACATTGCCTACGCGTTCCAGTACAGGCTGAGGGAGATCGAGTGGTCCGGAGGGCGGACAGAGTGCGAACTCGATCAGTGGTTGCTGAAAGCGCTTCAGCGTGCCAAGTACTGCTAAACGTTTTCTACACTTACGTTTCTTTTTAGGTTTTAAATTTTTTTTAGTGTTTTTTAGATTTAGATTTGGTGTTTTTGAATAAAAGTTGAGGAGGTGGTATGATGGGTAAGACCTGGAAAGAGCTGGGGGTTTGGAGAAGGAGTGGTAGGAGTAAGAGGAGCAAGAAGGGTAAGAAGGCTAAAGCCGTAAGGTTCGTCCCGTTCGCCCCTCACGAGGGGCTGAAGGGGGAAGAGAGGAGAAGAAGAAGGAGAGGGACGGTTGTAGAACTCGAAAACCTCGGCATGAAAGTTGAATGGGTCGACGGTAAGGTGTACATCCACCGCAACTACCGTAACGGCCAGAGCGAGGCTGAGGTTTACAGCAGCTTCAACGAGCTCAGGGTGCCAAGCAGAAAGAGTGCCAGCGTCAGTGGCCAGGGTGTGGGTGTTCGACAAACAAGGCCGAATGCAGTGTATGCTGAGCGCAACGGTGTGAGGTACTACTTCTTCCCGCAGATCGGCGTTGCTGTGCGGGCCAGCGTTGCTTACTGGCCAGATACTGAAGTCCAGCCACCGGAACACCTCTTCGGAGCAGCGACTCCGCAGGAAGTGGCGGAAGCTGTTAAAACCAGGATAGAAAGCGAAAACATCAACATCAGCCCGCGGGCTGACAGAGCTTACAGGGAGTACATGGAGAGGAGGTGGCGGAAAGACGTTCAGAGAGCTGTGGACAGAGCTCAAAAAATCGTCAGAGAGCAGAGGTGGCGGAGGGAAACGATGAAGGCGGTTGACAGGGCAGTAAGAATTGTCGCGAGACAGAACGGCGTGGAACTGCCAGGGGATATTCCCGTCTCCCAGGCACTCATTGAGGA
>JARQZL010000066.1 GCA_029984855.1 Archaeoglobales archaeon | reverse complement strand
CAACTCATGCTCATTATAACATAAATATAAATAAATATGAATACCTTTTATCCTAAAAGGAAATAGCCCGGAAAGTAGCATGCAATTAGCGTGAGATTAGTCGTCTTAACCTGCCCAGATGTGGTTCTAAGAATGTAAAAAACACAGGAGATTGTTTAAATGCTTAGACTGTGGCTTAGAAGCACACAGGGATGTTGTTGGCGTTTTAAATATAGCTGCGTCCCTATGGGAGAAACGGGTTTAACAGGGTGCTGGCACACCCCCTTGCTTTGAGGGCTGATGATAGCCCCTCGAAAGCGAGAATCTCCCGTCTTTAGCCGTGGAGAGTGTCAATAACAATAAGCAGCAGAAAGTAACTGTCTGAGTAGATTCCACAATTCTAACCAAAATTTTATAAACTTGGTAGCAAAGATGATTAATGGTGATTGTTAATGGTAGTGGAAATCAAGAAAGTTGATAGTCAGGGTAGAATTGTTCTACCTAAGGAGTGGAGGGAAAGGTGGGGTGGTGAAGTAATTCTAATTGAATTTGAGGACAGGATAGAGATTCTGCCGAAGAGGAAGCCCAAACTTTCGCAGTTCTTCGACATAATCGAGGCTGAGGTCAAAGAAGACGTTGAAAAGGAGCTTCTTGAGGAGCTGTCTGAATGAGGTTTATAGATGCCAATGTATTCCTCTACGCTGTGGTAAAGCCTAAGGGAAAGGTTAGCAATAAAATCCTTGAAAGAAAGGAAAAAGCTAAGCGAATTCTCCTCAGGGTTGAGAATGGGGAAGAGGTGGCAACTACAGTAGTTCACCTGAGCGAGGTGGCAAATATTCTTGAAGCGAAGCTCAACCTTTCAACAGCTTTGAAGTTTGTTGAAAACTTACTGCTTGCTGAGAACATCATGATTTTACCAGTTTCGCGGGAGGACTATCTAATGGCTCTGCTAATTGCTAAGGAGAAGAATGTTAGCGTAAACGATGCTCTGGCTTATTTGAAGATGAAGGAAATCAATGTTAAAGAGGTTTACACTTTCGACAATCACTTCAAGAATCTGGATGTTGCAATTGTGCAGGGATGAGTTAAGGAGAAAGGAGAGGATTTTTCATTTACGATGCCGTCTATCCCTAGATAAAGGGTGGGGCTGAGAAGAGGATTTACGAGATAGCGAGGAGATTAGCTAGAAATAAATATAGATATTTCAAGATTCGTTCTGAGGGGATGGTATGAGGAAGGTAGAATGCATTTATGAGAAGGGTGTTTTGATACCATTAGAGAAACTGGACATTCCAGAGCGATCTAAAGTAGTTTTGAGTATAGAGGAAGTAAAGACAACAGACAACTTGAAGTTGCACGGATATCTGAAGCTTTTGAGGGAGGGCGAAGATGCGGAAGAACTCTTCGAGTTATAAGGAAGGAGATATAATCATTCTTGAGTTGCCATTTGCCGACTTGGTAGGCAAAAAACTTAGACCTGTACTGGTTTTAAGCTCTGAGGTACTAAATCGCGTGTCTGCAGATTTAATAGTTGCTAAAATCAGCTCATCTCAGCACTTACCAGATTTTGAGGTTGAAATCAATCCATATGACCTTGAGGAAGGAAAACTCAAGAAAACAAGTTATGTCCACTGCCATTCAATCTTCACTGTGGAGAGAAATCTGATCCTTAAAAAAGTTGGAAAGCTGAAGTTTGAAAAAATGGTTGAAGTTAAAGACATTATTAAGAAGGTGTTCAATTTGATTTAACGCTTGTATGCTGATAAACATGAAGATTTCGTCTGCGATGCTTACTGGATAAGTGAGCAGAGAAGAGACTTACGGGATATATGTTTGCGTTCCGGTATGGCGTGGGATGGTGGTTTGAAGTTATGAACTCAGGCAGCATTCTGCCAGAGATTCTCAGGACACTCCTGAAACGTGATGAAGGCATAAGGACTTGAAAAGGATTTTTACGGTGTATTTCCATGCTGCCGGCTGAGAAGAGGATTTACGAGATAGGTAAAAGACTGGCTGCAAGGCATGAATTCAGGTATGGTGGGGTGGTGGCTCGATGAGGACAGTAAAACGATTGAGCACGATTGCCTGAGCTGATGAAAGAGGAGTTCGATGTTATAGACGTCAGGAGTTTCCGTATTTTCCCTGCTTCAGTGCCAAGGTCCATTCATGGTTTAAGAGAGAACAGCTGGTTATAACCTGGTATGAGGTCTGGAGTTGACTACTGGTTTAAGTATTTAGGCGAAATTGAATTATCGATAGAAGCATGGTTTCAGTTCTTCCTCTGGAATATACCTTGATGCTTGTCTGATTATGGCTTTTAAAGTCCCCTTATCGAGTTCATCATGTAATGGGACGGTCAAGGTTTGCTTAGTTCCGTCTGGCAAAATCCTCCTCAGTTTCACATGGCTACCTTTCTGAGACACAACTTCAAATCCAAATTTCGAAAGAATCTTCACGACTTCCTTTCCGCTAAGAACTCTAAGCTTTGGCATATTCCAGCTCCATATTGATTAAAACAGAGAAATCGGGCGATATTTCCATCTCCTCCAGATTTTCATCTTTCAAATGGACTTCAACTGCTTCTTTAATATTCTCCACCACTTCATCTAAGGTCTTACCCTGGGTTACTATCGGCAAATCCAAGCATTCCGCAACGTAATACTTCTCTCCTTTATAAACTCTGAACAGTATAACCCTCTTTTTCATAGTCTTAAAATTAGTTTTGGAATTCATATATCTTGTCCCTATGATTCCAATCAATCTTCAAGCTTTCTCAATCTAAAAGATCGAGCCTTAGAAATTCTTTCTCACTCTCGTATATAGCCTCTATCACTTTTTCCATAGCTTGGGTTACTCATACGATCTCGGTTAGAAATCTTTAAATTCGTTTAATTTCGTAGGCATAGGGATCATGGAAATAGCTTCATCTACGATGCTTTACTGGACAAAGGGGCTGAGAAGAGGATTTACGGGATAGCTGGCTGACGGGCATGAATTCAGGTATGGCGTGGCTGTGGCTTGATGGTGAAGTTGAATGTTCTTGATTATAACATAAAATAGATAGCTAAAACTGCTGCAAAGCAGTTCTTAACAGAAATTCCGAGGGCTTCGATGGGGGGTGTTGTGAAGATATAAACGAACGGCCGATGAGGTTGAAATGAAATTGCAATCATTTACGATTACGATGTTGTTTACCGTTGAGGGAGAAACTGGGAAGATTTATGAGGCAGAGAGTTTGAAGCTCATTAGTTTGGAATTGGGAGAAGGATTTATAATCGCGGAGGGGATTCAAAATTAAGGGTGATAAGTGATGGGTGCCGTGCCCACTACCATAATAACTTCGCTGGAGGCGTACTTAAACTCCCGCAAGAGAATACTTGAATTGATAATTAAAGAGTTTGAGTCAAAGTATTGTAGCTTAGATAAGTTAAGGGAAAAGATTGAAAGAGAGGGAGTTCCTGAAGACGATCACACTTTATGGGACGAGCTGATAATGTGGGAAAACCTCGATTCGGAGGTAAAGAAGATTAACGACATCCTTAAGGGGTTAAAAGCTTGCTCGACAGAATAATTGAGATACTGGAATCCCGCTCAAACGTAAAGCGAGTTCTGTTTTTCGAGAATACTAAGATCAGAGCGGTATATGGCCATAACCTCTTTCTCGACATTTACTATAACCCAGACAACAACCGTTACGACGTTTCCCTGATCTTTAACAACAAAAGAGTCCTTGGATGGGATAATGCACCGCACCACATTAAGGTTTCCACTCATCCACACCACAGACACGAATTCAGCAGGGTCTTTGAATCCGACGTTAAAGACCTAATACAGGATGTACCGAAATTACTGGATTATGTAGATAAATTTATTTTAAAATATAAATTATTAACAGAATAATTATTTATAAACTTAAGCTCAAAGTAGTACAAGTGTCAAGGTGAAGATCACTACATTTACGATGCCGTTTACTGTTTAAGGAGGAGTCAAAAGATAAATAGAATAAAGTCCAGAAGGTGGGTTGGAGTAGGTAGATATTATGATAGAGTCTTTGCAAATTCCAAAATTTCACTACGACAAGAAACATCCTTTACATCGTTATCAGAGAGGGAGAAGAAGAGGAATTCGTTGAGGTAGCAGAGGGTATAAACATCGAGCTCGATTCAGAGGGTGGAATCGGGATCGAAATATTCAACGCATCTAAAGTATTTGAAATCTTAAAAAGATAGTGCCTATGAGGACACTTTGGTTCGGATTATTAGCTGCAGTAAAGCCATATTGTCACATGCTCATTATAAAATAACATGAATCACATATAAAAATTTTATATCCTGAAGTGTTTTGCTGTTGCTGTTATGGGATGAATCTGGCTTTTGTTTACGATGTTTTACTGGACAAAGGGGCTGAGAAGAGGATTTACAAGATAGCGAAGAGGCTGGCTGCAAATCAGAGTTCAGCCGTTTTGAGCCCGGATTGGGAGATGTTTAAATTAACTTAAATCCCAACGGATACTTATGAA
>JARQZL010000065.1 GCA_029984855.1 Archaeoglobales archaeon | reverse complement strand
ATCCACCCTCAGATTTCCACAAATCTAACAACGATGGGGTCAAAGTCCTTGCTCATCTCTATCAGGGCTGCACTTCCTTTCATCGCTGTTCCAAGCTTGACAATGAGCGTATCCTTATACCTTGCTACACCCATGTGCTCGTGAATGTGAGCACATATCAGCATCTTCGGCTTCTTCTCCTCCATCCATCTCCTGACAGCTTTGCTTCCAACTGATTCACCCCTGACCCAGTCGAAGAACCCGTATGGCGGGGGATGAAAGACGGCTATGTCTCCGTCAAGACCGGAAAGCCCGCCCTCTATCTCGTCCTCGCTGAGCTCAAAGGGTGTGCCAAATGGTGTCGGATCGCTTCCCCCGAGACCGACAACAGTATATCCGCCAACCTCAACTGCTTTGAAATGAATCGAAATGCCCCTTTCTTCGAGAATCTCCAGAACTCTCTTCCTGTCCATGTTACCGGGAACAGCATAAACATCTGTATCAAACGCTTTCAACACATCATCCACAAATCCCGGATCGTCTGCATTCGTGAAATCTCCGGCTATAAACACGGCATCAACGTCATAGGGCACTTTTTTAATCTTCCTCCCGTGGATGTCCGCAAGAGCGAGAATCCTCATTTCTCCACCTCCCAGTATCTTGTTGTCGGATTTATCTCACCAACAAGGTTTTTGTTTACAAGGCTTCTCGCTTCCTCAACATCGTAGTTGCCAAGCAGCCACATAAGCTTTATGAGAGCCACTTCCGGCAGCATGTCTTCTCCTTCAATAACTCCAGCTTCAAGCAGATACCTGCCTGTGTCGTACACTCTATCGCACACCCTTCCCCAGATGCACTGGGAGGTCATCACTACAACGCTGTCTTCAGAGATTCTCGCAATTGAATCAACCCAGTCAGTTGAAACATGCCCGAGGCCTGTCCCCTCTATAACAAACCCTCTGTAACCTCTGTCATAGTAGTAATCCATGATGTCCGGCTTCAAGCCGGGAAAGAATTTTACAAGAGTAACTTTCTCCTCCAGCCTGTCTGCAAGCTTGAGCTCTCTTTCACCCCTTTTTATCCTCTCAGCCATCCATTTTATCTCACCCGAAGGATAACTGACAAGCCCGAGTGGTGGGTAGTTGACGGACTGGAAAGCGTCTCTGCGGGACGTGTGGCACTTTCTGACTTTAACACCCCGGTGGATATGGCATGTATCATCGCTCGTGTTTGCATGCATCACCACGACAACTTCTCCTAAATCAGCAATTGCTGCATTTGCCGCACAAACGAGGTTCATTGCTGCGTCACTCGAAGGTCTGTCGCTGCTTCGCTGAGCCCCAACAAGTATAACTGGGGCAGGTGTTGAAAGCATGAAGGCAAGAGCACTTGCGGTGTAGGCCATTGTATCCGTTCCATGGGTGATAATAACGCCTTCGTAACCGCTCTTTATAGCCTTATAAACTTCTCCTGCAAGCTCTATCCACTGCTTTGCCTTCATGTTCTCGCTCAGGATGTTGTAGAGAAGCATTGCATCGATGTTGCAGATTTCAGCAAGTTCGGGTACGTCGCCAACAATCTCCTCAGCGGAGAACTGGCTTGTAACTGCTCCAGTGCGGTAATCAACCTTACTCGCTATCGTTCCACCAGTTGAGATTATCTTGATATCCGGAAGACTCTCCTTTTTCTCAAGTGCTGCAATCTCTTCTCCATGCTTTCCCTCCTCAAACACTTCCAGCAATTCGTATTCGGTAAATCCAACGTTGTAACCGTTATCGAGTTTAAGGACAAACGAGTTGGTTGATGAGGGCATCGCAACACCCTCAAAAATCCTTCCTTTCGCTTTTATTCTGACTCTCTTTCCTTCAACATCCATTAAATCACCCTTCAAAAGCTAAGGCTAAACGCCTGAGCTAAATAAATTGCGATTCAGTACCCTGCTTACCTCACCATAAAGCACCTCAATTGAGCTTGATATTTTCTCCGCAATTTCTCTAAGCTCCTCTACATCCTTTTGCAGTGAAGAAATCCTGCTCTCAACCATCCTTCTCACTTCACTCCCAGCAGTCCCGCCAGTGTTTTTCCTGCTTTCTACAACCTCCTTTACATCCATGCAACGTCTGAAATCATCCTCAGTCATAGGCTCAATTCCTTCATCCTCCATTATCCTCCTGAGATTCTCGTAGCCCAGATTCAGGCTCAGCTTTCCGACTATTCTGTGGGCTTTTCTGAAAGGCACTCCCATCCTTACGAGCTCTTCGGCAATATGCGTTGCCACGCTGAACCCTTTTCCCGCCTTTTCCTCCATCACTTCAATTTTGAACTTCACCTTCTCCAGCATCCCGGCCATGACTTCACAGCCAAGCTCCACACTCTTCATCGATTCGTAGAGCAGGGGGTTCATCTCCTGAAAGTCACGGTTGTAAGCAAGGGGCATTGCTTTGTATATTGCCGTGGCTGCTGTCAGGTTACCCAGGAGCTTTCCCGTTCTTGCCCTAACTATCTCAGCAACGTCAGGATTCTTTTTCTGTGGCATTATGCTGGATGAAGAAGCGTATTCATCGGGCAGTTCGACGAAATTGAATTCGGATGCCCATAAAATTACCTCCTCCGCTATCCTGCTCAGCGTTAGCATCGCTGATGTTGCGACGAAGATTGATTCTATAAGGAAATCTCTCGATGAGACAGCATCTTCCGAGTTCTCAATAACTCCATTAAAGCCAAGAAGCCTTGCTGTATACTCTCTATCTAAAGGAAAGGAAGTGGAGGCAAATGCTGCCGAGCCAAGGGGGCAGAGGTTTACCCTTCCAAAAGCATCGATGCACCGCTGGAAATCCCTCTCAATCATGTCGTGAAAGGCTATGAGGTGATGGGCAAGTCTGGTTGGCTGGGCATACTGCAAATGAGTGAAGCCGGGCATCACAACATCAAAATTCTCCTCTGCTCTCTTTATCAGAACCTCTCTCAGCTCTAACAACGAATAGGCCAGATGAATAAGAGAGTCCCTTGCAAAAAGCCTCAAGCATGTAGCAACCTCATCGTTTCTTGATCTTGCAGTGTGCATCTTCATTCCCGCATCTCCTGCTTTCTCTATCACCTTTGCCTCAACTGCCTCATGGACGTCTTCTCCATCCTCTGGCATTCCCTCTCCCCTCACTTCCAGAACTGCATTCAGAATTTTTGTTGCCTCCTCTTTGCTTATGTGCCCCGCCTTCAGCAGCGTTAGAACGTGGGCAAGATCAACGAGTATATCATAGTAGAATATGTTAGAATCATGCTCCAGTGAGGAGGTCAGGGCTAAGGCGAATTTATCCATTTCCTTTTCCAGTCTGCTCCTCACAACGCTCATTTTTCCCTCCTCCAGACCACTTCTTTACCATAGCGGATTTCAACAACCCTGTGGTGTGGTATCACAACATCATCCAGATAAATAAACTTGTAGCCAATATCCCTGACATCACTGCCCGAAAAGCTTGAAATTCCTTTGGGCCTGTCAACATAAAAAACCTTTACCAGGCTAAAGTCGAATGCTGAATCCCATTTAAGCCTGTTCAAAATTCTCCTTGTATCTTTCTCCTTTATTTTAAATTTCCCCATTCTCTGCAAGCTCTACGAGCTGGCCCTTGATATTCAGCTTTAAGGAGCGTTTTGCTACAGCCCTTATAAAAAGGGCATCAAGCCTGAGACTCCGACTTATATGTGGCACTGACATCCTGCCAGCCTTTACTTCCTGTACTATTCTTTTTACTATTTCTTCAAACTCATCATCAGGCATGAAAACAACCTCCAGCATTCGGTTCAGGTCTTTGAGCGATGCATAGAAGTTGGCGCTCAAATGAGTGTAACTGACGTGGTACTCCTTTTCTGGTCTTCCTGAAGATTCTGATGGCATCCTCCACTTTGTCTCCAGCATCCCGGCATGTTTGAGGATGCGTAACGCCTCTTCTACCTCATCTCCGAATCTCTCCTTTAGTTCATTCAGAGTGAGCCATTCAGAAAGCAGGGTTTCATAAACATTTTTATATAGATTTGTTGAGAAGATGTGGAGTATGGGAACAAATTCCGCTATGTCATTGACAAGTTTTGCCCTTCTTACCATCTATCTACCACCTCAGAAGAATTGATATCTTTAATTTCGCACGATATTTTTAGTTTTCTATACACAGGATCAAATTACCCTCAAGCCCTGTAGCTCAACGAAAGCTCTACTGGAAAAGGGATATAAACACAGCTTGCCAATGCTTTGCATGCCCGGTAATACATTCGGTCACATCTTTCGCGTTACAACGTGGGGGGAAAGCCACGGAAGGGCTGTGGGATGTGTAGTTGATGGCTGTCCTGCTGGCTTGGAAATAAGTGAAAATGCAATCCAGAAGGAGCTTGACAGAAGAAAGCCCGGAGGAAGGCTTGCGTCAAAGAGGAAAGAAAGTGATAGAGTTGAGATTCTTTCAGGAGTTTTTAACGGTAAAAGCCTTGGAACTCCTGTCTCAATGCTAATCTGGAATAGGGACGTTGACTCAAGACCGTATGAAGAAATAAAAGACCTCTTCCGCCCGGGACATGCGGATTTCACCTACTGGGCCAAGTTCGGTATCAGGGACTGGAGGGGGGGTGGAAGGGCATCCGGAAGAGAAACAGCAGCAAGAGTTGCTGCCGGAGCAATAGCAAAGCTCATCCTTTCCAGGTTTGGTGTTGAGATAGGAGGATTTGCAAGAGAGATTGGCGGAATTGCGTGCAGCACTGACGGCATGAGCTTCGAGGAGATAGTGGATAGAGCGGAGAAAAGTGACATTCGCTGTCCGGATGAGGAAGCAGCACGGCTCATGGAGGAAAAAATACTGGAGGCAAGGAGAGATGGAGATAGCGTAGGTGGTGTTGTGGAGGTTATCGTAAAAAATCCACCTGCCGGTCTTGGTGAACCCGTTTTCGGTAAACTCGACGCTCATCTTGCATTTGCCGTCATGGGGGTTCCCGCAGTTAAAGGCGTTGAAATTGGGGCCGGTTTCAAAGCTTCGAGAATGAGGGGGAGTGAGCACAACGACCCGATTGTAATAAAGAATGGAAGGATAGGATTTGAGTCCAACAACGCAGGAGGAATACTCGGTGGCATTTCAAACGGAGAGAACATCATAGTAAAGGCGGCAATAAAACCCACTCCAAGCATATCGAAGCCACAGAGAACGGTAAACTACAGAAAAATGGTCGAAGAGGAGATAATAGTTAAAGGGAGGCACGACCCCTGTATAGTTCCGAGGGCTGTACCTGTTGTGGAAGCAATGGTAAGCCTTGTTATCGTCGATGCAATGATGATGCAGGGGCTGATCCCGAGATTTCTGTAATGACCTTTTCGACGTCCGGAAAATTCAGCTTCCTCAGAGCCTCCAGAGCCACATACTGCACATACGAGCTCCTGTCATTCAATCTTTTAAGTAAAGCTTTATAGGCTCTCCTCGCAAATTCGGTGTTCTTTTCCCCTATTTTGCCTATGGCCTCTGCTGCCTTGTGTCTTACAAAGGGGCAGCCATCTTCGAGAAGGTCAATTATTGCCTTCTCAGCAACCCTTAAATTACCCAGTGCCTCTACAGCGTTCCCTCTCACCCACTCACATTCGTCATTAAGGGCTGCAATGAGATATTCTGTGAAGTCGTAGCCTTCTCTGGCAAGTTTTCCCATGGCATAAACAGCTTTCTTCCTCACACCGCAGCTATCGCTTTCCATCAAGTGCGGGAGCTCGTTTGCATAATCCTTTGCTCTCCACCATTCCTCTCTGTACCTCCTGCTTTTCAGGTATTCTTCAAGCATACGTGCAGAGTTAAAAGACAGAGAATATAAAGCTTCGTAAAGCCAAACTATTTATCTTAATACTGCAATAGCCGGTTAAGATGTACAGGCTGACGGTAAAGGGGATCGTGCAGGGCGTGGGCTTCCGGCCTTTCGTTTACAGGCTCGCAAAAGCAATGGGACTGAAAGGCTACATTAAGAATACAGGTGATGGGACAGTTGAAATTTTGATAGATGGAGACTTGGAGGAGTTTATATACAGACTCAAGAATGAGAGACCACCTGTTGCAGTCGTAGAATCTGTTAGAGTGGAAGAGGTAAAGGAAAAACCTCCAGAAGAGTTTGTGATAGAGAAGAGTGGTGGAAGCAGAAAAGAGCTCTCTCTCCCTCCTCCTGACGTTGCAACATGCGATGCATGCCTCAAAGAACTTTTCAATCCAGAGGATAGGAGGTATCTCTACCCTTTCATCTCGTGTACTGACTGCGGGCCACGCTTCAGCATAGCTTTCAGATTGCCTTACGATAGGGAAAATACCACGCTTGCAGACTTTCCACTCTGTAAGGACTGTGAAAAAGAGTACTGGAATGTTGAAGATAGAAGATACTATGCTCAGTCCATCGCATGCAGGAAATGCGGGCCCGATTACGAGCTCGTTTCAGGTAAAAAGATAAAAAAAAGGCTCGATGGAATAATAAATGCTGCAAAACTGATAGATTCGGGAAAAATCGTTGCAGTGAAGGGGCTCGGTGGTTACCACATTGCATGTGCTACAGACGATGAAGTCGTCTGGAGGCTGAGAAAAATTCTGAACAGACCACAGCAGCCCTTTGCTGTGATGGCAAGGGACATGAATGCAGTAAAAAAGGTGGCAAGGGTAAGCGAAGAAGAAGAAAAGGAGATGCTGAATTACATCCGCCCCATAACCGTGCTGAAAAAGAGAAATGCCAGTTCTTTCTTTGCTGTAGCCCCTAAACTTGATACGATCGGTATAATGCTCCCCTACGCCCCCCTGCATTACATTCTCTTCCGCTTTCTCAAAGCAGATTTTATCGTTCTCACTTCCGCTAATATGCCCGGTGAGCCGATGTACATTGATGATGGCATTTTTAATCTGCCGATTGATGCCGTACTTCGCCACAATTTAAAAATTGCAAACAGGGTTGATGATTCAGTTATCAAGTTCGTTGGCAGGCATAGAATGATTATCCGGCGCTCCAGAGGTTTTGTCCCTAAGACTTTCAGCCTCGATACAGATATAAAGGCCATAGCTCTGGGGGCAGAACTCTACAACTCAATCGCAATGCTGAAAGATGGAAAAATTGTTCTTTCCCAGTACATAGGCAACACGGCAAATTTCAGAACATACAACGAGTTCTTCAAGAGTGCCGTTGATTTCTTCAAGTCATTTCTGAGAATGGATGGTATTGATGCTGTTTTCTGCGATATGCACCCGCTCTACAATACCTCCCGCTTTGCAGAAGAGCTTGCAGAAAGGGAGAATGCCAGACTCGTCAAGGTTCAGCACCACTTCGCCCACGGGATGTCCGTTATGGCAGAAAAAAGGATGGATAAGGCCGTTGCAATAGCTGTAGATGGTGTCGGTTATGGCTTCGACGGCAGCATATGGGGCGGGGAAGTTCTACTCATAGACTTCGAAAAGCAAAAATTCCAGCGTATAGGCAGGCTTGAAACACTGGAGCTTCTTGGAGGAGATCTTGCTGTAAAATACCCTCTCAGACTTCTATTTTCAGCTGTTTATGGGGAGAAGAAAGATTACAGCCCCCTCGAACCCTACAGAAAGTACCTCAGAAAGGGGGAGAGCTTCGAGCTCTTTGCAAAGCAGATGGATGAGGGTATAGCCATAGCAAAAGCATCATCTGCTGGTAGATTTCTTGATGCGTGCTCAGCCATGCTCGAACTTTGCTTCGAAAGAACTTATGAAGGCGAGCCTGCGATGAAGCTGGAAGCATGTATTGAAGAATCGGAAGCGTTGTCCTACTACAGGCCAGAAATAAAGAGAGTTGAAGAGTATGCTGTTTATCGATCTCCGGCAGATGGAAACATGAGCAAAGCTGAGGTAAGCGTAATCGGGATCAGGGAGATTATATGCGACGCTCTCGAAAGGTACATGGCCGGAGAGAGTAAGGGCGTTATAGCTTATCAGCTAATAGATTGCCTGGCAAAAAGTCTTGCAGAGGTTGCTGGAAAAGCCGCCAAGCGGATGGGTTATGTTGTCATGAGTGGGGGTGTAGCTTTCAACTCGTATCTGACACCTCTTGTGGAAAGATATCTTGCAGAAAATAATATAGAGTTATATTTGAATGAAGGAGTTGCGGCAGGAGATAACGGCATAAGCCTCGGTCAGATTTATATGGCAAAGTATCTGGAGGAACTCTTATGAGAATAAGAAAGGAGGATGGAGCAGGCGGAAAGTATATGATGGACTTCTTAAAGAAGCATGTGATTTCAAGATTCGATTCAAGAGCCGGGGAAATAGCCCTTTCAGACCTTGACGATTCCTCTGACTTTGATGGATATGCGTTCACAACAGACTCCTACGTTGTAACCCCGCCCATTTTTCCCGGGGGAAGTATAGGAAGTCTCGCCATTTGCGGCACATCAAACGATTTAGCTGTTATGGGTGCAAAGCCTGCAATTATGTCCATGTCCCTGATCATACAGGACGGATTTACGGTTGAAAACCTCGACAGAATACTGGATGATATGGCCGGATGGCTCGAAAAAATAAACGCACAGATAATAACTGGCGATACTAAGGTTGTTGAGGCCAATATCGGCATAGCTGCCAACACTTCAGGAATAGGACTGAAAAACAAGCACTTGGAGAGAAATCTTGAAGTTGTAAGGGAGTACCGCAGCTACCCTTACTCGTGGGTTCGAGATCGAGGGCTTGCGGAAGGAGATGCGATAATAATCACCGGAAACATAGCCGAGCACGCAGCAGCGGTTATGGCAAGCAGAGAGGGTTTTGGCTTTGAGCTCGATGTTGAATCTGATGTGTATGCAGTATGGCTCTTCCTAAAGCATGCCCTTGATACAGGTGGTATTACGGCCATGAAAGACCCGACGAGAGGTGGAATCGCTGCTGCTTTAAACGAGATGGCAGAGAAGAGCAGAGTTGGGATAATCATTGAGGAGGAGAGGATACCTATAGGAGAAAACGTAAAGAGCTTCTGTGATGTTCTCGGACTCGATCCGATGAGTATGGCAAATGAGGGAAAAGTTGTGATGGGTGTGGTTGCAGACCAGGCAGAAGACGTGCTTAAAACTCTGAAGAAAGCAGGACAGAAGGATGCAGCCATAGTCGGCCATGCAACATCTGAGTTTGAAGAAGTTGTTGTTGAGACTCCAATCGGAACACGAAAGGTTTTGCCCCCTCCAGTTGCAGACCCTATACCAAGGGTATGCTGAATATGAAATTGTGTTATTAAATTTTATTTTTTTAGCAAAATATAATAAAATTTCATCTCTAAATTATACTTACATTTGAAAAAATTTAAATATTGGAGGGAGGTATTGGTTATTGTTGTTATAATAATTGGAGGTGATGGTGTGGAGCTATGCAAGTTGAGCAGAAGAAGTTTTATGAAAGCAATTGCAGCGATGGGCGCTACAGCTTTTCTCACGACGTATAAATCAGAAATCGTTGAAGCGCTAAGCGAGGTTAAGGATTACTGGCACATCTGCTGGCTTAACGGGGCTGATTGCGGGGGATGTACAATATCATTTGCGCAGGCTGCAGATCCAGATCTGGTTGAGATACTTACCAGCATAACTGTCGGCAACTCTGGGCTGCCGATAGCTCTGCCTGATTATATGGAGATCATCCATCCCGCATCGGGAACTCTTGCAGAAGGACTCAAAAATCGCTGGAAGAGTGGAAGTGCAGGGAAGAGGATAATGGTGGTTGAGGGATCCGTTCAGAACCCGGGATTTCTTAAAATTGGAGGAAAAGACTTCAGAGAGCATGTTAAGGATGCTGCTCAATATGCGGATGCTGTTATCGCATTCGGAGCATGTGCATGCTACGGCGGAATCCCTTCAGGAAAACCAAACCCAACAAGAGCGAGAGGAGTTCAGCAGTTCTTTAATGAGGAGGGGATAAATAAGACTGTAATAAATCTGCCGTGCTGCCCCGGCCACCCAGACCATCTGGTTCTTACTTTAGCGTCAGTCATGCTTGGAGTAATCCCGGAACTTGACGCATACGGAAGACCAAAGGTATTCTTCGGTAAAAACATGCACGATGAGCTCTGTCCGTACAGACCCTACTATGATAGAGGAATTTTTGCAACAAAGCCGGGAGAGGAAGGTTGCAGATATAAGCTTGGTTGTAAGGGGCCGATTGTTCATACTGATTGTCCGCTCAGAAAGTGGAACAACCACGTTAGTTATTGTGTTGAAGTCGGTGCCCCGTGTATTGGTTGTGCCGAACCCGGCTTTCCTGATCGATTCTCCCCATTCTACAAGGAGGTCTCAGCCTTGCCAGGTGTGCTCGGTGCTGATGCAACGTCGATTGGGGAGGGTTTACTTGCCGCAACTGCAGCAGGCATTGCGATTCATGCGGTAAAGCACGTTGCAAGTGGGGAAAAACGTGAGGAGGAGTGATGGACATGACTACAGTTGTAGTTGATCCTGTTACGAGGATTGAAGGTCATCTTCGCATTGAGATGGACGTTAAGGATGTTGAGACTTCAACCGGAACATGGTCGGTTGTGGGGACGGCAAGAAGCAGTGGAACTCTTTTCAGGGGTTTTGAGATATTTCTGAAAGGCAGAGATCCGAGGGATGCGTGGTTCATAACACAGAGGATATGCGGTGTGTGTCCGGCAGCACACGCAGAAGCATCAATTCAGACAATAGAGAGGGCGTTTAACGTTCAGCCCACACCACTTGCAATTTTAATAAGGAACGTAATGCACGGAGCATTCTTTATCTACGATCATATAACCCACACGTACGTACTCGTAGGCCCTGAACTTGGCGTCATATGCAAACACCCGTCTATGGTACCACCAGCCTTGGGTAAAGCAGGAGTTGCAAAGCTTGGGCTTGGTTCGAGTTATGTAAAGGCCATAGAAATTCAGAGAAAGGCCAACGAAATAGTTGCTCTCTGGGGTGGAAAGTTTCCGCACCTCGCAAGTGAGTATCCAGGAGGCATGACTGTAAAACCGACAGCAGACAGAATATCCAGCTCGCTTGCGAGAATGGTGGAAATATGGGAGTTCGTTGCAAAAACGATGGTTAACGATCTGTATGCTCTTGCAAATGCCAGTGGCACAATAGGAGAGAAGCTGAGCAACCTTCTTGGTGTTAATATAAGGGGCCTTGAGGACATTGGAGTTTCGACAGGAAACTTCCTGTGTTACGGGATATTTCCAGCATACGATGACTATGAAGACTGGTACGATCCGAGCAAGAGAAGAAAGTCTCTATTCCACAGCGGTGCGTGGGATGGCAACTTCAAGCGTTTTGACGAGAGCAAGATAACTGAGTATGTTAAGTATTCATGGTACAGCAGTCCAAGCGGCCTGCATCCAGAGAACGGGCAAACTCAGCCAGACATGAATAAGAGCGGAGCATATTCATGGATTAAAGCTCCCAGATACGACAACAAGGTTTATGAGGTCGGACCTCTGGCGAGAATGGTGAATACCTTTGGCATGAAATGGAGAATTCCAAGGGTGCACCCGATCACGGGAGAGGACTATGGAGACTTTGTTTACGAGATGAGAAACCCGAAAGGCTCCCTGCTTGATAGAGTTGCTGCAAGGGTTGCGTGCACGCTGCTAATTGCAAACAATATGTTTGAGTGGATTGCAGAGCTGAAGAACCATATGAATGAGAGCGTTGTGAACTACAGAGATGTCCCGAAGGAAGGTGAAGGCTTCGGTCTGTGGGAGGCACCAAGAGGTGCGCTGGGACACTGGCTCAGGATAAAGAACTACGTCATAGAGCACTACCAGTGTGTTGTACCTTCAACATGGAATTTGAGCCCAAGAGATGACATGGGTCAGCCCGGGGCGGTAGAAACAGCACTGCAGTGCGGAACAACTTGGCTACCAGAGAACATGAGTGTACCTGATATATGCAACACGCTCTATCCTGAAGAAGACATAAATCTGGCGCCACTCGGTATAAACAAGACAGTCAAATGGGGAGACGCACTTGCAACAGCTCTGACCCCCCTCGGTCTTGCAGAACTGAACATGGAGCCTGCGAATGGAGTAAAGTACAACACGTCGATACCTCTTGCCATAGTCAGAAGCTTCGATCCCTGCATTGCCTGTGCCGTCCATGTGATTGAAAAGCGGTGATGAAAATGGAAGTTGAAGTTTACCGCCACTCAATTTTTTACAGGATTTGCCACTGGAGCATAGTTGTAACGGGCTTCATACTTGCGTTCACAGGCATGCAGATGGGTGGACTCTACGGAATAAAGTTTCTCGAAGGCCAGACACTTGCAACACACATAACCGTTAGCCTCGTATTTGGATGTCTCTGGTTCCTGATGCTCTACTACATCATCGCAAGAGAATGGAAATGGTTCGGCCTTGGCAGAATTCCCTACAGCATAAGATTCCTGACCGCCGAAACAAAGGCCTGGTTTGGAAAAGGGCATGTTAAGGATCCGAGGGGATACAATCCCGACAGAAAGGAATATGTCGAGAAAATAATACCCACAGAGGTTATAGTATGGTGGGTATACTTCGTACTTGCGCTGTTCATGGGTGTAACTGGACTTGCAATGTACTACAGAATTCAACCCCTGATCGACTTTGCCGCATCAATTGCACCTGTTTTTGGAGCTTATGATGGCTATGCTTTGCTGAGAGCTGCACATCTGTTCGGAATGTATCTCTTCGCCATGGTAATGTTCATGCATGTATATGCGGTGATAATCTTTGATGTGCTGCCGTCGATGATTACGGGTAGGAGAAGGGAGAGAGTACTAAGGGAGTAATCAGCAGAGAATGAGAAATGAAAAAAAAGATTGCTGTTATTGGCATCGGGAATGTACTGCTCGGTGATGAGGGCTTTGGCATAAGAGTTGTTGAAGAGCTCAGAAAACTCAAGTTGCCCGAAAAAGTCGAAGTTTACGATGGAGGCACGCTTGGCCTTCAAATTCTCAATTTTTTAGATAACGCTGATTTTGCAATAGTTGTTGATGCTGTAAGAGCTGGAAAAGAGCCGGGTGAACTCTCTGTTTTTGACATACGTGATGCGAAGAAAAAGCCGATGCTCTCGATGCACGACCTCGATCTGGTTAAAGCGGTGGAGATAGGGGGCTTTGCATACAGTCTACCGGATAAAATCATCGTTGTTGGTGTTGAACCGGAGAAGATTGAAGAAAGCTTTGAGTTGTCAGAAAAAGTAAAAAAAGCAATTCCAAAAGCAATTGAACTTGTTTTTGCTATTATCAGCTCAGCATGAGGCTGATCCAGGTAAGGGCAAAAAGTCCAGCTGCCAGTACAAACAACGCATCCGCCATGTTTCTATTATTGGCTGGATAAACATAAAAAGCTTTTGGAGGTGTTGCTAACCTCCTCTGGATTTTTCTATGATTATTATCTTCTTCAAGCCATCTATAACTTCAGCCTCCACCTCAAGAGCCTTGAGAATTCCTCTAAGGAGAACCCTTAGGAGCCTCTGTTCACTTCTTGCTGAAAGGATAATCGTATAAACGTTTCCCTTCATCTTGGCTCTGAACCAGTTTTCATCCTCCATCTGATCAAGAACATCCTTCAGCTTTGTAAACCCTCGCATCTTGTATTGAAGGGCGTGCTCATAACCAATACGCTCAATTGCCTTCCAGAACTCATCACTTGCAACTCTGTTTAGTTCATCGAGCATAGCCGTCCAGATCTCAATATCAACTATAACGTGTTCTATTGTCGATAAAATTTCTGCATACTCTTCTGCGTACTCCACAGTTTTTTCTGGAGACATTCCATTTCCATTTCCAAGTTCAAAGTACATGCCAATGGCATTTCTTATTATTTCCGAAACTGTTTTGTTCTCTTTTTTAGCGACCATCCTGAGTTTTTCATCTATCTCGGTGTCTACAGCCACTGAGATCCTCTTGAGTCTCTCTGTCATAACTCGATAAGTACACCCCCCGGATTTAAAAAATTTATTGCCGGTCATCAAATAATAACCTTCGATATGTTACCGTAATTTTTGTTCAGACGGAGCAATACAGGAGCGTAATGTTCGGTAACTGATACTACTAAATAATAAAAACTTATTTATTCTGAGTGGTAATTTCGCAAATTAGGAGGTGATAGACATGCAGAGCATAAACTCAAGAGTAAAAATCTTGGCAGTAATTGATGAATGCGAAAATGGAATAGAAGCAGCCAAAAGCATAGAGAGAGTAGTAAGATCATGGAAGAACCCTGAGGTTTACTTGCTCTACACGGTTGACCTCAGCCATCTATCCTCAGTGGTGCTTGCAAGCCTCGACAAGAAGTTCTATGATGGGCTGAGGGCCAAAGGGGCAAAAGTACTGGAAGCTGTGACCTCAGAGCTGAGGAGAGCAGGAATAGATTCAAAGGTCGCAGGAATGTACTTTGGTTTTGCTGAAGAGGGAATTCTGAGATACGAGAAGATGATTAGACCGGATGCAATAGTAATTCACGAAAAGCAGCAGGCGGTACAGGTAGGCAGCCTTGCAGCCTCTGTCATTGCAAGGGCAAAAGCTCCGGTGCTGATAACCAAGGATGCCCATCCAAAAGTCAAGCGATTGCTGAAAGCCACATCCTGATCCTTTACAATTTTTTTAAACGTAGAAAGTTCTTATTTTTTTATCTCGCAGAGGCTTTGCAGGGATGCACTCCGCTCTGGCAGAATCTCTTGAAGTGATTCAGCCATTTGGGATAGATAGGAGACTCTTCAACAAATCTCACAAAGTTCTTGAGCTGGGTTACGGTCTCTGGATGTAAAACGTGCTCTATTATGCACGCATCCTCCTCTGCAACACTCTTCGACACACCGAGTGTGACGAAGAACTTCACGAGAACCTCTCTTCGTTCTCTGACACTTTCAGCAACTCTCCTCCCTTCTTCAGTCAGGGTTACGAAAAGTCTTTTTTCATAGATTAAGTAACCCTCTTTTGAGAGCTTAGCCAGCATCTCTGAGACGCTTGCAGGTTTTACGTTCAGCTTTGATGCAATCTCCTTCACTCTTGTATAGCCCTTTTCCATGCTGAGCTGGTATATTGCCTCGAGGTAGTCTTCAGTTCTTCTGCTCATCATCAACCATCACCTTCATAGCAAGCCCCCTCCCAACAACGAGACGGGTACCGTTTACAGCGACAAACACCGCCCCACCAGAATTTCTCAGAACCCTGATTTCTTTCCCTGTGACAATACCCATGTCTTCAAGGTTTCTGTGTGCACCTCTCCCTCCAGCAATTGCCATAACAACGCCCTTACTGCCATCTCTCATAAGTGCAAGTGGTATCATTAAAGTTGTTAGGCCGTCCTAAATTATTTAAAATTTTCGGTATGCCTAAAAGAGTGCTCTCTCTTAAAGAGATTAAGGGAAAAACAGTAGAAAGGGGTAATGCATAAATAGACTCGCATACTTCGGCCAGCGATGATAGTGCACTGGGCGGACAGCGTGTCAGAAGAACTGCTGAAGAGAGGGAGCAAGCATCGTATAGCTACAGGTATCACGCCCTCTGGTCATATTCACATCGGAAATCTGAGAGAGATGCTCACCGCAGACGCTGTGAGAAGAGCTGTTCTTGACAGGGGTGGAGAAGCGGAGATTGTCTACATTGCCGATACCTTCGATCCTCTGAGGAGACGCTACCCCTTCCTGCCTGAAGAGTATGAAAACTACATTGGAATGCCCCTGAGCAATATTCCAGACCCCGAAGGCTGCCACGAAAGTTACGCAGAGCACTTCCTTCAGCCATTTCTGGAATCGCTCAGCGCACTCGGAATCGAAGTGAAAGTGGAAAAAGCGGATGAGATGTACAGAGAGGGGAGATATGAGGAAGCAATTAAAACTGCCTTACGAAGCAGAGACAAAATTGCAGAGATAACAAGAGAGGTCACGGGCAGGGAAGTTGACAAGACATGGTATCCTTTTATGCCCCTATGCGGGAAGTGTGGCAGGCTGAACACGACAAGGGTTACCGCATTCGACGATAAGTGGATTCACTACTCCTGCCAGTGTGGGTACGAGGGAAAAGCATCGTACCAGGGTGGAGGAAAGCTCGTATGGCGTGTGGACTGGCCAGCGAGATGGAAAATTCTTAACATTACCTGCGAACCCTTCGGAAAGGATCATGCCGCAGCAGGTGGAAGCTATGATACGGGGACAAGAATTGCAAGGGAAGTCTTTGGCATCACACCGCCATTTCCGGTAATCTACGAGTGGATAAACCTCAAGGGCGTTGGGGCAATGAAGAGCTCCAAGGGGATAGTCGTACCTGTCAGAGAAATTGTTGAAGTTCTACCTCCTGAAATAATCCGGTACATGATTATAAGGGTAAAGCCTGAAAGACACATTGAGTTCGATCCTTCAACAATTCTTGAAATAACCGAGGATTTTGAAGAAGCGGTAAAGAACAGGGACAGGAGTGCCGAGCTCTCGATGCTTGGATTTAAGTACTCGGAAGTACCATTCAGGCATCTGGTTGTTGTTGGCCAGATTGCAAACTGGGAAGCTGATAAGGCTGTGGAGATATTGAAGAGGACGGGTTATAGATTGGACGAGGCAACAAGAAAGGACGTGGAAAGGAGACTCGTGTATGCAAAGGGATGGCTCGAAAGATATGCCCCTGAAAGACTGAAGTTCGAGATAAAAGACAAGGTTGACGCAAAGCTGAGCGATGATGAGCGGAGATTTCTCAATCTCTACGCTGAAAGGCTGAAGGATGAAATGATGCCTGAAGATATACACGGACTCGTTTATGAGGTGGCCAGCGAGGTTGGAATAAAGCCAGCAAAGGCATTTCAGGCGATATACAAGGCAATACTCGGCAAGAGCTACGGGCCAAGAGCCGGTTACTTTATAAAGTCACTTGGCATAGAGTGGGTAAAGCAAAAACTGAAAGTATGAAGAGAATAGAGGCTGGAAGCTACTACAGCTATCTCAGTGAAGGATGCAGGCTTTGTAGAAAGGGTGCAAAGCTTGTATTATTTATTACCGGGCAATGCCCCCATTCCTGCTTTTACTGTCCAATCTCAGAAGAGAGGAGAGGTAAGGACGTAATTTTTGCCAACGAAAAGGAAGTGAAAAATCTGGAAGATGTTTTGGCAGAGATAGAGCTCATGGATGCAGAGGGTGCATCCATAACAGGTGGAGAGCCCCTGATAAAGCTTGAAAGAACTCTTGAATATGCAAGACTTTTTAAAACCCTCGATATGCATGTTCATATCTACACAAGCCTGCCAGCGAAACCACACGTTGTTGAAAGACTATCCGAGTTTATTGACGAAATTCGATTTCATCCTGTAAAGATTCATGAGTTCAGGGAGAGTATTTTAACTGCAAAAAAAGTTGGAATGGATGCAGGTATAGAAATTCCCGCTTTAAGGTTTGATGAGAAAATAGCAGAGCTCGTAAACGAGTGCAAAGCCTTTATGAACCTCAATGAATTGGAATTCTCATCGACAAACTTTGATGAGCTGGTATCCAGAGGATATGAGCCCGGAGAATTTTATGGAGACACAAAAAGCGGAGAAGTGGCAGAAATGTACTCCAAGGTGGTCGAGAAATTCCACTACTGCACAGCCCTATTCAAAGATAAAGCACAGTTCAGAAGAAGACTCATAAGAATGGCCTTCAATCATCCAGATTTTTATAAGGTCACAAACGAGGGCACACTCATCTGCGGATATATTGGGGGCAATCTTGAGGTTGCAAAATCAATGCTCGATGCTGAAGGAGTGGAATATGTTGAAGCGGGAGGCGGCATCGAGACCTCAATTGAGTTTGTGCAGGCAAGAAGTGAAGATTTAAAAGCTGCCGGATTAAAAGTTGACATCATTGAAAGATACCCGACATCAAAGAGGATAGTGGTGGAAAGAATTCGGCTGTAAAAGTGGCTGTGATACCATGAAAGAGCTGGAGATAAAATCGAGGCTCAGAAAATACCTGGAAAGGGACAGAAAAGGGATAAGGAGAAGATTACTCATGGTTCTCCTCGAGGGAGAAAAGTACACAACAGAAGAAATCTACGAAAGGCTTAACAGCAAGGATGTAAACCAGCGCGGAGTTTCAGCGATGGTCGGACTGATGTCTTCAAGACTCGGTATAATAAAAACGGAGCTTGGCGAGAAGAACAGATACTGCATAAAACCAGAATATGCCGAAGTTGTAAAATCTGTATTGCAGGAGTTTAAGAGATGATTGGGTTGATCAGGTTGATCTATGAGAGAATGCTCATAAAAGAAGTTGAGCCCTATGGAATCCCAAAGCATGTGGCTATAATTATGGATGGAAACAGGAGATTTGCAAGAAAGCGAGGATTACCTCCGCAGGCCGGCCACATCTTTGGTTCAAGGAAGGCTGAAGAAGTCCTCAACTGGTGCTGGGAGCTGGGAATTAAAAACGTCACGGTTTATGCATTCTCTACTGAGAACTTCAAGAGGAGTGAAGAGGAGAAGGAGAACATATTCAGGATTGTAGCAAAAAGATTGCGAGGGCTTGTAAAAGATAAGAAGATTCACAGGAATAAAGTTAGAGTCAGAGTTGTGGGGAAACTTGAGTTACTGCCCGGCCATGTAAGACAGGCCATCAGAGAGGTTGAAGAGGCAACGAAAAGCTACAGAAACTTCAATCTCAACTTGGCCTTAGCATATGGGGGCAGGCAGGAGCTTGTAGATGCAGTGAAGGGGCTGTTGATGGATATAAGTAGGGGAAAAATAGGGAGCAGAGATATAGACGAATATACACTCGAAAAGTATCTGTATGGGGAAGGTGATTATGCGAGTGTTGACCTCCTTATAAGAACCGGAGGAGAGCAGAGGCTATCGAATTTCCTTCCGTGGCAAACGGCCAATAGCGTTGCATATTTCTGCGATGCTTACTGGCCTGAGTTCAGAAAAATAGACCTTTTAAGGGCAATAAGGGCATGGCAGCAGAAGAAGATGATGGTGAAAAAAAAGGTTAAAGCAAACGGGTGACAGGGACATGACATCTAAACTGGAGTACGAGTTCAAAAGAAAGCTCGAAAAGCTCGAAAAGCTCAAGGGTAGAGGGACCGAGCTTATAACGCTCTATATACCTCCAGATAAGAATATTGCTGATGTAGCCTCTCAGCTACGGAGTGAGCTGAGTCAGGCAGCGAACATCAAGTCCAAGCAGACAAGGACAAGCGTTATGGCAGGACTTGAGGCGATACTGCAGCGATTGAAGTACTTTAAAAAGCCCCCGGAGCATGGAATGGTGATGATAAGTGGCGTTGTTGAGGTCAACGGCAGGCAGAAGCACATAACTGAGATAATTGAACCTCCGGAACCCGTTCCGCTATACAAGTATCACTGCGATTCAGCTTTCTACTTAGAACCACTCAAGGAAATGCTGAAGGAGAAGAAGTTTTACGGTCTGATAGTCATAGACAGAAGAGAGGCCACTGTAGGAATTCTGAAGGGCAAGAGAATAGAGGTGTTGAGATATACAACTTCAATGGTTCCGGGAAAGCACAGGCAGGGCGGTCAGAGCAGTGTGAGGTTTGAAAGGCTGAGAGAGATTGCCATCCACGAGTTCTACAAGAAAGTTGGAGAAAGGGCGAGCGAGGCTTTACTGCCTTATATAAAACAGCTTCTCGGAATCCTTATCGGGGGACCTTCTCCGACAAAAGAGGAGTTCTATGATGGCGAATACCTCCACCATGAACTTCAGAATAAAGTTATAGGGCTTTTTGATGTCAGCTACACTGATGAGAGTGGATTGTATGAACTCGTTGAGAAAGCTGAAGACGTCCTCCAAGAACTCGAGCTGATGAAGGAGAAGAAGCTAATGGACAGATTCCTGAAAGAGGTTGCCAGAGATGGGCTTGCAGCCTATGGAGAGGAGGAGATCAGGAAGTATATAGCGCTTGGAGCCGTTGATACACTTCTTCTCAGCGAGGACTTAAGGCTGGAGAGAGTGAAGTATCGCTGTCCAAAATGCGGGGCTGAGGAGGAAGTGACTGTAAGAGAGGGTATATCAAGTGTACCTGTTTGCGATGTGGACAACATTACAATGGAAGAGGTGGAGAGAAGGGACATAGTGCTCGAACTGTCCGAGCTTGCAGAATCAATGGGCGCCAGAGTTGAGTTTCTGTCCACAGAATCGGAAGAGGGGGCAGTACTCTATAATGCGTTTGGTGGTATAGCTGCAATACTGCGGTTTAAGCCTAAGGAGCGATAGTTTTCTGCATAGTGTATGATGGGTGCATAATACTCTGAAATACTCTGAATCTTCAATATTCTCGCAGTCTCAGAGCAAACAAAACCTAAACACTTATTTAAGCAGTTGGATATGGTGGTACTATGGGTGGAATTGATAAGCTGACAGAACAGATAGTAAAGCGTTTCAGAGATTCCGGCTTTGATGTTGATGCTAAGGAGATATCAAAGCGCCTGAACCTCCTCATTTATGAGTTCAAGGTTCCTGAAAGCGAAGCTGTGAGAACCGTCACAAACTATCTAATGAAGGAACTGGATATAGACAGGGAGCAGCTTGCAGCAGAGTCTCCTCTTGTCAGGATAGCTGATGTAACAACGCCCGGAAAGTGGGTCAGCCTGAAAGCAAAAGTTATCCAGCTCTGGGATGCTACAAGCCCCAATATATCGCAGGTTGGGCTCATTGGAGATGAAACAGGCATTATAAAGTTCGTAACATGGGCTAAAGCTGAAAAGGAGGAGGTTAAAGAAGGGAAGAGTTACCTCTTCAAGAATGTTGTCACGGACAGCTTCGGTGGGAGAATGCAGGTTAACGTGAACAGAAACAGCCAGATAGTGGAGATAGAAGAGGATGTGCAACTCCCGCCCAGAGAGCTGGAAGTTGTAGGAGCTTTAATAGCGATACAGCAGAACAGCGGGTTGATAAGGAGATGCAAGCTCTGCAACAGGACAATGACAAAGGATATATGTCCATTGCATGGTAAAACCGAAGGTTACGACGATTTAAGGATAAAAGGCATCATTGATGATGGCAAAAACTTCTATGAGGTCATTCTCAATGAGGATAACATAAGAGAGCTGACAGGGATTGGTTTAAAGGAGGCAAGGAAGATTGCCGAGGAGAAACTCGAAAGAAGTGCTGTTCTGGCCGAGCTGAAAAACAGGCTGCTCGGGAGGTATTTCAGAGTTGCAGGGATGAGAGGCGAACGGTACTTGATAGTAAGAGAGGTGGAGTTTCTCAAGCAGGACATCAGACAGATAGCAGGTGAGCTGCTATGAATGGCAGAAAGAGAGAGGTTGCAAGAAGGCTCTTTGCCTACGAGTTCAACCGCTCAGCCCACAAAATAGAGAGTGCAGAAGAGAGATCTCCAACATATATTTTAACTCCAACGGGTGTGCGTTGCAACAGGGTCTTTGTCGTGGGTGTGTTGCTCGACAGGGAGGAGACGAAACCTGACACGAACTTCTGGAGAATAAGGCTCAGCGATCCAACAGGCGTATTCACAGGCTACGTTGGCAGATTTCAGCCGGATGCACTTGAAACGCTGCTTGAAGTTGAACCCCCCGAGCTCATTGCCGTTGTTGCAAAGGTTAGGCATTTCGAGGGTGAAACAAGAAGCTTTGTCTCACTTCGCCCGGAAAACATAGCGGTCGTTGACAGCGACGTCAGAGACTACTGGGTTTACGAGACAGCAAGGTTAACGCTTGAGAGGATAAAAGCAATGGAGAGTAAAGAGGAGGAAGACGTCCTGCTTGCATGGCAGGTATATAATCCAGACCTTGAAGAATACAGAAGCGTCGTAAAACAGGCCTTGCAGACTGTTATAGAGGGAGCAGTAGAGGTTCGAGGAGAGAAGGAGGAAGATAAGGAAGAGAAGTGGGAAGAAGAGGAAGAGAAGCAGTTGGAAGAGGAATTTGAGTTTGAGGAGGAAGAATGGGATCTTTCTGACATCCTCGGTGAATAGCATGGAAGCTGCAAGATTATCAGAACTTTCCACCTCGATGATAAGAAGGATATTCGAAGTCGTGCAGGAGGCAAGGAGGAAAGGAATAGACATATTAAACCTGTCTGTAGGCGAACCCGACTTTGATACGCATCCAGAGATCGTGAAGAAAGCGTACGAAGCTATGCAGAAGGGTTACACTCACTACACATCCAATTTTGGAATAGAGGAGCTAAGAACTCTGATTGCAGAGAGGTATGGGGTTGAAGCAGAGAATGTGATGGTTACGACGGGAGCGAGCGAAGCCTTGCTTAACGCAAGCCTTGCTTTCATAGAGAGGGGTAACAAGGTTGTTATCCCCTCTCCAAACTTCCTTTCGTACTTCAGCTATGCGAAGATGTGTGAAGCAGAGATAGTCCAAGTTAAAACTCATCCAAGCTTTGAAATAGACGTTAACGCCTTTAACGAGGTCATGGACAGAAAAGTGTCCGTTATTTTTCTTAATTACCCAAACAACCCCACAGGCTTCATTGCAGATGAAAAGACCCTTAAGGCCGTTGCAGAAATTGCAGAGGATTGTAATGCCATCGTTGTAAGCGATGAGATATATGACACGATCTACTACGACAAAAAACCTGTGAGCCTTGCTGGACTGGAGAACGTCGTTGTCGTTAACGGTTTCTCGAAAACCCTTGCCATGACAGGCTGGAGGATTGGCTTCGTAATTGCAAGCGATGATTTGCTCGACTCCATGCTCAAAGTACATCAGGTGAATGGAGTTTGCGCTCCTGCATTTGCTCAAAAAGCAGTTGCCGATGTACTTGCAAGCGGAAAAGCTGAAGAAATAGTTGCAGAAATGGTAAAGGAGTTCAGAGCGAGGAGGGATTTCGTTTACAAGGAGCTCACAGACATGGGGCTTGAAGCCGTTAAGCCAGAAGGGGCATTTTACATTTTCCCTAAAGTTCCAGCAAACTGCGTTGAGTTTGCAGAAAAGCTCGTTGAGCATGGCGTGGCTGTCACACCCGGCACCCCCTTCGGTGATGGGAATGAAAGCTACATCAGGATCTCCTACGCCACCTCGATGGAGAATCTGCGTAAGGCGATGGAGAGGATGAAAGGATTTGTTGAGAGCCTATAACGGTAATGCCGCCATTCGATCCTGCAAAAAAGCACATTCTGGAGTCAGAGGAATATAGAAGGATTCTTCCCGTTGAACCTCTTATCGAGGCTATTTCTGAGATAGAAATAAGGAGAAACGTTGCCGTTGATGTCGGGGCAGGAACAGGACACTTCACAATACCTCTTGCTAAAATTTTCAGGAAGGTTTACGCTATTGAGATAAGCATGGAGATGGCAGAATACCTGCATAAAAAGGCTCATAGCATGGGTGTGAAGAACATCGGCGTCATAGTTACGGAAAGGCCACCAGAACTCAAAGCGGAGTTCGCTCTGTTTGCAAACGTCCTCCACGAAATGAAGAAGCCAGAAGAGTATTTAGAGTGGGCCTCAAAGATGAACAGCGTCGTAGCGGTCATAGACTGGAAAGAGAATGCTCCCTTCGGCCCTCCATTGGAGGAGCGCATTTCGGAGGAGGAAATGGCTGGGCTGCTCGGGAGGTTTTTCGATGTCATCGAAAGAAGAGATGCCTACAGATACCACTACTTCCTGCTCGGGAAACGTTCTCGTTAGTGCCTGCCTTCTCGGCGTAAAGTGCAGGTATGATGGCAATTCTGCTTTTAATGAGCGGGTTTTGAAGTATCTGGAGGAAAAAGGGCTCAATCCCATCCCCGTGTGCCCCGAACAACTGGCAGGTTTTCCGACTCCGAGAAAGAAGTGCGAGATAAAGGATGGGGATGGATTTGACGTGATCGAGGGAAAAGCAGAGGTTTACACAGAGGATGGAAAGGATGTAACGGAGTTATTTGTTCGGGGGGCTGAAGAAACGCTCAGGATTGCCAGAGTTGTCAACGCCTCAACAGCAATTCTGAAGTCCCTCAGCCCATCATGCGGGGCTGGTAGAATTTACGACGGTAGCTTTTCCGGCAGAACAAAGGAGGGATGGGGTGTGGCTGCTGCAATGCTGAGAATGGCCGGGGTAGAGGTTTTGAGTAATCTGGATGTTTAAAAATTGTAATTTTATAATTTTATCGTCTCTTTACAAGATACAGTACAGCAGGGAAACCATACGAACCGGTTATACTTGTACATCCGAAGGTTGCAAACGAAGGTTGCAAAGGCCACCAAGGTATTTCTCCGCTCCTCTCACCCTTCACTTTTCTTGACAATAATTCCCGCCACAAAGCATCTGTCGTAGGCATACATCAGCTCGCCGCTTGGTCTTTTCGCAACTAACGAGAATATTCCTTTCTACCTTCTTGAAATCCTCCAGCTGTAATCACCACCAGTGTGATTCTCCCCCCTCAATATACCTTCAGGATACTGAACCGAAACCACCCATCCTCCATTTCCGTCTGTAATTATGACCTCTCCAATCCTCAAGACGCTGATCTCGTCCAAAGAGCGTACACGATCTGTAGTCGGTCCAGTATAGACCGGTGTATTGAGCAGAAGAGCTACATCCACAAAAATAAGTACTGCCAATATAAGCAGAATAACCCTAACCCTACCGTTCATATTCATACCAATTTCCAAAAAATAAGGAAATTATCACATATAAGGACTTACCAGAATAACCTCTCCCGACACCGCATCGACTGCGACCAAACCACCCTGCATTATGCCGTTTTCAGGTTCGCCCTCAACTTCCACAATCCACACAAGCCTCTGCACACCTTTTTCAGGATATTCGACGCTCAGCCTGGCGTTTGAGTGCATGATCTTCTTAAGGTCAAATTGCTTGGTAGCCATTTCCATGGCTTCCTCCTTTGAAACTTTCGGCTTTAGCTGAACCTCAACTTGGCGGAGTATCCCCATGTATGACATCACCTGGCCGGTGTTTGGATTCACAGAAATAACAATCCTGTTCGGCATTTCTATACCAAAGATCGTCTCGACCCAGATAAATTGATATTCCTTTCCGACTCCGTGGTCGAGGAGCTTTGCTTCAACGAGCTTCATGTTAGGCGACAAGCCTCCAAATTTCTTAACGAAGTCTTCAGCCCGCTTTTTTGCTTCATCCTCACTCAACCTGACGATGCTGGAGTTTCGCATGGCATCCTTAAACGTTATCCTCTCGATAACGCCCGTGTTGGCGTTAACATAGAACTCGGCGTTTTTCGACTCCAAGACGATGTAATCCCTGTGGTTCAGGCTTTCAGATCTCTTGTACACGACGTTTGCTTCGAGATCGTTTAAGAAGTCCCTGACAATCTCCTTCGCCCTTTCCACGTCTATTGAGGGTTTTTCATGGATGTTCGCAGCAATCACTATTCCCACTACGAGGGATGTCAAAATCAGGACAGCCAACACCGAGGACCTTTTCACGTTAACACCTCCTTAACTTCCGTAACGCGCGGGATGCAGGGTGTCAGACGTGCTGCCCTTCAGCACGATCGAATCGATCCCCCAGTATCCCCACGGAAAAGTCCAGTAAACGTCGTTCTTTGCATTTATCGCAGCGTCGTAGATCGTCTGACCCTTTTCGGCTGTATAATACCAGAACTTGTTCGACCACTCGTTGCCCTTCGAGTTGAGTATTGCGTCGTAGAAGCCGATCACTGAATCAACACCTTTGTATATCGATTCGTCCAGTAAGTTGCCGTAGGTGGGTGTGCGTGTAGGCGGTGTAGCACGCAACGTAGACAGCAAGTAGAACATCGTCATGTCGGTTGAGCTATAGTCTGCAATGTTAATAGTAGGTAGAATCACTTCCCCTTAGCAATGATCCAGCTGTAACTGCTCCCGTCGTAGAAACAGATTCCCCCACCTTTCTCAGTAGAAGAGTCTTTTAAGCCATGCCCGTTAAAGAAGAAAATAGCATCGTACTTCATTCGCGTTCACGCGGTTCCGGCGTCCCAGTTTGTCAGTGCGTATGCCGTGTACGACGTGCCGTCGTAGAGGCTTGACTGGTAGCTGGCCGCAGTTGAAGCCGTTGGTGTGGTGCTGAGGTCTGGGTAGTTAAAATCGTAATTGCCGGCTATCGGTTTGCAGATGCTGTGCCCACCAACGCTATCAAGGACAACACCACAAACGGTAAGAACCCTCTCATACACCACCCCTCGAAAGGACTCACGTTAACTATCTATCACAGAAATATATATAAAATCCACGAAATCGTTCGCCGAAGAGCGTGGTCAGAAAAACAATGGTCTCTGACCTGAAAATCCAGTCATAATAAAAAGTAAATTTACAGGGTGAGTTTCCACCAATCACCGCTTAGGTCTGGTGGTAGAACACTATAGTCCAGTCATAGGGGCTTTTTTTGCTCTCTGTACGAAGCTATTTTGATGTCATCTTTAAATACCTCCACATCCATCACGAGAAACCTGCAATCGTATCCGGATTTAGGAGAGAACGTCTCAACCACCCTTACACTGCTATCAGCGGGAATTATCACGCTCCCTTTTCCACTGTACACGGCTTTGTTTGCTTTTGGGTCATCAAGATGCCATTTGTAGGCTGTAAGGTCTGAAGAGCCATTGTTTTGCAGTGTAAACACAAATTGGCCTGATTATCTACGTATGCATCTTTTATCGCAATATTTGAGGGTGCATTGAAAAGGTACCATACAACAAATGCTAACACGCAGACAATAGCTATTCCAGCTACCAATCTTCTCAACATAGTTTCACCAGACAGGATTATGTAAATAAATAAAATAATTTTTTCTCACTTTACGCCGTCGTCAACTGTTGTAGTGGGCTTAGCCGTTGACTTTGGCAGCAGTAGTTCTCCCGTGAGAGCATCCACGTAATAAACAAACCCCCTCGCCTCATTGAGCTCTCCTTCAGAAGTACGTAAGAGCTCCCAAGATGTCGATATATTTTTCTCTGAAATGATCAACTTCTTTCAACCTCTCCATCGTTCTTAGCTTTATTTTTGCTTCGAATTGAAAAATCTAAACCTCCGCCAGGTAAAGCCCCTTCGATGAGCCAATCAGAAGGTCGTCGAAGTCGATGGAAAGCACAGGCTTTATGTCAAGCTTTATTTCCGAAACCTCCTTGTAC
>JARQZL010000064.1 GCA_029984855.1 Archaeoglobales archaeon | reverse complement strand
TTTCAAGAGGTACTTTGTTTCTTTCAAAGACTTTCAACTCCTTAACAATATCCTTTACCTTTAGCATAATAATGCATGATTTTTAGTATTTATAGTTTTATGCTAATGTGGACAGGTCTACCTTATCGCTCAATAATCAACAGCCAAACGTTTTAATTCATCAAAATCAATCAAAGAATTTGCACAAAATATACCAGTATGTCCATCGTCATAAACGACCATGTGCATTTTTGCCACTTTTGCAAGGTCTGGATTTATATCCATTCCTCTTATGTAATAACGAGCAAAACTGTATTTTCTTTCCTTCTTCTCTATCTCATTTAAATGCTTTGCTTCATCTATTTTTTCCCACACATGAAGCATAGCTCTTACCAGGAGTCCAGCAGAACCAACAGCAGGGTCAATAATGGATTCCCCATCCGATGGGTCTATCATTTTTACCATTAGTTCAACTACTGGATGAGGGGTGAAAAACTCTCCTCTTTGATGGGTATAAACAAAAGTTTGGAAAGCAACGCCTTTTACATCGGCAGGAGTTCGCGTAAAGCTATACTTTTGAAGTTGTGAAACAATGAAAGCCTGAGTAGTCAATCTTAAGTTTATCCTTTCACTCTCATCAAAAACCGTCGCCATATTCTTTTTTACTCTTTGCCATAAGGTTTCTATTCGTTGTCTGAAAGAATCACCCTTGCCTTAATTAACTTCTTCGAGTTCTCTGGAAGTTATTCTAAAATACGGCTTCTCATCCGGTAGTTTTTCATCAATCATTTTCATGAAAATGAATTTCAGCATCTCGTTGAAAACTTTCTCTTTGAGTAAACTCATTTGCGTAAATGTGATTGTGAATCATATCAAAAATCTTTATTAACTCTGTAGCAGGTTTTAGATCTTCTTTATTCCATGTTCCCACATCCTCTAAAGTTTCACCTTTACGGGGAATATCAGGAATTTCCTCAAACTTGTGAGGTTCCCTCAAGCGATGTAGGTACACTATATCTGTCCCATTCCACCAAATTCCAAACTCTGCCGTAGTATTGTTCATATAAGTTTCAAGTTGTTCGATTCCATCTTTTCTGTCTTTTTTCTTAACTTCACAAATAATACAGGCATTAGAATGGGGATCTTTATTTCGACCATTTCTAAAAACCACAATATCAGCTCGTTTGGGTAATGTTTTTTGACCTGCCTGTATCTCCACCTCAAGATCAATTTGATCTGGAGATTATCCATATTCTTCAATGAGACGAGTTACGAGAAGGAAACGTATCTCTTCCTCAGGTCTTAGTGGATAAGTAGATACACTCGTGGCCTAGAAGGATCCTTTCGATCCTTAAGGAATAGGTATGTAACCTTTTTTGATTCTTCGTCAATTAATCCTAATTTCTCTGTTCCTTTTTTCATCTTCCTCATCTCCTTAATATGATTTCTCCTTTATTTTTAAATATTCCTAAGGCGGCGTGCGGAATTTCTGCTAACTCGTTCATATACGCATTGCGTATATCATCCCAAATTGGAGTTATATCTGCACTGCATATACACTCATTCTGGATGCCTATCCTGCAATTCACCCCCAACATATCCAGAGGACTTCTAAACCTTCTTCAGATTTTTAGTCCTTACTTAAGTATAAATCTCTGTCGTTTTTTGAACTTTTATGCCCCAGCAACCTGAATATATCCTAAATCAACTACTTTCAACCAGATGCGTGTTACAAGCTGTGCCCTGAAGTGCATTTCGAGTGCCCGCTCACCAGATCCTTGGCCAAAACCAAAATAAAGCGTAACGTCAACTATAAGCGATGATCGATTTTTGCATTAATCCAGAGTTCGCCGAACGCTATGCGCTTATCGATAACTCTGAAGAATTTTACGAATACATGAACAAACCCCTCAGGCAGAGCATCCGCATTAACACCCTTAAAGGGAACTATGATGACATAACAAACCTCCTCTCCGAGAAATACAAGCTCCAGCAGGTTCCATGGTGTAGGGAAGGTTTCTTTCTGGAGGTCGAAGGCATAGGCAACACCATGGAGTACCAGCTCGGTCTGATATTTCCGCAGGAAGCCTCTTCAATGATTCCTCCGGTTGTTCTTGACCCCAAACCGGGAATGCTCGTCCTTGACATAGCAGCATCCCCCGGAGCTAAAACCACTCAGATTGCCCAGTACATGGAAAATGAGGGATGCATAATCGCAAATGATGTTAAGATAAACAGGCTGAACATCCTCATCTCAAACCTCCAGCGTTGTGGTGTTCTCATTGCCAGAGTTACCATGAGGGATGGAAGAACTTTCAAGAAGTACAAGAACAGGTTTGATTGCATACTGCTCGATGCCCCATGCAGCAACACGGGAATGATAAGAAAGAACTACAAGTATTTGAAGATGTGGAGACTGAGGGACGTTTATGCCCTCTCTAAGCTCCAGAAGGGTCTTATAATGGCTTCATACTCAGCTTTAAAGCCAGGTGGTGTACTTGTCTACTCCACATGCAGTCTCGACCCTGCAGAGAATGAAGAAGTTGTTGACCACCTTCTCGCAAACACGAACGCCGAGCTTGAGGAAATAAGTTTGCCAGTAAGAAGGCATAAACCTTTTACAAGCTTTGAAGGAAAAGAATTTGGTGAGGTAAGGAAGTGCCTTCGAATTCATCCGCAGGACAACGATACCGAAGGATTCTTCGTTGCCAAGATAGTAAAAGTTGTGTAGATTAAAGACGTGTAAATATGAGCGAGGATGTAAAAGTTACAGTACTCAAATACCTCAAAGAGCAGTTTGGCGTGGATAGAATAGATTTTGAGCTGAAGAAAGGTGGCAAAGGGAAGGTCTATGCGTTCAGGAAGTGCAATTTTGATCCAGGAGATATTGAAGGAATAGATACCTATCACGGAATCTATCTGGGCAGAATTGAAAAAGATGGTTTCAGGCTGTCGATAGAGGGTAGCTTTATCATCGGTCCTCTGGCAACAAAAAATGTGGTTGAGATTGGAGATGCGACGGCCATGCAGTGGATGAAAGGCAATGGCATTTCATCCAATGTAAAGGGCTACGTAATTCTGAAATGGAGAAATTTCTTCGTAGGCTGCGGAAAAGGAAACGGAAAAGTCATCAAAAACTTCGTGCCAGGCGATCGCAGAATCACAGCAAAGTATTAATATTGCATTACCTTACTTTAAATATATATGGAACTGGTTGCAGAAGTGTTTGGAATTTATGCTGCCCCGAGTGTTTTTGGTCTGTCACCGGTAGTTGTCCTGAGAACCGAGGACGGAAGAATCCTACCAATATATATTGGTTTTTCTGAAGCTATGGCAATTCATTCTGCTCTGAAAAGCCAGACTCCTCCCCGTCCCATGACTCATGACCTGCTTGTAGAAATTGTAAACAGGTTGAGTGCTAAGGTTGAAAGGGTTATCATAGATGACCTCATAGACAATACATTTTATGCAAGATTGATACTCAGACAGAACGACCACGAAATTGAAATCGATGCAAGACCGAGTGACAGCATCGCCATAGCTCTAAGGCTTGCTGTCCCGCTATACGTGGACACAAAGGTTCTTGATGAGGCATGCCAGGAGGAGCTTCCTGAGGATTACGTGGAATTCGACCAAGTGCTTTGATTAGATTTTAAATCGTTGCGCTTTTGCGGAGGTGATTTAAATGGAGGAAACTCAGAAGTTAAAGTCGCTGATAACGGAAGATTATGAAGTTGTGGACGCAAATGAGTCGATCTCAAAGATAGTTCCTTTGCTGGAAAAACTCGAGCCAGACAGAGCCAGCGCAATTCTGGTTGAAGAGAACGGAAACATCATCGGTGTTATCAGGGAGAAAGACCTCATGCGTGGATGTCTGATGGTGAATCCGCACGAAACCAAGATAAAGAACTTCACAATTAGAACGGGGATTCTGGACATCAATGAACTGAGCATTGAAAGAGTTGCAAGAAGGTTTGTGGAGGATTCGACACCCTTCGTTCTCGTCCATATGGACGGGAGGTACGGAGCAATATTTGTCAGTGACTTTCTCCAGTTTGTTAGATCCGAATTCGAAGGTGTAAAGGCCAGAGAAATCATGAATCCGGAAGTGATAACAATAAACGAGTACGAAACTGCTGCAAAAGCCCTTGCAACCATGAGAAACCACGGAATAGACCGCCTTGTGGTTGTTGATGACTCACACTGCGTGGCCGGTATAATCACCGGTAAGGATGTAATTGATAGAGTTATTTCGCCCAGGGGAGAGGCGAGGCTTGGGAGTGGTAGTGGTGAAACAAACAGGTCTCTCTCTATAATGGTTCAGAGCATTATGAGCTATCCCGTTGTTACCGCCCACCGCAATGATAGTGTTGCCAGAATTATAGAACTCATGACAGAGAACAGAATTTCGAGCATAGTCATAGCCAAAGATGGAATTCCCGAGGGTATTGTGATAAAAAAGGACATTTTGGAGAACATTGTAAAAAAGAAGGCCCCGGCGGGGTATAATGTCCAGCTCATAACAAAGGATATAACTATCGACGACTTTGACAGAAAGGCTATTGTAGAAGATCTCGAGAAGTTCATGCGAAAGCTGAGGGATTTCCTCGGCGAATCTGTACTCTTTGTGTATATAAAAAGGCATAAAGAGAACTTCAGAGGCCTGCCGCTGATACACGTCAGGATCAAGCTCTCAAGTGAGAACGGTACTTTCTTTGTTACTGGCGAGAGCTGGGGAGTGGAGTTTGCCCTCCATGCAACGCTTAAGAAGCTCGAGAGGAGCGTTCTCCAGCAGAAAGAATTTCTTCTCGACCAGAGGATGGTAAAGAAATTCTATGAAGAAATATTTTAATTTTAACTTTGAGATTATTGTAAGATTTTAAAAATGGTGAATAAGTACAGGAACGATCAGGCAGCCCATACAGCATATCCTCCTCACTCCAAGCATAACGGTTGCAAGCCCGATACAGGTTGCGATTGAAAATACGATGAGGCCAAAACACCCCGTAAGACCATAAACAAGAATCAGAAGAAATATTAGCATAGCTCTGCTCAGAATATGAAACCTGATGGAGGAGACAAATTTCGCAGCTGCAATTGAGAGTGCAAGAGTAAGAATGCAGGCAGCCAGCCCGGCTGCAATGAAGAACAGAGTAAACTCAGCTTTAAATTCAAAGCCAAGATTCGATAGAGCTTCTGCAGCTCCACTCCTGCTTCTTCCCGTTGCGAACAGCACTGCAAAGCATAGAAGAGCATTTGCCGTATTTGCAGAACTTAAAGCAGAGATATAATCCTCTCTTTTGCTAATCCAGCTCGATGCAATGGCAGTGGCAACTCCAGAGCTTACACCCGGAAACAGTGAAACGAATGCACCGGAAGCGATGCCCGATGCTACAGCTTTTATGTCAGGAAGAGCTGAAGCAATATTCTGCTCTGGAATTTCGGGTGAAGATGCTGAACTCCATATCAGTGTGGGAGAACCGAAGAGTCCTGTCAGAAGTGGCAGAAGAACTGAAGATACTGGAGTTATGTCTGCAAGCCCCGAGTTCTTAATTGCAACATAACCGAGCAATCCCGAAGATGCAAAAACAAGAGATGCATAAAGTCTTCTTCTCCATACTGAAAGAGTGCCCTCGAACATATCCTTCCTCTGCAGCAGAATGATGACAGCAGACCCCCCAAGAAGCACGACAGGTATCAGCTCTGAAATCCACTTTGGGAAAGCATAGAGGAAGACAAAAAAGACGGGGATTGCAAGGAGGAGAGATAGCAGGCTTGAAAAAGCTGAAATTGATGCCGCCTCAATTCCTCTGCCCTCAAGGACCATCTCATGAGACGGAAAAACTGCTATGGCAGTATCTTCTTCTGGAATTCCTGTAAAAATTGCCGGAATTATGTCAAGAAAGGTGTGGGTAATTGCTGCTGCAATAACAACAACAGCAATTCCATAGCTCGAAAAAGGTAAAACGTCTTTTGCGACGAGAAGAAGTGCTATGGCTGTATTGATGTGTATTCCTGGAGTTAATCCTGTTATCAGACCTACAAGAAGGCCCGTTACGAATTCAATGAGCATTGTACAACTATGATTCGAGTCTAAAAAATTTTGGATTTTTTACCTGCACCGCTCATTGGTCGAAACACTTATATATCAGATGCGTGAATGATCATGATAATAAGGAGGTCGAAAATTATGTACAGTTTCGAGCTGCCATGCAGGGAGGAATTGAGAGGCAAATACTGCTTCCCGTGCATCTCCGGACTATGTCCATTTAATATGGACTTTCTTGCAGAGTGTTATCCAAAGCTTGACTCCGAACTGAAAGATTTGTTTAACGAACTCTTTATTCTCAGAGCAGAAGTTGCAGGAAAGAGAGCTGAGAGTAAGCTACCGATTGTAATATCGGTTTAAAAACCATCCTTTCATCAATTTTTTTACCCTCTCGGCACTCTCTCCTATTGCCGAAGCTATCTCGTACGGATCTTCCGTTCCAGTGAGCCTTGAGTAAGTCCTAACGAAGTCTCCAGCAACGTCATCATCATCTAAATCCCACATTCCTGCATACATTGGATGGAAGTCATAGAAAAAATCCATGACTCTCTTCGTGTTCACTCCCTTCATCAGATCTGTTATATAGCTCTCATCACCAAAAAGCATGCAGTCCTTCAGTATTTCTATAACGGCATTTCTTAACTGCTCCACATTGTATTTTCTGTCTGGCGGTGAATGTTTTTCCACTATCCTGTCCATTTCTTCATCAGAATAATCGAACAGTCTTTCTTTACCTTTCTTATTCCTCGAAATCTCCAAAAGTATAGCGTATGTCCTCTCATCTACGGGAGATATCCTGCTTTTTCCGCCTGAGATTAACTTTACAGAATAGTAGTTCACATCATTGCGTTTGATCAGCCTTACTTCTTTCTTAATAAGGCTCTGCAGCTCCTCTTTCGTTGCAAGGGTAGACAGAATCAACCTTATCATTGCATGTTCTTCGGGGTTCTTTCTTGAAACCACAACTGTATGCTGTAGGTCGAACTCCAGCCTCAGCAGGTTCACATTTGCAGCTTTCATGCTCTGGTTAAAAATCTGCTTACAGCCTCAGCAATTCTTGGCAGTATATCTCCTGCCTTTCCGTGAAGTACATAGTCAAAATACTCATCTGCATGCGTTGGCTCAGCGTTAAGTATAATCAGAGTTGCTCCTGATTTTTTTGCCACAAAAGGAAGGTATGCTGCCGGATACACGACAAGCGAGGAGCCAACCACCATAAATGTGTCGCAGGAAGATGCATGCTTAACAGCTCTTGCCATTGCATCCTCAGGAAGAGGTTCTCCAAAGAAAACAACTGCTGGCTTGAGATATGTGCTTCCGCACTCGCATACCGGAGGGCAGTCCGTCAGTTTTGGCTCTATCTCCTTCCAGTCATAGGTTTTTCCACATTCAAGACATTTGATTGTGCTCATACTTCCGTGCAGTTCTATCACTTCTTCGCTCCCTGCTCTCTGGTGGAGCATGTCTATGTTCTGGGTTATCACGGTCCTGACTATTCCAAGCTTTTCAAGCTCGGCAATAGCGTAGTGGGCAGAATTTGGCTTGCTTTTGTTTTTTACAAGTTCCTTTATAAATTCCCAGAATGCTTTTGGATTCTTCATGAATCCGTCTACTGACGCTACCTCCTCAGCATTGTACTTCGCCCAGAGTCCGCCGCTCCCTCTGAAGGTTGGAATTCCACTTTCTGCTGATATGCCCGCTCCCGTGAATACGACTGCGTGTTTTGATCTGGATAGCACTCTGGCAACTTCTTCTATCACAGTTATCAGTTGTTTTTTCAGCTTATCTACAGTCAATCTCTAAAATCACTACCCCATAACACAATTCAATCAAAACTTATTTATCTTCAAAATTAATATTCAGCATGCCTAGAAAGCCTAGAGTTGTTAAACACATTCCGAAAGAAGAACTCGAAGAGCTATACAAAAGAGATAAAAATTCAGTAATAAAAGAAAGATTGCTTGCAATACTTCTTCTCTACGATGGAAAGAACATCTACGAAGTTGCCGAAATCCTGAGGAAGTGTGAGAGAACGATAAAGGAATGGCTTAGCAGGTGGAACAGAGAAGGATACGAGGGACTTTTTCCAAGAGGTGGGAGAGGAAGGAAACCAAAGCTACCAAACAGCGAATGGGATAAAATCCTAAAAGAGATAGAGGGTAAGGGAATGACGATAAAAGAAGTTACTGTCTATGTTAAAACGACAAGGGGAGTTGAATACTCCTACAAAACGGTATGGAAGATTCTGAGAAAGAAGAAAAAGGTAAGATACGGAAAGCCCTACATCCAGAATTCAAAAAGACCTGACAATGCAGAAGAAGTTCTCAAAAAAGAGTAGAAGGTTGTTTATCGAAAGTAGAGAATCCGATTATAGCCTTTCTGGATGAAAGCTCCATACAACTTAATCCCGGAAAAAGAAGGGTTATAAACACTCCCTATGTTAGCTACAAAGAGGGAGAAAAGAGATGCAAAACTATCTTTGGCTTCATGGCCTTGGCAACGACGTTGTTATGCTCTCAGATAAATCAAAAGCTGAAGACATGGCTGCTTTTCTCGAATTGATAAGGAGGGAAAATCCTAACAGACCAATCTGCATAATTCTTGGCAATGCAAGGATTCATCATGCTAGGATTGTAAAAAAGAGGGCTGAAGAGCTGAGCATTCATCTGATCTATTTGCCACCTTACTGCCCTGACTTGAATCCAATTGAGTTTGGATGGAGGGATTTGAAGAGAGAGTTGGCAGGATTTCTTGATTTTGATGAGATGGTTGAGAGAAGCAGGGATGTTGCGTTAGAGTTATTTGGTGAGAGAAAGCATGGTTATGCAAGGTACTGGGTTGGGGAGTTTATTAGTGCAGGGAATTAGGAGAATGACTATAGTTTTTAGCATCATTTTGATTACTGATGGGTAGAAATAGAAGTGGTGTGTTATACCCCTGTTGTCCCACTTTAGAAAACCCCCCGTTTTTCAAAGTGAGACAAAAGTGAGCACATGGGTATTTTG
>JARQZL010000063.1 GCA_029984855.1 Archaeoglobales archaeon | reverse complement strand
ATGTCGACGCTCACCAGAAGCTCGATTTCGTCGTTTTTCTTCGAATGCCTGTGGATCTTCACTACCCCGTGCTTCTCCATTTGCTGCATGTGGTGGCGGGCTCTGACGTAGTCCTGATCAAACCCGTACTTGGACCTGAGAGCTTTCACGACGTCCACAATTTCCATTTTCGGCCCTTTCTCCCTCAAAATTTCATAAATCTTAATCCGCATCGGGTGCGCAAGACCCGCGCATATTTTTGCAAGGGCATCGTATCTGTTCACAAAAACACCCCCCTCAACAAATTAAAACCGCAAAACCCAAAAACCACCATCAATATCCTCTTCTGGGAAATGACTGAGTGCCTAACGAAACAGTTGCCATTTTCGTGAGCGTTCATGAGCCTTTGTGCTTTCTGATGAACCTCCTTGCAAGCAGGTAAGCGGAAACTGTGTGAACGTCGAGGCCCAAATCCCTAGAGATCAGCCCTGCGCCAACAGAGGTCCACCTGGCATCCTCCCTGTGGAACTCACCTCCAGCCCTCGCAACCATAACCTCCAGGTGCTGGAGAAGCTCGTTGAGAGCGAATTTCGAGATCTTCCTGTTCGCCTTCGCGCTCTTAGTCTTCGTTTTAGACTTCTCCAGTCTTTCTGCGACGTGGTAGTAAGCTCCGTGTTCGGCAGCGTAGCTTACGAGTTCGCTGAGAGCCTTAAGCCTCAAATCCCTGGCCTTGTTCTCGGGGAAGCCCGGTGAATTAACTTCTGGGAAGTGTCTGCTCTTGTGGTCCAGCAGCTCCCCGTTCCAGGAAACGATGACCATGCATATCCTGTCAGAGTTCAGATCGTAGGCCGCCACATGCCCTTTCTTCCCTTTTCCCGTTCCCGTTCTTTTTCTCTCTCCTCTGATCTTTGGAAAGTGTTTGGCGTACAGCTCGAGTGGAACGTTGAGGTAGACGTGCCAGACTTCTCTTTTCCTGTAGCTTATCGATATGCCTGCGGCGTAGGAAATTCTGGAGTTGATAAGCTCTTCCAGAAGTTTGTGGTACTTCTCACCGAAGTCGACCTTGAGGTAAACCCACTCGTGTCTTCCGCTGGCACGAGGGATCTTAACCCTGATCGTATCTAGGGATGTTAGCTGTATGTTCCTGTTTCCGTTCTCGTTTGCCTTGCCCAGGGAATAAAGCTGAGGCTTCCTGAGCTTCAGCCTTTCCTGATCACTGTAAAGTCTGCTCCTCTCCAGGGCCGACTCAGCGTAGTGGTAGTTGAGGATGTAAGCTGACAGCTGGTGCTTTATGCCGTTCACATCGAGCTTCCTCAAAAGGTGGTGGGCCATTTCGACTGCTTCCCTGAAGTTCCTCATCAGCTGAACAAGCTTTGCCCTGTCTTCGAGCTTAGCCTCATCTATCCTTATCCTACCCTTTATCGTCACCCTCCCGTCGTCTTTTTTGGCCATGACGATCCCACATCCTATATCGGCAAACTTTATAAATCTTCACAGTAAACATTCTGAGTCTAACGAGGCCGATGAAGAGTGAGGCGAGTGAGAGCGTATTAGGGCGACACCGCACGCGAGGCCGATGAAGTCTCGAAGGACCGCAGCGGGCTGTTCGGTGAACCCGTGCCGGGCAGAGACGCGTTAACGAGGCAGAGGAGAGGTGCGGGGTAAGCCGGGCTCCCGCTTGACTTCGGGGTGTGAAGGTTCGCGTGTGCTCACGAAGGCACACGTGTACTAGACCCCGGATACAATCCGCAATTAGAGAAATCATCACATTTTGATAACCTTACCGAACGGGAAGTGTGATTCAGGAGCTCCCTGAGCAGATACTATCCATATTGTGGGAAAAGGTGGCTTCCTCTCCGGGAAGGCGCCAAAACCATCTGTGAAGAAAATGATGAGCCTCGCCCGCCTCTTCATCGCGAGGTTGAAGACCGGTCTGAAGTCTGTTCCTCCCCCACCCTTCGGCCTGAACCTCTCCAGCCCGTGCCTGCTGCGTATCTGCTCCTCCGTCTGGACTTCCGCGTCGCAGCTCACGAGAGTTAGGTCGATTGACGGATAGTTTCTTGCCACCCATCTTATTTCTGAAAGGAATTGCGCAAGTTCTTCGTCGCTTATCGAACCTGACGTGTCCACTGCGACCAGTGCTTCGAGGTGCTCCGCCTTTACAACCCCTGGAAGGATGATATCCGGTGGGCTGCTCTTGCTTGGTTTCAGGTACGAGTAGTCGTAGGGAACCATCTGGGCTAAGTAGCGTCTGAGCAGGGCCTTCCAGTTCACTTTGGGCTTCAGCACCTCTGTCACGAGCCTGTCGAAGCCGGCCGGTGCATTACCCTGCATTTTGGCATAGGTGTACGCTTCGCTCAGCAGTTCATCAGGTGTTTTACCCATACAATCTTCTTTAGATCCACCACTGCCACTGCCACTGACACTTTTTCCACCATCATTTTCATCTTTATCTTTACATTCATCTCTGTTTCTGTCTCCATTTTCATCTCCATCTCCACCCTTTCTGTCCCTGTCATCATCGTTTTCTTCTTCATACGTTTCATCGTCAGAGAAGTACATCGTGTCGTTATCTTCTTCATCACCACTTCCACCTCCTACGGTGAAATCCCTGATCTCCCAGTAAATTTCTTCGGCCGATTTTTGATCCGGATCCCATATCTCGTACTTCTTTTCTCCAGCATCCTGAAGTCTGACAACAAGTCTGCCACTGCTGTAATCGATGCCCGGGATTATGCCACCCTGCCTGACCTTTACTTCGCTGCCATCGATTACGACTTTCGTTCTGGGCAGCTTGAAGCCGTTTTTCAGTAAAATCGCGTTTACTACACAGTCTTCAGCAATATTCATCCTTCTGTAGTACTGCCTGTCTTTTTCCGCCCTCAGTTTTCTTCTCGCAGCCTTGGCCCTTTTCGTGTGTCCCAGCAGGTAGTGGAGGAGTTCGTGGCAGAGGACTGCCTGAAGCTCGTCGTCGTCCAGATTCTCGACGAACTTCTCGTTGTAGACGATTTTCGGGCCTCTTGGCTTCGGGTCGTTTTTAGAGACGAGGTGAACATGCATTAAAGCGTATCCGAAGAACGGTTTTTCCCTGAGCAGCTTGATTCTTGCCTTCTTAACCCTTTCTTTTGGTGTCAACTCAAACATAGAAACCACCATACTAACCACCATACTAAAACCAAAAAACCAAAAACTAAACAAGTTCAGATAGCAAAGACAGCAACAGCTTTCTCACTTCTTGATGGTCAAAGCCGGCCATCTCAAGAAGCTTGAAAAGCTCATTAAGCTGAAATCCGTAATTGACTCAGCAAGATGACTCAGCCTGGTCACCCGAACCTACACATTCCTGTCTCTTCCTCAGATCAGGTTCCCCCATACAGACTTCATAGCCTCTCTGACCGGTTCCAGAAGGTTTACCTGTATGTTTTTCTCATCGGGCTCAATAATCTCTGTTTCCCCGTTTTTTCTTCTGATCATCACCGTTCTGATTTTGATAGCGTCAACCTCGTGTACCATCACAACGTCTTCCTCCTCAACGATGCCGCCCGTATCTGGATCGAGCCTCTTCATCTTCGAGGGGAGGACGAATATACACGTCTCGGGTGCATGCATTCTGATTATCTGCGGGATTGCAAGGTTGAACGTTAGCTGCTTGGTGAAACTGTCAATGAAAACCAGGCCGATCACGGCTTGTGGTTCGCCATCCTTCACAAGTATTGCATGTGCAGTCGGTTCATTTCCTTCGGCAAACAATCTTTTGTTCGCTTCAACAACTCCTTCAAACAGCATGCACGACACCTCTTAACAGGCAAAAACAATTACCTCTTAACAGGCAAAAACAATTATAGTCAAGTGCGTAACAACATGAACTTTGAACACTTTCTATTTACACTCATTGGCTTATTAGACTCATCTCAATCAAAGGTTTTGTATAGCTACTTCTGCACGGAACTATAAATCAAGATCAAAAATCTTCCTCAGCTCGATGCTGCGGGAATGGCGGTAAAGCCAAGGGTAAAGAGGTAGAGGTAAGGTAAAGGCTACAAAAGTAATTGAAAGAGATCAGACTACATAGAACACGAGGTCAGCCACGGCAGCAGCGTATTTTGACGACTTCATTACATCCGAGAAATTATCTCTGTCTGCAGCCTTCATGCTCGCGAGAATCAGGGCTGCAAGCTCAGCCTCTCTTTCACCCTCCAGCTCCTTCATCTTCCTTCTGACTTTTTCGAGGTCTTCACCGCTCAGCTCTGCACATTTTTCTGCGAGCCTGGCATACTCGTTCAGCTTTCCGTCGTATATGCCGGTGAACAGGCGTGCTGCCATCCTGAGCAATCTTTCAGCGTACTTCTCGGGCTTCTGGCTGTAGAGGTGTGTGAGTGAAGCTATCACCGAGAACCTGGCTGACATCTCGAGATCCAGGAACTTCTTCGTGTCCTTCAGGATCTCTTCGATGTCCACATCAACGCTGAGCTCCATGAAGTGCTTGAACTGCAGTCCTGCAACATAGCCACACGCCATGGCGACGGCTTCCCACGCCTTCTCGTTTGACCTGCGCTTCATCAGCCTGGAAGCTTTTTCCCAGCCTCTCGGCGTCGGGAAAGTGCGATCGTTCTCCACGTAGTAGAAAAGTAAATCAGGTCTGAAGCTCAGGAAAGCCAGAATTCTGCCGTCGATGCCGTTTTCTGCTGCCCAGTAGAACCATCCCTGCCTCTTCTCTTCGTCCTTGAATACCGGAATTTTGAGGGTTACGTGGGTGAACCTCGTTTTCAGCGGATCCATAAGGTCAAAGGTGTATGCCTTATCCTCTGCCACGTTGCCAGCGGCGATTACGACTATGCCGTCTGCAAGCTCCAGTTCCTGGATTTTCCCGTCGAGGACAAGAGAGTAGCTGGCATTCTGAACCAGCTGCGGCGCCAAATTGAGTTCGTCGAAGAACAGTATTCCTCTAACCTCCACACTCTCTTTCTCTTCCCTCTGCCTGCTGAGCTTCACCAGCCAGTTGGGGTGATGCCACTTAGAAACCCCATCGTCCTTGTAGAGCACGCCCAGCAGGTCTGTGGGATCCATCTGAGCGAGTCTGCGGTCTATCAATACAAAGTGCTCGTCGTCAGCATCCTCGACCCTTTCGGAGTACTTTCTTCCAAACTTCTCGGCAAGGATTTTTGCAGCTTCCCTGACGGTGTACGACTTACCAACCCCCGTCCTGCCCCAGATATAAAGGGGCTCTCTATCTTCGTAAGCATCCAGAATTTTCTCAACGAGCCCTTCGTGGTCTACCTCGAAAACGGCAACTTCTTCCATACACAAACACCTCCTCAAATCTCAATCCTCAAATTTCAAAACCAAATCCAAATCCCAAAACCCAAAAATCCAAAAAACAGCAGGTATAAGGAATATCTGAAAGTCAGCGGATGTAGCTCAGATCGTTTCTGCTTTTGGGTTGGCAATCTTCTTTATCACCAACATCACCCTACAGTATTTCAAATTCCAAAAAAAGAGCTGACGTGCGAGCTACCACTACTTCCAGACCACTGCGTAAATTCCAGTCCTATTAATCACGCGTATTCCTCTCACATAGAGCCTGTCGTCGCTGACTTCGGAATCTACTTGGGTGTATATCTCAATTCTCCTGTATTCGCTATCCAGCGCTTTCTCAAGAGCTTCTTTGAACGTCTTTGCAGTGTCGAGGTCATCGAAGATTTCATAGTCTTCGAAGACGTCATCCATCTCCTCAATCTTAACCTCATCGGGGAAATCATTCTTTTCAGCCATAGTTATCACCGTTCCCATTTTGTTCACTAAACACACCATTGTTAACCAGACCTAACCTCTGTTTCCATTCGACGAGTTTCTCTGCCGTCACGCTAACCTTTGAGAGGAACAAACACAGGCCATCGAACCTAACACTCTTACCCTTGCCTCTCTTTCGCCTTCCTTTCCTTCCACGCTTGCCCCGACCTGAACGGTCTGCCGGGGAGCCGCCCGCCTCCTTATAGGCGGCAGGCTTGGCTTTTTCAAGCCCTGCACTCCCCCTTCCGTTTTTACCGTCGGATTCAATCTTAAGCAGAAACCTCCTTCCAACGTTGACAGCTGCAACGTAGTCCCTGTCAGCCTTATAACCGCATTTGGGGCAGTGGAAGAACCCGTACTTTTTATCTTTCTTATCGAGCCTGTCAGGAGCCTTAACGTGCT
>JARQZL010000062.1 GCA_029984855.1 Archaeoglobales archaeon | reverse complement strand
GTGTTCGACAACGACTGCTCGAACTACGACTACGGAATATACATGCTTTCATCAGGCAACAACACGATTGAGAACAATAACGCCACATTCTGCACCTACGGCGGAATATACATGAGCAGGTCAGATTCCAACGACGTACTGAGCAACAACTGCTCATCCAGCTATTACGGCATAGCCCTCTACTACTCCAGCTATAACACAATCAACAACAACACCTGCCTCGACAACACGTACGCAGTCCTGCTTGACTACGATCAGTCGCTCGGCACATCATTTACATCCATGTACAATGATATTTCCGAAAACAACTGCTCCGTCAGCACCTATGGCATCTACGAAAACTACGCCAGCAGTAACCGGATAATCAACAACACCGCTCTCGGCAACCAGTACGGCCTATACTTCACCTATTCTGGCTCGAATGATGTCAGCGATAACGTTATAGCGAACAACGACTATGGAGCATATCTCGACCACTCCGACTACAACCGGATTTGCTTCAACAGCTTTTCCGGAAACGATTACGGGATGTATCTGCTTTACTCGAACGACAGCGAGATATTTATGAACGATTTTGCGGACAGCACAAACGTTTACTCTGAGAACTCGGACAACTGCTGGAACAGCTCTCAGGAAGTTAACTATGCTTACGGAGATTTTACTTTTACGAACTACACAGGCAACCACTGGAGCGATTACACCGGCAGCGATGACAACGTAGATGGCATTGGCGATACGCCATATCAAATCGACACAAACGACTACGATTATTACCCGCTGATGGGCAGCTTTGAAGAATACACCATTCTGGGTCTGGGAGGAGAAATCAATCCACCGATACCCGAGCTTCCCGTCGTTATGCTTGCATGTCTGGGTCTGGCTCTTGTTTTTGCGAGGGTCAGATTTTAATTTATATTAATTTTATATAATTATTAATAAACATTTTAAAGTAGCCTCCTCAAGAGTGGTAAGGCTGCAATCACCAAGGCAAGCGTTGAAAGCTCAGAAATTGGTGCTACGAAGCCAGCAACGAAGGCATCGTCTATTCCGTCTGCAGAATCGAAGATTCCTTCGTTTTCACCAATCTTGTCAGCTACTATATCCCATTTCTCAAACGTTGCAGTTGCATTCGGATCAATGTTCCATATCAGTGTTGGAGGGAAACATCCCGTTTCGTTCGTAGTTATAATTTCCTGATGGCCCGATGGATCTTCATCCGGATTCAGGAAATCTCCGAACTCGACAGGATCCTTCTGAATCCATATCCTGTATTGAGTATTAGGCTCTAAACCGCACCCCTTAATGTAAACACCTTCTCCCGGCTTAAAGTAATCCTTTTCGTTGCCTGATGCATCGCATGAAGTGAGGGGTGTTACGAAGTATATGAGAACTGTAGCGTTGTTAGTGACACCTGAATTCGAATATGTAACATTAATTCCTATTTTTATGGTAGAGAAGCTCTTTATATTCTCCTTTGGAATCAATTTCCATGAGAGTGTTCTTGAGCCGAGCGGTGGTATGTCGCCCAGTAGCGTTTTTCTAAAACCCTGATCCAGTATAAAGTAGTCCTCAATGGAGCCCGGCGGTGATAGCATAGCAAGTTCTGCAATTGCTCCCGATGCCGCCTCGCCGCCGTTGTTTTCAACAGTTGCCGTTATCACTACGTTCTCCCCATGATATATAATGGCTTCATCGCCAATCCTGACGTTAACCTTTGGTTCTGAATAAACTGCAACGTAGCCACCAAAATCCTGAGGCGAGTCCCAGTGAGACTGGGCTTTGACCTTTATCGTCCATGTCCCCGGTTCCAAACCGACCGGGTCGTAAAATAAAATTTGCTCGATGTTCTGCTGGAACGTGGTTGATGAACTTATTAGATTGCCATTTGGATCGTATAGAGATACATCAATATCATTTTTCAATGCACCGTAGAAAGGATATGTCGAATCTGTCTCTGGATCGTTCCACGTTACAACCATCCTTATGTATTTGTAATTGCTATCCGGAACGTGGAAAGTGTAAACCATGTACTCTCCAGGCCCCTCTAACTTACCTCCGAAGCGCCATGCCAGCCTTGTAGAAGTCTGATAAATCGACTGGAAGGCATCTATTTTTCCATAGCCAATATCATCGTCGATGTTATTGTCTTCATGGCTTGGTATGAGGTCGTTATCCCCAATATTTACTGCACCACCCAGTATCATTGCTTTAACTATAGCAGAAGTCATGTTTGACTTTTCAAATTCATAGGCGTCCAAGATCAAAGCTGCCAAACCAGAAACGTGTGGAGCGGCCATACTCGTTCCTGTCATTCTATACAAATGCTCATCTTTATACACTCCGTCATAACTTCTTACATCGGGCAAGTACTCGCTCTGATCGTCTGCTTTTCCTCTTGCGGAAACAACACCGTCAGCGTGGTTTCCAACATATCCATCACGATCGACATCTTCCGTCCATGCCCAAGAACCGCCAGGAGCAACAACCTCGGGTTTGTCTCTTCCACCTTCGTTGCCGATGTCTCCCGTGTCACCACGGCTACTATACACTGTAACTTTGTCTATTTTAGTACCAAATATCGTATTATCCACGCTGACATTTTCATCTCCAGCAAACCAGTGGTTAACAGCACCAACAGATATCACGTTCTTGGCGGTCCCGGGGCATGTAATACTGTTATAACGTCTTTCGATAATACTAGGATTGGGATACATCCAATTTACTTCGACGCCCTCGTTTCCAGCACTCTTTACAAAAACAGTCCCATTTCTTGCCGCCCAGTCAACCTTTTGCTCCCACTTCGTTGTGCCATCGCTGTTTACGATAAAGTCATCTGCTTCTATACCCAAACTCATGCTGATAACCTGTGCGTCAAAGTCGTTTACTGCATGATCTATCGCATCGTATATCTGCTGGCTAACGTTTCCAAACGGCCCAGGTCTTCCCGTAGCTTTCAGCACTCCAAGTGTAACTCCAGGAGCTACACCTTCATAACCAAACGGTGCACTGTAGTTCATGGCAAGAATACCTATTACATGCGTTCCATGTCCCTCCTCATCTTCTGCATAATCATCGTCGAACCAGTTATCTCTAACATCTTTCTCATACACCGGCTTGGGGAGGTATGGGTGATGATGATCGATCCCTGTGTCAATTACAGCTACTCTCACACCAGAACCATTCAGATCTGAATCTATGTTTGATCTGATGTAATCAACGTCAATCATTTTCTTGGAAATGTAAAGCTCTAAGGAAAATGGAACGTCGTGATATTCAATATGAGTAGCGAATGGTAGCTCGGCAACCTTGGTTAAGTTCTCTACTGGAATGTATGCTCTAAAATCTGTTATACCGTCATTATATTGCTTTAATATTTTCACACCATAAAATTTTAGGATTTTCATCATTTTTTCAGTCGGTCTATGACCTTCAACGTCCAAGAATACATGGTAGTATTTCCCATTTACGATATTGTAATTCATATCGGCCGAAATCAGGGGGAAGTTTATGACCCTTCTAACATCCCTGACTCCATCGATCATTGCTATTTTGGGAACCAGATGTGTTGGAGCGCGTACCTTGATGAACTTTTCATTAGGATAGTATTTGAGAACGGAGCAACCAAAATTCCTTAAAGTTGTGCTGATCCTGCCAACCTTGGAATCTGAAGTCAAAAACACCTTTAAAAGCACGGTTCGCCCTACTCCCGGGGGTAGTTTATACCTCTTTTTGAACTTTTCAATGAAGAAAATATCATCCATATTCTTATTTTCCAAAACAATGTATCTCAAAATTGGCTCATAGTTTTCTTTTTCTTTGAAGATTTTTATCATCGATATCTTATTGTCGGGCTCTTCTTTAAATTTTATGCCCTTTAGTTCCCCGATAAGTTCTGCTGATGCGATTTTCCAGGGTGGCTTGATAGATTTTACAAGTAAAATGTCCGCATACCTAACTACCACTTTGCTTTCAGCCTTGGATGTTGTCAGCGTGGGCTTTGATAATCTGTAATCTCTGAGGATATCGGCGTATTTAACCACCATATTTTCAGAAATGTTTATCGTTGAAATTACTGGTTTGGCAAGATTAAAAACGTTTAGTTTATCAGCATAAAGCAGTTTTACCACTGGAACTACATAAGTCTTACTTACTGCTGGCTCGTTCAGCCCCAATTCGTTCAGTAAGTCAGAGTACGTAACACGTACTGCCAGCAAAAAGTCTGATCTCTGAATATTTGGCTCTGTTAAATGAGATTCTCTATACAAGTCTGCGTACCTAACATCAGTAACTCTTATCAAATTTACTGTATGGATTGAAGGCTTTTCAATCGCTGCCCGATCAAGCAAATCCGCGTACTTCACATATAATGGATTATAACTGGGAACACCCTCTATTCCCGACAGATTCACGCTGAGGTTGTAGTCTGTGCCATTCAAAACTACTCCTGCCGAAGCCGGGTATATTGCAAGCAGAAGTAGAAGAAGTAAGCCTCTCATGGTTGCTTGTATATTACTACGAGTCCGAGTTTTGTCGAAGCAGAACTATAATAACTATAAATTTCCAACTTATGATCTACTCCCTTCTCAAATTGTTCGAAGTAACCAGTCTTTTTGTGTGGATTCGCATACCCTCTTGCAAATATTTGTCCGTCTAATTTTGCCCAATTGTTGTTACCAGTACTCTGAAACACCCAACTCACGTTGTAAATCGTAACTTCCTTTGGCACATAAACGAAGAATTCGTCGGTTCCGTAACCTTGTTTCTCCTCAAACGCCACAACCATTCCATTTGCATCTGGGAATTTGAAGTGGTAGTATCCTACTTGATTGTAGTCAAAGCTTGCTCCTATGGCATCGCAAACCTTCTTTATAGCTTCAGCAAGCGTAGTCGTTGGATAATTGTAACCGAATGGTGCTATTAGAGCTTCGCTCTTGTAATCTCTCGGAATGTACGCTATAATCCATCCATCCGATGAAACCCAAACGTAAGGATACTCGTCTTCGGTCATCCCAGCAACGGCTACAGTGCCTTTTATGTAGCCAGAAGTTTCCTCATCAACTGTTGTAAACGCCGATTTAGCAAGCGTAAGATCTATGTTCGTAGTCGGATGAAGATATGCACTTATTCCAGCCTCGTTTTCAGGAAAAGCCACATCTGTTGTCTGTGCTCTTGCCACGATGAGTGGGGGAGGGACAAGTTTTATCATGTTGTTTGGCTGTCTTACCTCATTTTTTGTTTCATTTCCTACACTAAAGACTGCTGCAATCACAATCAATATGCCCAGCACTAAGGCTAACCTCGGTAACATGCTAGTCTTAATTCCAAAACCATAAATATATATCTTTCGGAATTAAATTTTTAGATGTTAAAATAATTCCGTTATTTTTATTATAATTAAATATTTAAGTTATTATGCAGTCCTATGTTTGCAATCGCTTTTATTTTGATTGCTTTGTATGCTGATTCCCGAGTTCCTCCTACTGTGTGTCTGGTTTTTAAAATTTTATATTTTTAATTTTTTTTTTATATTTATATTTAAAAAATTAAATAAGATCAAGATTTCTTTATTACCAGAACAATTGTCCCCAGTAAACCAAAAACCACAAGAACAACAGTCGAAAGCTCCGGGATCGGTGCAATTATGCCATACGTCTGCACTGAAGCTATGCCGTCGTAATCTCCGTTAAACCTTCCCGCACCCGTGCTCTGCAAATCGAGCACGACGTCCCACTTCTCATGCGTTGGCGCTGCACTGGCAGGTATGCTCCATACAAGTGTTGGTGACACGTTGCCATTTTCATCTGTTGCTACAATCTCCTGATAGCCTGATGGGTCAAGGTCCGGATCGAGAAGCTGGCTCTCTAAAACAGGATCGGGCTGAATCCATACAGCATACGTTGTGTTGGGCAGCAGGTTATGGGCCGCAATGTATACACTCTCTCCGGGTGCGAAGGACGTTCTTAGATTGCTCTCGTTGTCGAGCACAATTACCTGTGAGTCGGGCAAGACGGCAAATGTTGTGTTTCCCTCTGCAGCTCTATCGTTGTAGTTGTAGTCACCGTAGTACACCGTGAGCTGGGCAATGTAGCTTCCGGGTGTAACTGAGGGGTACACATACCAGTAGTAAACCAGCGGGTTCAGCCCCGGTTTGAGGTATTCGTATCCGTCCACCGAGCCAGAGTGGATCAGGCCGTTTGCCGTAACCTGATATATATCTATGTAAACGTAGGCATCCAGATAGTTCGTCAGCTTGTTGTTCAGGTTTACGCTAAATTCAACAGTATCTGAATGGCTTACGCTGCCCGGATTTGCTGTAAACGATGTAACCTCCAGCACGTCACTGCCTGTTGTCACGGCCGTCAGCGTAAAGCTTGCGGGCTCATAAATCCACGAGTACACGACAACCGTCCACCTGCCCGGGGCTGGATTGTCAACCGTTGCGTCATCCCAGTAATCTCCCCAGGTTACGAACTGCCCATCCGGGTTGAAGACTGCATAGCAGAAATAGTTGTCAAAAACGTCGAAGTAGTCAATGCCAAATCTGATGCTGCTGACCCCCGGCTTGATGTCGAGCGTGTAGTAGAATGCCTCACCTGGCTCTTCTCCCTCCAGCAACCAGTAAGAATACCACTTCTGCTCATCTGAATAGCCATTCATCTCGTATATCCCGTTGGAGAACACCTCCTTCACGACATCCACAGATACGGGGATCAGAGCATCTCCAGCCTTGATCCATCCGACGTAAATTCCGGCCGCATCTGAAGGAATGTTCATCGTAACAGTGAATGTCGCCGTGCCCCCTGCAGGAACCGTCAGAACTGTATCCGAACTCATCCAGTTCCCGGCGCTTTCGTTCCATGCCGTGTACATGGGCGAGCAGGATATTTCGAGGGTTACATCAGCAGTGCCGTTGTTTACAACTGTGAACGTTTTCGAGTAGGTTCCGGGAGCAACCCTTCCAATGTACCACTCCTCATCAACAGTACAGCCAGTCAGAAGTTCATATGCCTTCGAAACGTTTATCCTTCCGGCCCCTTCGGCAAGTGCAAGCACGTCGGAGTAGGGAGACCTTATTTGATCCGCACCGTTCTTTAATATCTTCTCAACTTCATCGACACCCGCTCCAGCACTTAACAGCAGCGCTACGGCTCCAGAGACATGCGGACAGGCCATTGAAGTTCCCGAAAATACATCGTATCCCGACGGGTTGCTGTACACTGCCCCGCTTGCTGGAACTGCGGATAATATTCCTTCTCCCGGAGCGGCAATGTCAACACCGATCCTTCCATCACCGGTCGGACCTCTCGAGCTAAAATCAGTTATGGCATCAAATCTATCAGATGCTGCAACTGATATCGCTCCCCTGGATACGGCTGGAGAAGAGACAGTCCCCTCACCCGGACCATCGTTTCCTGCTGCAACGACAACAATCTTCCCTGCATTTCTTGCGTTCTCCACTGCCAGAGAGAGCGGATCCCTTCCCGTTCTGTCGTCCCATGGCCACCCGCCAAGGCTCATGCTGATGACGTCTGCCCCGTTATCCACAGCCCACTCAATCCCGCTGATTATCCAGGATGTCCAGCCCTCTCCATCATCTGTCAGCACTTTCCCATTCATCAGCAAAGCTCCGGGGGCAACACCGCTAACGTTCATTGGCCCTGAAACCGTCCATCCTGAAAAGTTGCTTGCATTTCCGCCGCTTTCAACATCATCGTAGAAACCTATCTCCGGAACGGCAATATCATCAACAAACCATCCGGCGTAGTGGATGCTGTAGTCTGTAACGTATTCAAACCGAACGATAATATTGTTCCCCACGTATGGGGTAAGGCTGTACACCCTGTTTATCAGCTCGTTGGTTCCGGAGTACCCTGTGAAATAGTCGAGGGTTATCCAGTTAACTCCGTCTGTGGAAATCTTAACATAGCAGTAATCGTAGCCCTCTTCCGTCCAGTACCAGGTTGAGAATGTGAGGTTTGCCGAACTCACACCCGTCAGGTTGAACTCGTAGTCAAGCGTGTTATCGAGGTAATCCCCTGTTCCGGAATACCATGCATAGCTGCCGTTTAGCCTGGGAAAGTCCTGTCTGGTTCCCGCAGCTATTGCTGCAACATGCGTACCGTGTCCGTTTCCATCGGTTGTATAGCCTTCATCCGTAAAGCAAGCCTCGGCTATAACCTTTGGGTCGTTCGTTGCCGGATTATCATCAAGATCGTCGAGCATCGGGTGTGTCCTGTCTATTCCGGTATCCAGAACTGCAATTTTGACATTCTGGCCTGTATATCCGAGTTTCCACAGATCAGGTGCTCCTATTGCGTAGTCTCCATAATCCGGCTGGAAGTAGAATTGACCGGCCGTCGCGTTCTTGTATCCGGACGGTTTGACGGGTTCTGGAAGGGAGAGTTTTCTATCAAGCCATATACCCGCCACATCTCTTCTTTCGGCAATCTTCAGCACTCTCTCTGAAGGAACCGTCGCAGAGATTGCGTTGATAATCCAGTGCTGCTTAATGTTTTTTGCCCTCATGCTCTTCAGAGCTCTCATTAAGTCTTTCTGTGTTCGCTCCATTAGCGTTTTTGCTCCGTGAATCGTGAACGGCTTGGCGGATGGCTGCCCTTTCAGCATTATTATGACTTTTATTTCTTCTGGCTTATTTTTGCTCATCTCCCTGAGTAGCGCGGGATCAATCTTTGCAAGCTCTGGATTGCTTTCATGAGCTATGGGTAGGAAATCTTTCTTGATTTTCTCTGCGATTTCCGGCTCTGCGGCACTTGCCGTACCTGATGCCGCCAGCAATACCACCAGAGATATCAAA
>JARQZL010000061.1 GCA_029984855.1 Archaeoglobales archaeon | reverse complement strand
CTGCAAGAGCCACGCAGAGGCTCGTCGAAAAAGGTGTGCATCTGGCCAAAGCACTGCACGCAGTAGCTGAAAAAGTCGGTGGGAAGGGAGGAGGGCACAATATTGCAGCAGGAGCCACAATTCCTGCAGGCAGTGAGAAAGAGTTTTTGAGAGAGCTTGACAGGATAGTTGGTGAACAGATTGCTGGCTTTCGTTTTGCCGATTCTGATTTCGAGAGGTGATTTCGTGAGCAATGTCTTGAGCAAGTTAGTGCTGTTGCAGGAATTGCAGAAATTAACCAGGGAGCTGAAGAAGCAGGGAGCAAATTCAAACTTAAATTCAAATTCAAACTTAAACTCAAAGTTAAATTCGAAAACGGATTCAAAGGACGATTTGCTGGATTTGCTGGAAGCACTCCTCGTGCTGAAAGTGCCCTCAGACCAGCTCTTTGACCTTCGATTCAGAAACTACGATTCGCTCGTTCGCCTAGCGGCCGGGAAGAGTGCGCTTTCAGAAGTGCAGGAAAAGTTCGAGCGAGAGGGAATCATCGTGGACGGCCGTCTCAACGTTGAAAGGGCTGAGTACTGCGTCAGAGTGTGGGAGTCCCATCCCAAACTTACGGGATTGCTGAAAACGGACGTCCTGGAGTTGCTGAACGAGTGCACGGGAAACTACGCGGCAAAGCTGATCGGCTATGCAACGGGGAAGTCTCTCAAAAGGGCTCTCAGAAAACTGGGCTGGATAGATGCCTGACTTTAAAAAATTAAAAACCTTTTAAATCAAGATTAAGATTAAAATTAAGTTTTAAGTTTAAAATTAAACAGGTAAAACGAAACTAGGTGAAACAGACATGCATGCAGTCACGCTCACACAGACAAAACCTGACCGGGAACTCAGGAAGCTGATCACCACGAAGTTCGTGGTTAAAGGGAAAAACGTCAGCCCTCAAGCCGTCGAAGTTCTGGCCAGCAGACTTGGCAGACCTAGTGGACTCAATGGATTAGATCCGGAAGATGTTGTGGAGAGAGTGTGTGCCTCTTCCGAGAGCTTCGTTATTTCTCCAGAGGATGTTATAGAGGTTCTTGACGGTCTAAAACTAAGAGAAAAGGCTGAGCGGGCTGAGCAAGCAAAAACAGAGAGTTTGGAAAACGCTCCTCGAACGTTAGCTCGAACCGGAACCGGAACCGGAATCGAAATCGAATCTGATCAATCCGATTATGATCAGGGCGTAGTTAAAGTGCTGAGGAACTATGTGGATGCTGCCAGTAAAGGGAATGTAAGCGACTTTGTAGCTTACTTCAGGTCACGTTACGAGAAACTGTCCCGAATTCTGAAAGGCCGCCTGAATTCGCAGCCGCTGCCGATTTCGCTGGTGTGGAAGAGGAGCAAGAGCGGCTGGGGATGGGGGGATGGATGGAAAAGGAGTGGATGGAAAAGGAGTGGATGGAACGGGAACAAGGTTGACGTGATCGGGATGGTCGCAGACGTCAGAGAAACATCTTCAGGTAACGTGTTGATCGAACTCGAAGACCTCACTGGCAGGATGGCAGTTATAGTGTCTGGAGACCTCAGGAAGCAGGCGAGGGAGCTGCTGGGCGACGAAGTTATTGGTGTTGCGGGTGTGCTGAGGAACAACTATCTGATTGCGGAGAACATAGTCTTTCCAGAAATTCCGGTCGTTAAAAAGGTTGTTAAAAAGGAGATTGGGACAGGGAAGAAGGAGGAGATGGGAGTGGGGATGGAGAAGGTGGAGAAGGAGAAGGGGAAGAAGATAGATTGGAAGAAGACAGGAAAGGAAAAGGAAAAGAAGAAAACGTCGTGCAAGCACGGCATCGCATTCATCTCCGACACGCACTTTGGAAGTGAAACGTTCATGGAAGATGCGTGGAACCGCTTCGTGAGCTGGATGAACTGCGAAATCGGTAACGAGAAAAGCCAGCAGCTCGCTGAGAAGGTCAGATACGTTGTTGTTGCGGGAGATATCGTTGACGGTATAGGTGTCTATCCGGGACAGGAAAAGGAACTCACAATAACGGACATTTATCAGCAGTACGAGGAAGCAGCAGCGCAGTTCGACAGGCTGCCCAAGGACATCAAAATCATCGTCTCTCCAGGAAACCACGATGCGGTGAGGCAGGCTGAGCCTCAGCCACCGCTGCCGGAGGAGTACGCGAATCTCTTTTCCAGCAATGTCGTGCATGTCAGCAATCCTGCCATGGTTGAGCTGGCCGGAGTGAAAGTGCTGGTGTACCACGGAAGGAGTCTCGACGAGCTCGTGTTGAGAATACCTCGCCTGAGCTATTCAAGCCCGGCAGAGGCGATGGTTGAGTATCTGAGGAGGAGAACCTTTGCTCCCGGGTTTGGCAGCAAGTCCATACATGTGGCTCCGCTCGACGAGGACATGCTGGTCATAGACGACGTGCCCGACGTGCTGCACTGCGGACACGTGCACACGTACGGCGTGGCAAACTACAGAGGCGTTCTGCTCGTGAACTCGAGCACGTTTCAGGCTCAAACGGAATACCAGAAAAAGATGAACTTCAACCCGGAACCGGGAAATGTCGCCGTCGCCGTTTACGACGGGAAAGTGCGCAGGCTAAGGTTCTGCGCCTGAAGAGAGGAATAACAGCAGGGCTGGGGGATTCTCACGGTGGAACTCTATCAGCACATTCAGCTCCTGACAATCTGATTCGGGCTCCAGATAATCTGAATCCAGATAATCTGAACACTCAATTATCAGCTCCATAACGAAGTAGGTAATCCAGGAAAATATACCCGTTGCGTGTGCTGCGAGAACTCCAGTAGTTAATTTCTAATTTCGTAGCTTTTTTTGGGCTTTTGTTTCGAATTAGTGCTCCATTTTGGAGAGTACGCGATTAACCTCGTTTTACCACACCGTGCTTCTGAAGTTGCGAAGATTGGTGGCGGTCAGTGTCTCACTGTTTGAAGTGAAATTTTATAAAACCTAACAAAAACAAAAGAAACTTAAAAATTCCTGGATGGTTAAATTCATGAGAAAGCCTCCCTCCACAATCACCAAAAAGGTAGGTATTGTTTTGGTTTGTGTAATCCTGCTTGTATCGCTTTCTGGATGCTCACAGCTTGAGAGAACATCGAAGGAGCATACACCACCGGACAATGATAGCAAACTGAAGCCAACTCATCTGATCAGTACCGCTCCAAAGCCGTCTTACAATGTAGAATTTGATTTAAACTCAGCAAAGGGCTTTGAAGTAGGCGATAATGGAACGCCAGAACTGACTTTAGAACCGGGGAGCAAGGGTGAGATAGACTTGATAATCTCTCATACTCCCTGTTTCAACAACACGATCGTCCTCCTTCTGACTTGCTATGGCCCTGACCCAAACTACGACTACTGGATTCTGGCAGGGACAGGAAGTGGTGGAAGAAACCTGACTTTGCCAAAAGGTGTTACATACAAATTCAGCAACCAGCTGGTGGAACTTCACCCAAACGAAAGCTTGCGGATAACTTTGACCTTGCATGCGGATAGCGATGCGGTACCTGGAGTTTACAAAATAAGCTTAGCAAGCTACGTACTTGCCTCCTACGGTAATGGAAGCACTGGTCACAGAGGGCTGGGTTTCCTGCTTCAGATTAAGGATTGAGAGCAGAGATTGGTGGCAGTTAGTGTCTTAGCGTTTGAAGTTTGAAGTAAAATTTTTTAATAAAACCTAAATGGGAAAGTTCTCACAAAAACGTCGTTGAGAAAGTCCCACAACTGTTCCCACACCTGTGAAGCGAAGTACAGTGATAGAGCCACTGCCAAAAGAATTGCGAGCAACATTACTACAAGAACTCTGTCGATGTTCACGGGATTCACCAAGGCTTACTCAAAAAACAACCTCTCAACAGGATTTACTCCGTACACTCCGCCGTCTTTGATGAGGACTTCTCCCCCTGCAAGAGCGTTCAGGATCGCTTCACAGCTCTCTTTCGTCAGCCCCAGCTTTTCTGAGTACTCAGACGCGAACTCCTCAGCAGTGAACGACCCCCTCTGGTTTCCGAAGGAGATCGTTAGACCGCGAAGTGTGTTGAGGTGCTTGCTGAGGTAATGGTCTGCCAGCATATCCGTTTCGACATTCTGCTCACAGAAACAACATTCTCCAGCGTGATTGTCTTTGTCTGAAGAATTGTCTTCATCTTCTTCATCTGTTTCAGCAGGAGCACACCCGTTGTCTGTTTCAGCAGGGTCTGGTTCGAGGCCAGTGGCAGAGCCAGTGGCAGAAGTGGCAGAGCTGCTGGGAGCCTCAGATGAAGATGAAGATGAATAAGATGAAGATAAAGATGAGGCTGAGGCGGAGCTTTTGAGAGCTGATAGCAGGTCAGCAACTTTGAGCTCTCCCACCACATCCAGTATTTTTTGCCCGAGCTCGTAAAGTCCGAGGCTTTCGAGTTCGTCTGCGAGTTCCAGAGCCTTTTTAACGATCTCGTTCAGTTTTGTGAGTACTTTTGCGTAGTTTTCAGTGTGCTTTAAGGCTGTTGGGCCTCTGGCTGCTTTCAGCACCACTTTCTAACCTCTTCTCTTCCAAGCTCGTTCTGGAGTTCATGCAATACTTCAAGGCAGAACTGAACGCGCTCGTCCACATCTGCAGGTACATCTGCAGGTGGAACGGGACAGACTGGAGTGCTTTCCGGGATGAGCTTCTCTATTGCGTACTGCTGCAGCTTCCTGTACTCGTCGGAAATTCTGAAGCCGTCATCCAGCTCACATCCGCATTCACGTTCATACCCATAACCATATCTATATTCATGTCCATGACCATGGCCACATTCACATCCATGTTCATGTTCATTCCTGTACTGTTCATTCCTGTACTCGTCTGAACAGTCGGAAATCTCGCAGAGAAAGATTATGTCATACATCCTTGCAGAACAAACTCTCTCGAACGTTTCGACGTACTCCTCGAACCAGCGCAAGCTCTTCGGAGTTCCCGGGTAAAACAGAGCGTAAAAAAGGTTGTCGTACACGGTTCTGTCGATCAGGACGACTTCGTGTTTTTCGGCTGCTCTGTCTTCTCTTGTAACCTGCTCCCGCAGAACTTCGAGCTGGAATTCCAGAGCCCTGTCGGAGCAGCGGATCTCTTCCAGGCTTCTAAAGCCCTTGTCCTTACCTTTCCATCGCTCAAAGATGTCGTGTACAGCCTCTTTCACGATGCACACGTCGTATCCTTCCAGCAGCAACTCCTCTCTGAGCCTCTTTACGAGAGTCGTCTTTCCAGAACCAGGAGCACCAGAGAATCCCACGATGAGAGCCGAAGTCACACCGTCATCACGACACCTTGAACCAGTGCCACGCTTTTCGAGCTGCTTTGGAAGCTGCTTTAAGAGAACACTTCCGAAAACGCTCCACATTTACATCACCACCTTTTTAGCTTTGCCCGATGCCTTGCCCGCATTCTGTCGAGCAACTCGTCCGATTCCTCCTGAAGGAGGAGAGCAAGTGTCAGACTATCCATTTTCCTCACACCTTACGGGTTTAACTAAACACCCCTTACGGGTTCTATTCAAACGACCTCTGGCCCGAGATCGGGCCCGTTAGCCAGCCACAGGCTTTAGCCTGAGGTCGTTGACTGACTGACCTCTCTACCTTATCTCCACATAACCGTCGAAAACGACTCTATTGCCACCCACAACCACGACCTCGTAGTGTCCGGGCTGAACGGCTCCAGGAGTGCACCTGAAGCGCAGGATGTCACCCACGCCGAACTCGGAGTCAGCATCATTTACGCTGGCGCTGATGACCTTACCCCTTATACTGGATCCCGAGAATGTTGCTCTATCCACGATGTTGCCCGCAGACGTATTTACAAGTTCCACAACGAGCTCACCGTAGTTTACTCTCCCGGACACCATCAAAACGTCGAAGAGCTCACCCGTGGATGCCGGCGGAGGAGAATCCTTGACTTTGATATCACAGTACTCCTTAGCAGGATGGGGTGCTACCGCCAGCATGAGCACAGATCCTGCTACGACAATCAGTGAGATGAGCAGCAACTCCCCGACGATCTGGTTCATGGTTCACCTCCTGCAAGGAAACTCCCCGTTGAAACTGGAAGTCCCTGACGGTTACGACGGAAGGAATTGCGGGAACGCAACACGATGAAGGTCTGAAGCTTGCTGAAGGCTCTAAGTGTAGACTGCCATGCAGATCAACCGGGATTTTTAGACGAAGACGAATTCCTGTGAGACTCTGGTCGTCGTTGTGATTGTGATTCAGCCTGCGATTCAGCCGGCAAGAAACCAGCCACCCCGCTCCTTTGCAGTCTTGAGCCTTATGGAGAGTTCCTCGAGCTTTTTCTGGACGCGGTTGTATGTTTGTGCAGCATTTTTGAAGTCGGTACCTCGGTCACTTCCTTTAAGTAATGTCATCTGCATGCTATTCCTGTACAGTGATACCCACATGCTTTCCCTGTACAGCTCAAACCATCTGGAAATGGTTACCAGCACTGTGTTTATCTCGTCGAGCAAAGTTACATCCTCCGGTCGCGTGAATACTGTTGAGGCTTTGTCGAGAGAGTTGAGAACGTGGTATATGTCGTCCAGCGTAACCTGTTTGTACCTGTTGAAGGAGATGCTGTAGTTTATTTTTCTCAGGATTTTCCACGTTTCCACGCGATTTTTGCTCTCTACTGCACTCCTGAGATCTGAGAAATCAGGGATGTTGACCTCAACCTCAGAGACACTATTTTCTCCACCCGCCATCTCAGAGACTCCACCCACGTTTTCGCCCACGTTTTCGCCCACGATCCCACCTCTTGGTTAACGTACTGTCATAAAATATATATGCTTTGTGCTTTTAATATATTGAAATACTTGCGTGATTGGTGTATTGTAATACTTCGGAGGGATGACTCTGACTGGCGATGTGAGTTTAATAAATGGAAGTGGGAGTGGAAATGGAAGTGGTAGTGCAGTTACAGGTCTCAGGGTCGTGGACTTTCCGTCCGTGCTGCAGGCAGAGTCAAAGATATTTGGCGTGTACACGATGCAGGAAATCCTTGTGGCGTTTCTCGCTGCAGCAGCCACGTGGATTTGCCTCAAACCGTTTGGAACTGTCTCAGTCGCTGCGGCAATTGCTACGTTTGCCGTCATCGTCATTCTGAAGGCTATGGTGCCAGACGAGGTTGGATACGCTTTTCCACTCTACGAGGCTCGCTTTGCACTCAAGAAGAAAGTTGAGTACGCTTACGAGAAGGGAACGACCCAGAACATTCCGGCTTTAAAGTTCGTGGACAACTGGGTGCTTAAGCTTGCCGGCGGTTGCGCTGCAGTAGCTGAAGTGAGCCCGGTCAACCTTTTCTACTCGTCTCCTGCTGATCAAGGGGCTTTCATCGACGGTTATGCATCGTTTCTGAAATCTCTCGACTTTCCAGTTCAGATCATCAGCATCTCACACGAATTCGACATTGCTGGATACTTGAACAGGTTCGTTCTTCGCCTCAAGGACGATGATGTTGTCGGTAATGATGTCTTGGATGATATGGCGAGAGGTTACCTTCGCCTGCTCGACGAGGTTTCAAAGAGGACGCACAGAAGGAGATACTTTATTGCAGTATCGGTTCCGAAGGGTAAAGATGAGAACACGGCACTGGGTGAGTTGAGAAGGAGAGTCGAGACGGTCGCGGCAGCGCTGGGGAGAGTCGGCCTGCAAACGAAAATTCTCAGCAGAGACGATGTTCTGCAGCTTTACGAGCTTATCAACACTAAAAAGGTTCTGCCGAAGAACTACGCCTCCTCAGCCTTTCTCGTCAGCCAGCTCACCTATGAACCGGCAGGAGCAGGAGCTGGATCAGGAGCTGGATCAGGAGCTGGATTGGAATCAGGGGCTGGTGGAGTTTCAGCAGGAGGTGTCTCACCTTGAACGGTGTGAGTGTGAGGAGAAAGGTGGCAACGAAAAGCGTTGGCAACCTGGTCGAAGCTCTCCTCGTCGTTGCTGACAGAGTTACAGTAAGTAAAACAGAGGGCATTACGGGATGTGAGTACGACGTTGAAGCCACGTTTTACGCGGGGCCGCTTTGCAACGTGAAGATAATCGAGGTAGAGAAGCCTGAAATGGACGTGCTGGAGATTGAAGATGCCCGTGACGATGTAGAGCAAAATGCAGGCGATGTAGGGCTGGAGCTGGAGATTGAAGATACCCGTGCAGATGAAAATGAGTGTGTGCTGGAAATACAGCCACAACCACAACAACCACAACCACAACAACCACAACCACAGTCAGAGTCAGAGTCACAGTCGGAGTCTGAGAGTGAGAGCGGAGGTGTTTTTGGAAGCGAGCTGGACATAGTGGCTGAAGAGGATTGGAAAGGAGGAGAAGAGGAAGAGGAAGAGGAAAGAGAAAGAAAAAGAGGAAGAGATAGAGAAAGCGCTCAGCCAGAGGCTGTTTTGGAGCTCGAGACACCCGAAACGCCTGCGGCGGAATCTGAGCAGGACAAAGAGCCTGAACGCAAGTCTGAGCAGAGTAAAGAGTCTGAACGGGCTGAAAAGTGCGGGTGGGTGGTCTCTGGCAACTACGCATACAGAATTTTTGACGGACGCTTAGATCTCAGATACGGCAAAGAAGTGTCCTCCATACCGTACGGAAAAGCGAGGGCAATCTTCGACGACCTGTCGGACGTTGCCGACACGAGTACCGTTATCGAAGTTGCAAAGAGGCACGGCGTGCCGCTCAGCAGGAGCATTGCTCTTGCTCTCATGCGTGCGTTTGGCTATGTCGATTTTGGTGCCGAGTTTACTGGCGGTGGAAGAAGGGGCAATCGAGCCAGAGTGGTCAAATGCGAGGAATCGGGATTCCTGAGGGACGAGAACCTGCGAAAAGTAGCTGTTGAAAGAGACCTCGTTGGAACGAGCCCTGCAGATCCTTCAGAGTATACAGGATAGGGCAGGACAGGTGTAGGTGGGGTGGGTTTCCATGTTCTGGAGAAAGAAAAAAGGGATAGAAAAAGAAAAAAGAGGAAAAAGCGAAGGCGAGAAAGGTAAAAGTAAAAACGGCGTGCCTGCTAAAGTACTTTCGCCGGAAGGGCACAGAGAAATCGTTGATAAGGGTGTTGCTGCCCCTTCATACGCCTGTGAGGAGAGAGGAGCAGTCACTGTAGAGGGGAGAACGATCGTATCCGCTTACGTTGTGGCGTATCCCGCAAAAGTCATGGAGGGGTGGATAGCGGACGAGTTTACGTGGCGGCCATACCACATTGACTATGTTCAGTTCGTCGAACCGAAGGACGAAGCGAAGATAATTTCGTATCTGAATCGTAAAATCACGCAGCTTGAAGCAAAGTACGAGGAAATGCGTCGGCAGGGCAGAACCGACACGACCTCGATAGAGCATGAGCTCCAGTACCTCTACGCTTACAGAGAGAGGCTTGTTTCCAGGCAGACCAAACTTTTCACGGTCAGCACGACGTTTTACTTGAGTGGTGAATCGAGAGACGCCGCAGAGCGCAACTTCGACGACTTCCTGAAGAGGATGAGGGGCAAGGGCTGCCAGCTCAAGAGGGTCTACTACCGACCGCTTGACGCTTTTCGCCAGCTGTATCCAGAGGGAAGAGATGTGCTGAGGATGAAAGCTCTCGTGGATGCCGAAGCAGCAGCTTCGTGCTTTCCATTCGCATTTCCCACACTTATGCACGAAACAGGTGTTCTTTACGGACTCGATGTCGCCACGAGAGCACCCATTATAGTCGACCGCTTCTGCTTTGCCGGTCACAACGAAATTGTAGTCGGAAAGGTTGGAAGCGGAAAGTCCTTCTTTACCAAGCTCGAGGTAGCAAGGTGGGTGCTGAAAGATCCTGAAGTCAGGATATTTCTGGTCGATCCCCTGGCCGGGTTCAGGGATGTCGCGGCAGTGCTCCGGGCACAGGTCGTCACCGTCGGAAAAAACGTTATGAACCCGATGGATCTCTTCGTTCCCGAGGGTGAAACGCCCCAGTCAGCAGTCAAAGAGAAGCTGATGTCTTTGCTCGAGTTCTTTTCAACATTCTTCGAGGAGGAGATAGGCAATCCGATCGACAAGTCAGAGTCAGGGGTGTTGAGAAAGGCGATTCTGAAGGCATACTCAGATAAGGACTACAGAGATGTCGTAATAGATGATGTGATCAACAGACTGGAACTTGTCGCTGCCGGTGAGGAAGAGAGGAGAGCTGCAGAACGCATAAAATCCGCTATGCAGGCGTTCACGGCAGAATTAAGCGTTTTCAACGGTGTAACCGACGTGGACATAAACAACAGAGTAGTTTACTTCGATTTTTCGGCTGTGGAAGGCGTGGAGAAGTCACCTCTGCTCCTCCACGCAGTGCTGACGTGGATAGGCTCTCGCGTGAGGGCCGACAGGGGCAGGAAGATCGTGGTTATCGACGAGGCACACTACTTCCTCACATACAGCCAGATACGCAAGTTCCTCGAGAGGAGCGTCAGGCACTCCAGGCACCACAAGACGGGGTATTCGCTGATAACGCAGGGGTACGAAGAGTTTCTCAGGTACGAGGAGGGAAGAACGATGATCGCCAATGCAGACATTCACGTTGTGTTCAGGCAGGAATCCATCCCGGAAGACGTGAAGAGGTTGCTCGGACTTTCTGCGGGTGCCGAGAGCTTCGTCAAAGAGGCTGCACAGGGCAAGACTGCCGGTTACTCGTCAGCGCTGCTCGTTACACCAGAGGGCAACCTCTACATGAACGTGTTTGCCAGCCCGGAGGAGAAGGCGTACCTTGGAACTGCTGGAAGGGGTGTGTGAGCTGTTTACCGATATGCGGGAGGAGAGTTATGAAGGGATGTTTGAACAAAATGGGGAGCGTGTGTAAACAAAGTCTGCGTGTAAACAAAGCTGGAGATTTGGGGATTTAGAGTGAGTGAGGTGAAAAACGTGAAAGCTCTAAACTTGAACTTGAAGTCTCTTACAGTCGTGCTGGTGCTGGTTGTGATTGCACTGGTTGTGGCCGGGTGCAGTTCGCCTGTAAAGCCTGTAAAGCCTGTAGAGTCGCATGCTGGCAGAACGACACCAACTCCGGCAACCCCTACCACGACGTCAGCACCGGAAAAGGAGAACTTCAGCGAAGTGATCTGGAAGAAGTGTGAGAATATAGAAGGGCAGTTGTGGAGTGCTGTTGCAGTCAACGGCACGCCAGAAGTTGTCGTTGTATACGACGGAAACTCGAGTGGAGTCGTCGAAGCTGTGAGAGAAACCGTTAACGGTAGTGGATACAATGTCGTGGCGTACAACTACTCTGAATTGAATGAAACTTTCAAAAATGCGCTGCAGTACGTGATGGCTCGCTACGGACTCCCCGACGAGTTGCCAGTAATCGTCGCCGTGAAGCCACCCGTGGTCTTCATCTCTGCTGGCGGAAACACGCCGCTGCCAGATAGATACCTTCTGCAGAACCTGGAGGAATACCATCCGGCAAACTTCTTTGCAGGGAGTGGTAAAGCTGTAGCCTTCGTTCTCCGCAGTCCAGC
>JARQZL010000060.1 GCA_029984855.1 Archaeoglobales archaeon | reverse complement strand
TCATCTTAACTTTATTTTCATCGATGTCAATAAAAACAACCTCGTTGCCCAATTCAGCGAAACCAATACCCGTTGTTATACCAACGTAGCCAGAGCCTGCTACAGAAATTTTCATCGATAGCAGGAGTTATCCAGCTTTATAAATGTATTTCGATGAAGCGTGCTGGCTGCTGTAAGATTAAAACCAAACATAATGTTAATGTTATTTATACTCCTTATACTCCTTCCAGCAGAGATCTTTTACTCAGCTAATGATTGAGTCCCAAGACACCTGTTCATCTTTAAGATTTCAAACTACAATCATAAAAAGAATTATAAATTTCCAAGAAGATGACTAATCGTGCAAGCCGTTATACTATCAGCAGGCGAAGGAACTCGAATGCATCCGCTGACGTACACAAGACCAAAAGTCATGTTGCCCGTAGCAAACAAACCCATTCTCGAGCACCTCATAATTGAGCTGAAGAAAGCGGGTGTGGATGAAGCAGTACTTGTGGTTGGCTACAGGGATGAAACGATAAGGCAGCACTTTGGCGATGGCAGCAGACCGGGAGTCAATATAAGGTATGTCACCCAGAGAAAGCAGCTCGGGACTGCCGACGCTCTCAAATCTGCATCGCATTTGCTTGAGGATCAATTCCTAATGCTGAACGGGGATGCAATTGTGAAAAGCGAGGACATCAAAAAAATCATCTCAAACAAATCAATGGTTATATCCGTTAAAGAGGTTGAAAACCCGCAAGACTTCGGAGTGGTTGAAATCAAGGATAACAAAGTTGTAAGAATCCTCGAAAAACCGGAAAAACCACCGACGAACCTGATTAATGCTGGAGTCTATCTCTTCACCAAAGACATCCTCGAATTCGTCGAGAAAACACCCCTTTCAAGGCGGGGCGAGTACGAAATAACAGACTCGATACAGCTTGCCATCAATGCTGGCTTCGAATTTAAAGCTGTAAAAATAGATACGTGGATTGATGTAGGCTATCCATGGGATTTGCTTAAGGCCAACGAAGAGATGCTATCAAATGTTGAGGAGAGCAGAATAGAGGGAGAAATCGAGGACGGGGCTGTGATAAAGGGCAGCGTAATCGTGGGTGAAGGAACTGTCATCAGAGCTGGTGCCTACATAATCGGCCCCGTCATCATAGGTAAAAACTGCGTCATCGGCCCCAACTGCTTCATCCGCCCGTACACGTCCATAGGCGATAACTGCCATGTTGGCAACGCTGTGGAGATAAAGAACTCCATAATCATGTCAAACACGAAGGTTCCGCATCTAAACTACGTCGGCGACTCTGTAATTGGCGAGAACTGCAATTTTGGAGCCGGCACGAAAATCGCAAATCTGAGGCTGGATGGCAAAGAAATCTACGTGAGTGTTAAAGGAAAGAAGATACCGACTGGAAGGCGTAAATTTGGAGCTGTGATAGGAGACAATGTAAAGACAGGTATAAACGTCTCGATAAACGTCGACACGTTTATAGGAAACGACGTGTTTATAGCTCCTCATGTAAAGGTTGAAGGCTGTATTGAACCTTTTACGAGGGTGTTTTAGATGATTGAGCAGGCGGTTATACTTGCAGCAGGAGAGGGGCAGAGGCTTCGTCCATTCACAGCAACAAAGCCTAAAGTAATGCTAAAAGTTGCAAACAGGCCAATTTTAGAATATGTTGTAAGTGCATCGAGAGAGGCAGGCATTCTTGACATCATCATGGTCGTTGGCTACAGAAAGGAGAGAATCATAGATTACTTCGGCAACGGTGCTGATTTTGGCGTAAAAATAAGATATGCTGTTCAGGAGCAGCAGCTTGGCACAGCTCATGCTTTGAAGCAGGCAAAAGACCTCGTTGACGATTCATTTCTTGTCCTCCCCGGAGATAACATCGTGGATGCAAAAACCATCAGGTTTGCGCTCGAACCCTGGACGCTCGTTTATAAGAGGGTTAGCGAGGTCTCGAAGTATGGAGCAGTAGTAGTAGAGAATGGAAGGGTGAAGGAGATAGTTGAGAAGCCCAGAGATGTGGTAAGCAACCTTGCGAACACAGGAATTTACTCCTTCACAAAGGATATCTTCGACAGAATGGGTGATGAAACAAGCCTCGTTTCAGTGGTGAACTCTCTCGCTAAGGAAATGGAAATCAGAGCTGTAGAGAACGGAACGTGGATGGACATCGTTTATCCCTGGGACATCCTGAAGGTCAACGATTTGGCAATGACCCTCTCGGGAAAGAAGATAGCCGGCAAAATTGAGCAGAGTGCAACAATCATCGGTGATGTACAGATAGGCAAAAATACGGTTATAAGAGGGAATACGTACATCAAAGGCCCGGTTATCATCGGCGAAGGATGCGAAATCGGCCCCAATACTGTGATAATGCCGTCCACATCCATAGGTGACAATGTGAAGATTGGTGCTCATTCCTTTGTAGCAAACTCGGTGATCAACGATAGCGTTGTACTGGCTGCTGGCTGCTTCGTCGAGGATTCCGTCATCGACAGGGGCTGTGTGACAGGAGCTAAATTCACGGCAAGCAGCGGTCTGGCTGAGATTAAAGTCGGCAACGAAGTGCACAGCATAGAAGCGGGGGTTTTCATCGGAGAAAATTGCAGAATTGCTGCAAATGTTGTTGCCGAGCCCGGGACAGTTATTGGTAACGACTCTGCCATCGCATCTTTGAAGCTTGTCAGAGGTGTTCTGCCAGATAAATCGACGGTGTTGTAGTATGTGCGGTATTGTTGGCTATCTCGGATACAGGAGGGCTGACAGCGTAATAATTTCATCTCTCAAAAGACTGGAGTACAGGGGCTATGACTCCTGGGGTGTTGCCATTAGTGATGGGAAAAAGCTGAACGTTTACAAGCAGGTAGGGGCGATAGGCGATGTAGAAGGCTACGAGCTTGGCAATAGCACGATTGGAATTGGGCACACACGCTGGGCGACCCACGGCAAGCCATCTGAAGTTAATGCACACCCCCATCTTGACTGCAGCAGGCGAATAGCCATCGTCCACAACGGCATAATCGAGAATTTTCTCTCCTTAAAGGAAAGGCTGACGAAAGAGGGTCATAGGTTCGTCTCAGAAACAGATACAGAAGTGATTGCCCACCTCATTGAGAAAAACTACAACGGCAATTTAGAGGAAGCCGCCGTAGCTGCTTTGCCGGAGCTAAAGGGCTCCTACGCCATAGTTGCGATGAGCTCTGGAGAGAGAAAGCTTGTGGCTTGCAGGTATAAAAGCCCTTTAATTCTTGGAGTTGGTGACGGGGAATACTTTGTCGCTTCCGATGTGCCTGCAGTTCTCGAATACACCAACAGAGTCGTGTATCTGGAAGACGGTGACGTTGTAACGATAACCGACTCCGGATACGAAATAAAAAACAACGGAGTTAAAGTTGACAGAAAAATCGAGCTCGTCCCATGGAGTATTGAGGATGCGGAGAAGGGCGGCTATGAGCACTTCATGCTTAAAGAGATTCACGAAACTCCTCGTGTTATTGAAGACACCCTTGTAGGACACGTATCTGAAACTATTGACATTGATGTTAGCTTCGCTGCAGGAACTTCTGAAATCGTCTTCGTTGCGTGCGGAACTTCATATCATGCGGCCCTCGTCGGCAAGTATATCATCGAGGAAATGTCTGGCATACCGGTCAGAGTGGAATATGCCTCGGAGTTCAACTATCATAACACACCACTCAGCAGGTCTCTTGTTATAGGCATCACACAGTCCGGCGAGACTGCAGACACGCTTGAGGCTTTGAGAAAAGCAAAAAGAGATGGAGCGAGGG
>JARQZL010000006.1 GCA_029984855.1 Archaeoglobales archaeon | reverse complement strand
TTTTACATCTCCCGTTCCTTTGTATACGTTCTTAGCTATAAACGTGTTGGTTGGGACCATTTTTGTTCAGCAGTATTTAAAGAGAAACCAGTAATAGAGATCCAATCTGCCGCGCTTAAAGTTTGGTAAAAAATCGATTGCAATGAGATTTCACGCTCGAAGCTATGGGGGCTGATTACATAGAAAATAGTTGGGTAAAAATTTTTATCTTCCCGTTGTTTGCAAGACTTCATGCGTAAGCGTGGAGATACGCAAGGGGAGAGGGGTAGACAGTTAATTGAAGAAGTTTTAAAGAGTTTAGGTAAAAAGGAGATAGTTTAGGTAAGTTTAGGTAGAAAGGAGAAAGTTTAGGTGGTTTAGGTAGTTTGAGAGATTATTTTAATGTAGCTAAACTTTTTCATGCTACTTTTTCTGCGTTCTTAGTATGCTAAATAATGCATTAAAACCCTTTTTAGGGGTCTTTTGCTAAACCACTTAAACTATTTAACTTTTTTTGTTTTTATAGATATATCTTAAACTAAGATTATTTCAGACTATGCTACAAACCCCTGCAAAATTTGAAATATCCGCAGTTTCTGCACTTTCTCCTGTCAACATTACACGTAACCAATTCCCCTTCGTAAATCCTCCTGATCTTGTTAATTATCGATATGCAATATTTTTTAATTCCCAATGTAAACGGGAAGCTCACGTCTCTGTCGATGTACTTCAAGAGTATCCTGCAGACCCTGCCAAAGTTTTCCTCAACCATTAAGGCGTAGCAGGCTGCCTGGTAGAGATGGCTCTTGACAGCCCTCCTTCTGTACTCTGCATGCTTGTACTCTACAACAACATAACAATTTCCTTCCCTCAGGATCTCATCTACGTAACCAGAGATGCCGTATTTCTCCGATCTCAAGAACACATTTACGTATCTCCTCTTCTTTCTTTTCTCTCTTTTAAAAAACTTCATGTGCTCTTCTCTTCCATCAACCATGTTCTCCGTGACTCTTTCCCTAACTCCAAGCTGCAGGATGAGGTAGGGAATTCTCGGGCAGAAGAGGTAATACTTCACCAAGCTCGCGGGGATTTCAAATTGCGATGATCTTCGGTTCATCCTCTTCATACACCCCTATAATCTCCCTCAAGGCAAAGTCGGGCTTGCAGATCACGAATATCTGAATGTTTCCGTCCTTTTTGCCCAGAACTCTTTTAAGCTTTGCTGAAAGCTCCTTTCTTCTTGCAGAAGTTAAATCTCCGAGAAACGCACTTCTCTGTATTCTGCTCAGCCCGAACATCTTGCAAACCTTTGCAACCCTCTCCCTGATCTTATCATCCGAGATATCGTAAATTACGAGCGTTTTCATCGCAGGATGAAAGGCTTATACTTTTCCTTACCAAGCAAGAACCTCTCTATCCTCCTTGCCTGAAGCGCGATGTGGTACTCTATTGGAAGCTTTCTGTTTGCGAAGGTCACCTTCGTCCCAAGCCTTTTCTGGATTTCTGAGATTATCTCCTTTCTCGTTTGCTTGGTAAGCATTCCGTCCTTTTCCACAGGTTTTACTTTGAAGACAGCTCTATCAACTACGGGCTGCCTGAACTCCTCCATCAAATCTACGACTAAAGCTGGCCTCCTAGGATTTTCAGAGTGCAAAAAGCCAGCGAAAGGATCTAGATTTGTCAGGTCTATTGCCGCTGAAACGATCGACATCAAAACGCCGTAAGCGTAGTTGAGCATCCTGTTGAAAGGATCTGGATTGTCGTATCTCTTTTTCCTCCCCTCGATTGGGTAGAATTCTGCAATGCCTTTCCAGTAAACTTCTGCAGCTTTGGCTTCCTGGCTTATTATTTCCTCTTGAGTTTTGCACTCCTCAATCTTGTTTGCTCTCTTCTTTATCTCTTTCGCCATTTCAAGGACATCTTTCCTCTTCCTGTTCTTCGCAATCGATTTCAGCAAGTAATACTGGTTCATAATTTTCCCCTTAGCAAAGCATTTCGAAAGATACAAACCCCTTTCATCTTCTTGAGCCTTGTACTGTTCCTTCCTCACCCTAACGTTTGCCTTTTTCATAAGCGGCGTGAACCTTCCCGCAGGCAAACCGCTGGCATCGAGAACGATTAAATCGATGTTGTTTTTTGCAAGAAGCCTTAAAAGTGATGAGGATATGCTAACCCCTTTGGTTGCAACGATTATCTGGCTAACGCTACCCAGAGCTACTGTTCTCACTTCTCCCTTACCCTTAATGCACATCGTCCCATCCTTTACGCCGGCAAAAATCCCGTAGTCACCTATAACCACCTTCATGGCAGACACCGTAGTAAGCACATGCCTTTGGACAGGAATCCGCTATGCCAGGATCCTCTCCTGACTCTATAAGCTCTGCAATCTCGTCTCTTAACTCTATGAAGCTCCTTCTCAGCTCATCGCTGATAAAAACACTTCTTAGCTTGAAGTGAACGGAACTGCCAAACCTGATGTATGCGAGAAATCCAAAGTTCACATCTGTGATGTCATCGGACTCCAAAGCCAATGCATAGCCTGCTAATGCAATGCTGTGCTCTCCCCTCTCAACACCACTCTTGAAGTCCATAATGGTGTTGAACGGTGTGAACACGTCAACAGAAAGGTTTTCTGAAAGGCCGACCAGGCTCCCGTCTATCCTTCTTTCTACAAACGGTGGAATTGCCATGCTAACGATCGTTTCAGCGTCAGCATCTGGAAACTTCGAAATAACCTCATCTATGCGGGCAGCTATCTGTATGATTAGATATCTGTAGAGTTTTGTGCACCTTTCAACGTTTGCTCCGAACTTCTGGCTGATTTTCTCAGGTATCTCAGATTTGTACATTGAATCAACTATCAGGGCTCCGTTTGCTTCTTCGCTGTAGACTATCCTCTTTGCTTCCTTCAAAGTCTCTCTAATGATCCTGTGATAGGCTAAACCGCTCAGCATGTACTCGTTAACTTCAGGCTTTTCCTTCAAAACGTACTTGAGGTAGACATCCCTTTTAGTTTTGCAAAAGCAGTTGATGTCTGAGACAGAAATTCTCACATCGTTTACAGGCTCAACTGGGGGCTTTTCCCACGAGTACCCCCTCAACTCCTCTGATATGCCCTGACTCTCCAGACTTTTCCTCATAACCTTCAGCCTTTTCTCAATCGAAGGAAGCATAGCTTAGCTTGAGCAAAGTTGTATATTGCAGATTAGCTGCTTTTTCTGAAATTTTTACAGAATTCCGATGAATTCTCAGGTTAGAAACAGTAAGCGATATATCCTACCAAGCTAACTGTAAGCTGTGAAGGTGCTCGTAACCACTGTGGGTGGCAAGGAAGAGCCGATCGTAATTGCTGCGAGAAAGCTCGGTTTAGATAAGGCAATTCTTATAGCTGGAAAACCTGCAAGCGAAGTGTTTGAAAATCCTATCAATGGAAAACCCAATCCAATTGAGGTTTCTGAAGAAATAAAGAAAAAGTTGTCGAAGCTGGGGGCTGAGGTTGAAATCAAGGCTGTCAATCCTTTCGATTTTGAGGAATGCTGCATTCAGACGCTGAAGACACTTGAAGGCGAGAAAGGAAATGAAATTTTTGTTGTTATCTCCGGAGGGACAAAGATTCAGGTGATTGCAGCGTCCTATGCAGCATTCATGTGTGGCTGCAGGATGTTTTACGTTCAGGAAACAAAAAATGGGTCTGAGCTTGTAGA
>JARQZL010000059.1 GCA_029984855.1 Archaeoglobales archaeon | reverse complement strand
AGCACAGCCAGAGCAAAGTCATCAGGGGTTACCAGCTCGTAACTCTCAAAAAGATAGCCAAATCCCTTAGAGTCTCCCTTTACGTGTTATTCAGCAAGAACGGCGTTGAACTTTACGAATTCGATCCCAAGCAGATTGTTCGCTCAAATCCTTACGTGAGTTTTGAAGAAAGAGAGCCAGTTCTTTCCGGCTCAATTTCCGATTTAGGAACCTTCCTCTATGACAAATTCCTGGCTGACGCTCCTCCCTCAAGAAACGGGAGGAGAGGAGGGAGAAGGAGATGAGGTACCTGAGAGTTAGAGCCGAGACATGTGGAGAGGGCGATCTCGGAGAAATAAGCCTGTCGGTGTTTAGGAGGGGAGAGTGGAAGGTTAAGAAGGAGAACGGAATAATTTACCTCAGCTACGGCAGCATAACCTTAGAGATGGATTCAGAGACCTTCAATGAGCTCAGGAATGCCCTTTCTTAATTTTTTCGAGGTGTGGAGGATGAAGGGCAAGAAGAACGGACCGAAGAAGTATCTTGCCGGCGTGATGGACTTCGGGATCCTGGGAAAGAGAGAAGCATACCTGTTCAAGAACGAGAAGAGAGAGAAGAAGGAGCAGCCAGCATACAGACTGGTTATCAGAGAAGGTGAGAGCTGGAAAGAGGTTGGAGCGTTCTGGGTCAGAGAGAGCAAAACGAAGGAAGTTGAGGAGGAAGAGATCGATCTGTCAGGTGACTGAAATGCCAAGACCACGCAAAGATTTCCCCATTTCTTTCTGCCTCTCCCTTAGAAAAAGAGGATACAGCTACGAAATGATAGCCTGGAAACTTCAGCAGCTCGGCTATGACGTTTCAAAGTGGACAGTCATGAGAAGACTCCGGGATTTTGCACCATCAACTCAACACATTCAGCACGAAAATCCGGGCTTCAACGCTGAAAAGTTCGAGGAAACAGGTCTTGATTTACTGGCTGGGGAGGTTGAGAGCTTCGATGAATTGATGGAGAGGCTGGAGGGTTGCGATGAAGCCTGAAGTCTTCACAGTCCTCGCCATCATCTTCTGCCTGTGGGCTTTGTCGAGACACCTCAGGAGGAAGCTGGCATGATCAAAAAGCCAAGGGAGATCTGCGAATATGAAGGATGTAAGGGCAAAGTTGTGATGAGGTGTTCAAACTGTCTCCGCTACGTATGCGAGAAGCACAGCGGAGAGCTGCCCCTCCTGTGCGAAGAATGTTCTAAAATCCCGGAATCTAAGAGGGAGAAGGAGACCGTGATCGTTATCCCGTATGCCTCTCCTTTCGCATTCATCACCACAGCGGAAAGATGCTGGATAAGAAAGCTGTCGAAGCTTAAGGGAGCTGAGCTGCTTGAGGAGTTCAGGGATGGAAAGGGAAGAGTTCATGCTGTGAAGTTCGCAATCGATAAGCGGCACATCACGTTAACAAGCAGGCCAAGAAAGCGATACGATCACTTCTGAGAATGCTGTGAAGTTGAGAATTTTGCTCATGGTATGTGCATCTCAAGAGGTGGAATCGTGAGAAAGGATGGAAAGTTCAGGAGAAGAAAAATCATTACTCCAGTTTGGAACGAGGTCACACTTCACCTCGAAGATGAGAAGGAGAAGATCGTCATCTGCTGGCGTGGAACGTGCAGACTTGAAAAGGCCATTAACGAGCTTAAGATGTTGATTGAGGAGGGAATCAAGGTTAAGATGAGGTAGGGATCAGGAGGATGGTAGCATCATAATGCTTGCCATCCTAGTCCTATTCACGATCTGGTTATGGAGGAAGTACCTCGAGGATTGGGATTAATTTGGGGTGAAGATTATGGACGACATTTTCAGGATTTTCAAACGGATTGAAGAGGGGAAAAAAACTCCCAGAGAAGAACTGGAGAAATTAGGAATCAGGGAAAGGATAAGTCACAGGGAATGGTTGGAAAAGCTTGAGGTTGAAGGAATGGACGTCCACACCTACATGAAGCTGAATCCTCCAGAAAGTGAGGTATTTGTTGTTCCAAGGAGTGAGTACGGAGAACTGCTGATTGAAGAGAAGAAGAAAGAACTGGAAAGGAAAAGGAGATTGAGAGAAATAGAAGAGCCAAGAGCAAATAAATTCAGGAAACCAAGGAAGAAGATACCGATTGAGAAAGTGAAGGAGTTGAGAGAAAGAGGATTCTCATACAGGCAAATAGCTGTGATTCTGCTGGAGGAGGATGGGATCTATGTTTCACCACAGACGATCTGGAGAAGGCTCAGGGAGTTAAAATGTTAATATTTAACTTTTTTAACTCTACAAGTAATACTCCACAACGACACGAGATTGAAACAATATTTGAGAGATGTATTAAAGATTTGAATTAAAATTGGATAATCAGATAATCGGATTTGGGGGGGTTCAGCAGATTTCTCAAAAACACTGGTAAATCAATGACGCTAACTCTACAGTCCCCCTTGCGATGATAAACTCTTACTTGCTGCCTTTGTCTTTTTTCCCGCTTGCTTACGAATAGAATGCCTGGCTTTCCACACTTAGGACAGATCACTTCAACACGGTAACAGTTCTGAAGTTCAAGAATTGACTCGTGCATGCTCTCAGATCAATCGATTAGCTAAAAATATTTTTTAATGAAGGCTCGATGTATGTTGAGCATGCCATCACATGTGTTAAGCGAGCAAGAAAGAGAAAGAAGGATAAGAGAAATCGAAAGAGAGATTGAAAGATTTAGACAGAAGTATGGGATGGATTTTGACGAGTTCTTTGACGCCACCGAAGACTTGAGGAGATTCGAGCAGCTGATGAAGAGAGGCTTTGACCCGGACGAAATACTGAGGGATGTTTCCGAGTGGGAAGATCTGGAAGATGAGCTGAGGGTTTTGAAGGGCGAATCTTAGAATTAGCTGCTTGAGTGTTACTGCCATTTTGTCTGTCATCTAAAAGTTTCATGAACCGGATCCCGACTTCTAATTTCTTTTTCTCTAAAACTCGAGATGATAGTTTATAAGTGTCGTTACAGGTCCTAAAGTTAGATCTTTGTGGACGTCCACAAGGACTTGGAATCAATCTCCAAGCTCGTAAGTTTTTGGTATTCATTATAAAAAATATTTATTGACCATTACAAGTGAACGTCTACCCAAACAACTCTTTGATCAGCTCTTTTTTATCGACTCCAAGATGTTCAGCAACATCTCTAAGAATTGAGCTGAGCGTTCCGGGCTTTAACGCCCTGTGCTTCGGGATTGTTATGTTGTGCTCTCCTTCAAGCCTTGTTGTTAGCCTCATGTGACTCCCTGTCTGCCTCGTGACTTCATAACCGTATTTTCTGAGGAGTCTGGCAAGTTCCTCTCCGCTCAGGTCTCTTGGAAGCTTCATACGGTTAAAACCTCTTGCCTGACTATGTGAAGCCTGATTATCCTTGGCCTTTCCTCTTCATCGAAGTGGCATTCCACAGCATCCTTCACCATTTCTCTTAGCTCTTCGAGGGAGTCGGCCTGAGTAAAGATTGAATGACCAAGAGCCTGAGCTGTGTATCCGTCATCTGTTTCCTCCACAAGAAAAATGATCTCGTTCAGCTTCTTCGTTTCCTGCATATTGTTAAATCTGGTTTAAGGATTTAATACTTTTTGCAGAGGTTGACCAGCTTTTCCAGCCTGACCTCTTCAGGCACAAGGTTAACATCCTTCCATGCTGCCATGTACTGCTCGTAGATCTCACTGGGGAGTTTGCCATCGTATGACTGGACGTCAAGGCTGCCGGTGTTGTGAGCCATGATGTAGTCTCTCAGCCCTGGGTGAACCATCAGGACATTGTTGCACATCTGCTCGAAGAATTTTCTAAGGTGGGAGTAGGTGATCTTTCTGCCCGTGTGGACGGCCTTGACACCAATGCGGTCAATTAGCTTCCTTAGAGGATCGTATGGGAAAGGTCTATCCGACTGTGCAAGATGTTTATACTCTAAGACTGGTTTAAGCCAGCCGACAACAACTGGATGCAGAGGTACCCAGTGTGGGAATCTTTCCTTGTCCTTCTCTTCAGGAACCCACAGCATTGGTGGGTTTCTTTCTAAGGCTGTGGTAAGATCTTCAAAGCTTAACTTGGCTATTGTCGCCTGTGGTCTCTGCCCTGTGTAGGCTGCGAAGAGGATGGCTGCTATGAACTTCAGCTTGTGGTATGCTGTTCTGTAGGCTGGATCGTAAGGGGAAGGTGGAATGTTGTAAACAGCATTGATCAGGTTTTTCACATCTGGTTCTCTGAGGATTATCGGGTTGATTTTCTTTGAAGGTCTTTTAGGCCTGGTCATCAACTCCATGAAGTCAAGGAGGAGAGGATCCCTACTCAGCTTGTAGAGATACTTCAAGAACGCTCGAAAATGAAGATAGCTGTGCCTTTGGCCTTCATATCCGAAGTTCTGCATGAACCAGTTTTGGTACTTTAGGATTCTATCCTTACTAAGCGTATAACCAAAGCGTTTTACGTATTCTCTGACGCCTTTCTCAATCCAGTACTTGCTTTTTTCAGAACTTACTTGGCTGAATCGGTGTTCGAGGTAGTCATTCAAAATCTCCTCTGTAAACCTTATTTCACCGTTCGACGGCTCTGATTTCTCTATTTTTAAATCCCTCACACGCAGGAGGTCCCCGGTTCGAATCCGGGCGGGCCCATCGCAAGTTTAAATAGGGGAAAAACAAGTTACCTGTTCAAAATCATGGATCTGGCGAGAAGAGATGGGTCACCTCTCAACGTGGCTTACGTTCACCTCCACGATATCCCCAACCTTCAGCTCAAGCTCGCAGTATTCTTCGTAGCTCATTGTAAGCATCGCATCCTCAACCATCGATCGCTCTATTGATTTCAGATATGCCATACCCACCTCTCTGCTGAGCTCCATGAACTTGAACGGGTCTTTCATCGCCTCATCCACGTCTGGGGCGGCAATTACCTCTCTCCCCTCCCGCCTCATGTAAAGGGCAACAGAGTTTCCATCCCGCATTTCAATCTTTACGATCTTGTACCTCATCTCTCTTCCTCCTTCCCTTTCTCCTTATCCTGTCAAGCAGAATGTCATTCTCCGTCTGCAGTTGCAGTGCCAGCATCAGTCCATCCATAGTAGATGTTTGCCCTTCTGCTATTAACAGTTCCAGAGGCTCCAGAGGAAGTCAAAACTTCAGCCCTGTAATCTCTTCAATCTCATTTTTAAGTCTGATAGCCCGCTCCTTACTTCTTTCCACAATCCACCTCTTCTCCTTAATTTCGTCAAGTCTTCTCATGAATTCCTCAAAGCTTTCAGTTCTGTCCCCAAAAACTAAATTATCAGCAAAGGCAACGATTTTCTCCTCCAAGGTTTCGGGTATGAAGTCCTTCTCTGGCAAACCGAGAGCCTTCGCCTCATCTGCGGTAATCCCAGAGGAGAAGTGCCTTTCTGCAATTCTGACTATTTTTTCGCCAAAATTCTCCTTTCTCAGAATCTCAGCACTCCGGATGAAGTGATCAACGTCATGGCTGAAAGCCCTGCCAATATCGTGGAGTAATGCTCCAAGTTTCACTGCCTCAATGTCAACATCGTGCCCTCTCGCCTTCGCAGTCCTGGCAATCTTCACGGCAAGCTCTGCAACAGCCCTGCAGTGCCTCCTGACATTCTCCGGCAAGTTGTACTTTTCCCACAGCGCTTCAACAGCTTCAGGAATTACATGAATCAGAGAAAACACCCCCAGTACGCAGAGTGTATTTTCTTCACTTCATGTATGGTCTCTCTGATTTTGCCAATAACATTCTTTTTCCTCCACTTCAGCTCATCTGCGTATCTCTCCGGCTCTCTTATCCATGAGGTATCTAACCCGGCCATTGCAGCAATTATTGCAAGGTTCGTGTATGGTAAAGCCTTTTCAACACTGTATCCTCCTTCAAGAACTGCAAACAGCCTTCCACTGCACAGTCTTTCTGCAAGTCTTCTTGCCCCAGCCATGAGGTCTGCATATCCCTTTGCTGTAAGTGCAAGGCTCGTCAGTGGGTCGGTGAAGTGGTTGTCCTGCCCCGCAGAAATGGCAATGAACTCGGGCTCAAATTCAACTGCCACAGGCTCAATTACTTCATTGAATACCTCCAGATAGCATTCATCTCCAGCTCCGGGCGGGAGTGGAACGTTAATTGTGTAGCCTTCTCCTTCATCCTCTCCGGTTTCATGGGGGTAACCACTTCCCGGATACAGGGGCATCTGATGGAGAGAGATAAAGAGAACGGAGGGGTCACGGTAGAATATCTCCTGCGTCCCATCGCCATGGTGGGCATCCCAGTCAAGAATCAGAATTCTTTCGAACCCAATTCGCTGAAGGTATCTTGTTGCTATTGCAATGTTGTTGAGGTAACAAAAGCCTGCTCCGATGTATGGCTTTGCATGATGTCCCGGCGGTCTTACCATTGCAAAGGCATTGTTTACCTCCCCATCAGCTACAGCCTTTGCAGCCCTTATTGCTCCGCCTGCTGCAAGCAAAGCGACATCTATCAGGCCAACTGGAATGTTTGTGTCCCAGTCTATTACTCCACCCTTCATGCTTTCCTTTTTCAGAAAGTTCAGGTATTCTGGGGTGTGGACGGCAATAACATCTTTATCTGAGGCATAAAAAGGCTCAAGGAGAACAATTTTCTGGTCTTCAAAAATACCTTCCTCTATCAACTGGTCAAAGGTATAGGCGAGCCTCTCTCTTCTTTCAGGGTGAGTTGGACTTTGTTCATGTTCGAGGTATCTGGGATGAAAAACAATACCTGTTGTCATTGACAGACAATGGCCTTAGGAATATTAATTATTAACCGTCCATCCAGTAAAATCTCCAAAGGAAAAATTAATATAGCCTATTACCATGGCTGTGCAAAAATACCAAGGTAAAAAAGAGAATTAGGGAGGTAAGAAAAATGGCTGAGAACGCAGTGTTTGTTGGAAACAAGCCGGTAATGAACTATGTGCTTGCGGTGTTGACGCAGTTCAACAGTGGAGTGAAAGAAGTATCTGTTAAAGCGAGGGGCAGGGCAATAAGCAGGGCGGTTGATGTAGCAGAGATAGTCAGAAAGCGCTTTTTGCCAGATGTAGATGTTAAGGACATAAGTATCTCAACTGAGAAGGTTGAGAGTGAACAGGGAGAAGCGAATGTATCTGCAATCGAGATAACCCTCACCAAGAAGGAGTGACACCTTTTCTCTTTTAATTTTGCTATCAATTTGTGTAGTCCTGAAATTTTTGACCTTATAAACCCCATCTGATCTACTCATCTTCCACCTCTTCAAAAAGCTTAGCTGCCAAACCAACCCTCACTTCAACAGGCAACCTGCTCCAGAAGGCGTCCTCTGGTGTCTGGAGATAGTGTTTGGTGTCAAGGCTCTCATGGAATCTAACGTTGTTATACCAGTATACGAAGTCGTCCAAGCTATCGAAATCGTCTCTGTATCTGTTGTAGCAGTCAAAGAGTTTCTCTATCTTACTAGGACCTCCCTTTATCCAATCTCTCTATTTTAACAAAACCAGCATCTAACAACTCCAAATCTAAAATAAACAACTCCAGAAAAGTGCCTTCTGCATTACAACCTTCTCCTTCTCAAATGCTCTATG
>JARQZL010000058.1 GCA_029984855.1 Archaeoglobales archaeon | reverse complement strand
ATTTATGTTATAATGGGCATGAAAGTACATGCATAGAACGTAACCTCAGGTACAATTACTAAAAATTATAAAGTCACATTTTAGCAAGAATTCTCAAAGCCTTATCGTTTTCTTTCAAGCTCTCTTCAAACGCTCTCTTCCAGTCTCTCTCCATCCTGTGCCTCCTCCACCTGATGAGCTTCAGGGTTTTGCTGAACACGGCAGATACAGACATAACAATACCTTGTCTATAACGCTCTTAAAGTTTTCGAGCGTTGCGCTCCAGCCATTTGACTATGTCATCCAATTCCATACCATACATTGCGAGGCTCAGTATGAACCTAACTTTTTCTTCAGTACTTGCAGCAATTTTACAGCCATGCATACGGAGATAAGTATCCGCAACTTCTAGGGCTGTTCTTTTATTACCATCAACAAACGGATGTCCACACGTTATGTTTCTCAGGATCAGAGCGGATTTCCAGAAAGTAGATTTATTTTCATGGTTTATTTGATCCACAATAAATTCCAGCTCCCCTGCATTCAGTATTCCTGACTCTCCACCATATCTTTCAATTATTGTTTCGTGCATTTCGATTATCCTCTCAACAGTCAGTTTTACATGCTTACTTCGCACGTTTTTACCTGACTGCAATATAATAAAAGTTTTAGTGAAGCAGGACTGTGGAAATTAGTGGGATTTTGTACCGTACATCTCATATACTAAGCATACCTGGAGCATTGCACAATCTACAACTGAAACGATGGAGTTTCTGCATTCACCCCCTCGTAGAGTTTTGAAAATCAGCATCTTTGACTGCAAGCCGGATCAATGCTACAAACAGCATCGTAAAAAATTCATGATTCTTCAAACCTTTTCTTCAAATCATCCATCACATCTTCTACGCTCTTCCCCTCAATCAAATCTTCAACAGCTCTGGTGTCCAAAGCCAGAAAAGATTCTGTCTTCAGTCCGAATTTAATCGTGTTCTTATCTCCAGTCCAGATCGGAATGTTCAGCTTCAAAGCCAAGGCTATGAACGGTGTATCCTTGACATCAAAATTTTTCGAAATTCTGTAAGCATCTTCCCACTTTTCAATGAAAACATCTTTTGGAACTATTTTTATCGAAATGGCACATTCAAAATATATTTTATCTCCGAATGATTCAGTCCGGAAGCTTTTGAAATCTTGTCGATCTTGCTTTCAATTTCATCTTTAACATATTCTGGAACTAAGATCTCAAAGTTTTTCGTATAGAATTCGATTATTTTAAAAAGAATAGTCGATCTCCTGATGATTCCAGAGATTATAACGTTAGTATCCAATACGAGCTTCATATCTCTTTAGAATGCTATTTTTGATTTCTTCGGAAATCTCTTCAGCTTTTTCCTCAGTTAGCTTAGATTTATCTAAAATATCCTTTTCTTATATCTACAGTTAAGTATAAATATTAAAGGATTTAAACTTTAATTATGTATTTAGAAGAATATGATGAAATAAAGAAATGGATTACACAAGTTAAAGATAGCAGCAAGGCAACATATCTTTCCGCAATGAAGGCATACATAGAGTTTACAAGATTAAATCCCAAGGAACTGGTTGATGAGGCAGAAGAGGACAGAAGAAAGCCAAGAAGACAACAAGGCAAACCCGAACAGAGATTGGCTGAATTCCATAAGTGGCTTTTAACAGAATACGAGGTAAAGACGAGAGGGAAGAACAGAAAACCGTCGGGAAAGAAGGGCATAAGTAAGATGATGGCAACTACATATGTTGGAGCTATTAGATCGTTCTACAGACGTAATGGCTTTCCAATAATGACTAAAACACCAAAGGCAGCACCTAAGAAGGAGAACCGCAAAATGATGCTTACACCAAGGGAAGTAAAACTGTTAGTTGATCATGCTCCAACGCTAAGGGATAGAGCGATAATCTTGTTTATGTTCCAAGGTGGTTTCGATGCATCAACGATGTGCAGCCTTAACTACGGAGATGTTAAAAGGGGACTAGAAAGAGGAGAAGTACCGCTGTTGATAGAAGTAGTTAGAGAGAAGGATGAGGTAGAGTACTTTACTTTTGTTGGTTATGATGCTGTTGAGGCTTTGAAAGCACATCTAAATGATAGAAAAAGAAAAGGAGAGGACTTGAAGCTTAATTCCCCATTGTTTGCCAAGGAAGGAGCCAAGAAACTTAAGCACGAACGGATCACCCCAAACCTGATACAGAATATGCTTAGGGAGACTGCACTGAAGGCAGGGTTGATCACTGAAGAAGACTTGGAAAACGCTGATTTAAATCCCTGCCGTCCACACGCATTGAGAGCGGCATTCTCTACTATACTAAGACTAAATGGCTTTGATCCCCTACTGGTTGACTTCATGCAGGGACATAGAATTCCCTACAATGGAGCATACCTTATTCCCCCTCCAGAGAGAGTTAGACAGATGTATGCCGAGGTTGAGCCGCAGCTAAGCATAAGCTTGATGCATCCTGTTGAGAAGAGAATTGACGAAAAGTTAAAAGTTTATAGAGAGGAAATAGCCGAGTTGCAGAATGAGGTAAACGAGTTAAGAAGACTCGTGGAGATTTTGATGACGAGCGTTTTGGATATAGGCGATAATAAGGTGAAAACACAGGAACTTATTGACAGAGTAGCTGGACTTGTTAAACAGCCGGAGAGAGTGATAAAGATAAGTGATGTAGAACATTACAGTGGAGGAAAAGCTAAGATTAAGTTAGCCTAACCTCTGCATCCCTTATCTTTTCGTGGTGTTTTGTTTTATGTGGTAATTATATGATGACGTGCCATAAGGGTTCGTGAGGTGCTGCATATGCCTTTCTGATGCTGTCCTGATATTGCCTTAAGCCTCTTTCATAATATCCCTGACACTGTCTTAACAGCTCATCTATACTTTCTGTCACTTCTACACGCTCTATAAGCCTATAATATCGTTTCCTGCCCTTGAGCTTGAACGTAGGATTATCCTTTCTTATCTCTTCCACGACACCAAGGTTTACAAGCTTTTTTAAAGCCATATATACGGTTAATCTGCACCTTATGTGGTCTCCGTTGGTTTTGAGCCACTCTAAAACTGTATCCACATCGGCAATATGCAAATTGTTTAATGCCTTAATGACAAGCTTTTCTCTTGGTGTCAATTCCAAATCCTTGGCGTTTAGAGGCAGAATAGTAACTTTTAGTTCTAAGCTTCCCTTACTAACCCTATCTCCACTGATTTTAACAACCCCAAATCCTGTAAGAATTTCCAGCCTTTGCATGATCAGGTTTAAAGGCTTACCCCATTTCTTAGCTATCTCTTCCACTGAGACAGATTGGCTATCGCTTATTGAATCAAGTATGGCTATATCTATTTCCCGTGATCTTTGTTTTACCTGCTTTACGAAATCATGCATAAATTATTTTTAAATTAAACAGTGATAAAAATTTTGGTTAAGTTTTATATGGTCGGTCCTCCATCAGTACTATATTGGGAGGGAGGGATATACCCTGAATACTGGCTTATCCTTAGATAGTTGGATCAATGTAATAGCAACAGTAACTAACTTACTACTAGTACTCTTTATTTACCGTCAGACCAGATATATAGGAAAACAGACAAAGAGCTTAGAAAATCAAAGCATAGAACTGGCTAAACAAAGTTATGCAATGTTCCAATCCGTAAATACTCAGAATCGGCTCATTACTGCTCAGATAGAGACAGTATGGATGCCAGAGGTTGTACATAAGTTTGGGAGTGTGCAACATGAAGGGGATGTCATCTTTGTTTTTAAGAGAAATCGACCATGGTATCCAAGAATTAAGGTTTTTTTGGAGGACAAAGAACTCGAACTAAATGTTCAAATTGAGAAATTCACAGAAAAAGAATATTGTATTAAAATGCCCAGAGGACTTCATAAGTTATTTATGGAACTTAAACCCAGAAAGGAAGAGTATAAAGGTAAAATTTCACTCAAATTCTACTCGATGGCTAAAAATAGATATGTGTATTACTATGAAATTGAACTGTTGAGGGACGAAGAAGGATATCGGATTACCGAAACCAACCTTACAGATGTAAATATGCCATGGTCGTAAATCATTTAAAGTATCGGATATAGAAAATCCATCATGCTTCTAATCCCAATGGATTCGAATCTGGTATATAGAGTATTACAAACTCTCCCAGAGTTGATTAACGAAGGTAAAGTAAAGAGCTGAAACTGATACTGATACCTATGCCAGTTCTTCCACTTGATCCCAATTTCAGAAAAATATACTGAGTACTACAATGATAAGATAGTAGAGGCTTACTATCAAGCACTAAAATATAATGTTTGTGAAGCTGATTTACTGGTTGTTTACTCGAACCATTATTTAGCTTGTTTTCCCTTGGTTAAGTAATCCTGCCAGAGTTTATATTGAACCTTTAACAAAATTATTCGAAATCCCCTAAATCTCGAAAAACATTGTTTTCCTCGTCCTCTACCAAATATTTTATACATGGATTGCTGTTGAGATGGTTAGCTATTTCTCTAAGCACATCCGGATCCTTAGCGATTACTATGCATTTTGACTTTCCGCTATTCTCGAAGCAGCGAATTAAGCCAGCTTTTTTGGGCAAATTGTATCCTCCAATATTATCCATAGATTATATTAATATTTGCAGGTATTTAATAGTTTGGTTGAGGCAATTATGAACAACTATAAAAACTCATATATGCCATATTCATAATATTATTTTATGATATTATGATCCACACTTTTACACTTCAGGGCTTATATCAAGACCGTCAACAATCAAGCAGCAGCTACTACTATTATCATTATCTTCAGTGACTAACACTTTAACAGCACCAGTAATTGGATCATGTCTCTTAACTATCTTCATATCTTTAATTACTACTGTATCATCGACCTTTGGTGGTTCTGGAATGTCTATGTCACTGAAATGATACTTGACTCTCCTTCCTACCTTCTCTTTGGTTAGCATACCAGCACGGATCAGTAATTTAATAACTGATGTTTTACATATACCTCGTCTGATACCTACTGCTCTGAACCACTGATCGACATCAGTGGGTGTTAATGTCTTACCTTTAACATTATTCCAAAACTGATCGAGAGCACTTGGATCAGTAAGTAAAAATGCCCTTTTTTCATTTACATCATTTGCATACTCGAACAGTCTGGACCATAGCAAAGAAGTGTTTTCAGGCATTTTCAACACCTCCGTTCTCTTAATTATTACTAGTCTTTCACCACTATGATCACGAAGAGATGCTACTATTTCAGACCATGAACGTGTCTCAGTCTTGCTTTTGACAAACGGGGCAAAGGGGTGTTTTTTCATCTTCTTCAGTGTGCGATATGATATATATATATTGGCAGATCACTGATGTTGACAAGTGGCAACCAGTTGCTCTTGAAGAGCTTCTCAACTTTGTAATTCTTGGGTATCATGCCCTCCTCGGCTCTCTCATTGAGCCAAGAACCTATGAAGTCCTGTTCCTGCTTGCTTCTACCACTACTTCTTTTCTTACCTATCCTTTGGCACCATATGATGTAACGACGACTCGGATCATTCTCGTCGATAGGAGAGCACCGCAGTATGACCTGCTCGAGCTCATCTCTCATTGCTCTTACTGCATTATCATCAGGAACGGCAAAAGCATAATTATAAACAAACACCACACTGATCAGTGGCAAGTCAATACCCTTGCTCACTCTGCTGTTTAAATACAGTATGATCTGTGTACCATTGAGCAACTTGTCCTCAATCTGCTCTTTGCGTTCTTCTTCTGCCACTTCAGCACATATGCCCTCCTCTATTAGTTTCTGCTTTAGTCTGTGTGCGTCCTTCTTTCTGCCACAAACCCACGCAGTTGGGACACCACGAGCATACAGATCCTTGGCAAGTTTGAATGGTTTGTCAATTATAATATTGATGAACTTGTCCTCGAATCTGAATTTCTCTTTAACTATTGGCTTGTAGTGTCTGTCTAATTTGCCAAATAGCCACTGATCTGCTTTGCTGGTTTTGTTAAGTACGAGCCAGATGTGCTTAAAGCCATTTAACCAGTCCTTAAACAACAGGTGATCAGTATCAGTGATGCCCCACACTCTTGCTCCCTGTCTAATAGTAAAAGCATCATATCCATAAAAACCAAAAGTAGAGGCAACAAGCTCGTAGGTAGCGTATAGCTCGTCATCAAATCGTGCTTTCTTCTTAATGCTTTCTATTGCTCTTATGATTTTACTATAATCACCGAGGACATGTCCACTTAACACAAACACCACCTCAACCGGTTGTAGTAAAGCATGAACAGCTTACAGAACATATTCCAATTCCTTACGGGATTTAAACAGCTAATTGAGCAAAAGAATATCTTGATTCTC
>JARQZL010000057.1 GCA_029984855.1 Archaeoglobales archaeon | reverse complement strand
ATCTGCTTTTATCGTGTAGAAGAAGTCGTGCTGCATGAAGTCGATTCCAAGCAAATCGCATGCAGTTAGAGCAGCAAGCTGCGCACTTCCCTGCATGTCTATCTCAGTGTATGGCGTTGTTGAAACAAAAACTCTACCGTTGCCGGGGGTAACTATGACTGTTATATCTATAACAGCTCCCTGCGGGTTTTCACCGCTTGTTACCGCAACAGCCTTTATTGTAACTCTGCTCTCATTAACGAACTGAGCTCCACCTGGAATAACAGCGATGAACATAACAGCGATGAACAAAACAAAAAGTGTAACTGGCCTGAGCTTCATACTCAAGAATGACCTCCGTAAAACAAAAGCCTTACGGACAAAAATAAATAAAAGCTGAGCACAGTTTCGAAGTGTTCCAAACATACATATTCGACATGGATGGCACTCTCGTGGAATTCAACCTTCCCCTCGACAGAATAAGAGAGGAGCTTGGCATTAAAGGCGGATACGTCCTCGAGAGCATACTGGAGGATAGCAGAAAAGAGGAAATGCTGGAGATCCTGAGAGATTATGAGATCAGGGCTGCAAAAAAAGCAAGGCTGATGCCCTATGCGAAGGAGATTCTCGAGGCAACAGGCAATGCTGGCTGTAAGAGGGGCATAGTAACCAGGAACTGCAGGGAGAGCGTTGAAATTGTTGCCGAGAGGTTTAATATAAACCTCGACTTCATTATTACAAGGGATGATGCACCTCCCAAGCCCTCTCCAGAGCCTGTAAAACTCGCCTTACAGGCTTCAAGGACAAAGCCAGAGCGTGCAATAACAGTTGGAGATTACGTTTTTGATATAATGGCTGGAAAGCTTGCCGGAACAAAAACCGCTTTGCTGCTTAACGATAAAAATAAAAGCTTTGCAGAGCAGGCAGACTTTGTTATAAGATGCCTCTTAGAACTTTACACTTTATAATGAAATCAATTATTCAGCATGCCTTTCGAATCGTTTCAAATCTTTTGGGTTCGAGGTAGAAAATTATAGAATTATCTCAATCCCCAGCCTCTCTGCAAGCTCCTTATAACGGTTTCTTATAGTTACTTCAGTAACTCCTGCAACTTCTGCAACTTCCCTCTGAGTCCTCCTCTCTCCTCCAAGAATTGAGGCGATATATATTGCTGCTGCTGCAACACCTGTCGGCCCCCTGCCGCTCGTTAGCTCTTTCTCTTCAGCCTTCTTTATTATTTCGATTGCCTTTTTCTGTACGTCTCCACTCAGGTTGAGGGCTGCACAGAAGCGTGGTACGTAGTCTGCAGGACTCGTGGGCATAAGCTTCAGTCCGAGTTCTCTTGCGATGAAGCGGTATGTTCTTCCAATTTCCTTTCTGTCAACTCTTGAGTAGGTTGCTATTTCATCAAGAGTTCTCGGCACCCCGGCCTGTCTGCAGGCAGCATAGAGCGCTGCAGCAACAACTCCCTCAATACTCCTTCCCCTTATCAGGTTCTTATCCACAGCTTTCCGGTATATTACTGCTGCAGTCTCTCTAACAGACTTTGGTAAACCGAGAGCAGAGGCCATTCTGTCGAGTTCGCTCAAAGCAAATGCAAGATTTCTTTCCGTAGCATTACTGATTCTTATCCTGCGCTGCCATTTTCTTAGTCTGAATAGCTGAGCCCTGTTTTTGGCAGAAATGCTCTTCCCGTAGTAGTCTTTGTTACTCCAGTCGATTATCGTCGAAAGGCCCTTATCATGGATAGTGTAAGTTACGGGGGCTCCAACCCTGCTCCTTTTTTCCTTCTGCTCACTGTCAAATGCCCTCCACTCCGGCCCCGCATCTATATATGTTTCTTCAATAACCAGCCCGCAATCCTGGCAGATGAATTCGCCACGTCTGTAATCCCTTATAAGCCTGGGGCTCCCGCACTCAGGGCAGACTTCGAGAGTGTCCTCTCTTTCTATTTCCTTTTCGATTTCTTTTTCTACTTCCTTCTTTTCTACTTCCTTTACTTTTTCCACTTCCGGCATGAGCGCTCACCACAAATAGTTCATCAATTATACATTTTTTCAGCATATCTCTATTCTCCGGCCTTACAATAACAAAAGGTGACTTCACCGGTCCTATGATATCATGAACATACCCAATTTTCTTCATTTTTCTGTTGACAACACCTGTACCAATCCCGGGAAGATTTCTGGGATCAACAGGGACAATAATATTGCTGCGAGAGGGATAGCCTTTACCAAGCTTGCGCAATTTCATAGCTACTCCTGTTCCAACTCTGTTCCGAAAGATTTTTAAATTTTAAAATCTTTACTATTTAAATCTTTCGGTGAAGTTCGTAGTTTATCGAAATTTTTTGCAGAGCAATCTCATACAATTCGACAATGGTGGTATAATGGCAAGGACAATCCAGGATCCAATCCATGGCAGTATAAGTGTAGATGACTGGTGCATAAAAATTATCGATACACCTCAGATGCAGAGACTGAGAAGAATAAAGCAGGTGGGATTTGCCAGTCTGGTCTATCCAGGGGCAAATCACACACGCTTTGAGCATAGCCTTGGAGTTATGCACATAGCAAGCGTTCTGGCATCAAAAATGCAGGTGAGCAATGAGGGAAGAAGAGAAGTTATTGCTGCAGCTTTGCTTCACGACATTGGTCATGCTCCTTTTTCGCATTCGAGCGAGAGCATCGTGAAGAGGTACCTTAAAATGGAGCATGAAGACGTATTTCCACTGATAAAAGGCACAGAACTTGAAGATGTGCTTGAAGATGAAGGTCTCAGGCCAAAAAAGATCTGTGAATATATAAAAGGAGCAGGTATTGTGAGTGGAGACATTGATGCAGACAGGATGGACTACCTGGTCAGGGATTCATACTACACAGGCGTAGCTTACGGGGTTTTCGATCTCAAGAGGCTTGTTGACAAAATCTACTTCGACAGGGAAAAGCCTGTAATAGATAGTAGTGCATTGAGAGCAGCAGAATCACTACTTTTATCAAGATTTATGATGTATCCCACGGTTTACTACCACCATGTCTGTAGGATAGCAAAGAAAATGTATGAGAAAGCTGTGGAGAGGTGCATTGAAGAGGGAAATCTTGAAGCAAAACTTTTGCTGAGAATGGACGATCATGATATAGTTGCTTTTTTGAGAGATCAAGAAGGGTTTGCCAGGGAGATGATAGAGCGAATAGACAGCAGAAGGCTGTTTAAGAGAGCGATATACGTCAGTTGTAGCAGGCTTGGAGTTGAAAGAATAAACACAAAGCGTGCGGAAAGAGAGATTGCTGGAATGGCGGGCGTTGATGAGGACTGCGTTATAGTAGACATTCCTGAAATAGAGGAGGCAAAGGAGCTCAAGGCTATTGTTGATGTGGAGGGGCAGCGAGTTAAGCTTGAAGAAATCTCCCCCCTGGTAAGGGCACTTAGAGAGGCAGAAAAGGATACGATGAAGCTTGGAGTTTACACCAAAAAAGAATACGTTGATGCTGTGGCAAGAGCTGCAATCCACTACTTTAACATAGAGAGAACTCCAAGGCAGAAGAGACTTGATGAGGTTCTGCCGATATGGTAAATTGAAGTGATGTAAGTATATGATTGGAAAGGTTCTTATTCAGGCTTAACTTACTTTATTAAAGATGTATCAGCGTGGGGTGTTTGAAGAAAATAGAAGGAGAATACTCGAAGCACTTTTCCAGCAACCAATGGACTTCACATCCCTGAGAGATGCCACAAATCTCTCTGAGCCTACGCTTTCCCGGCACATTCACCATCTCCTCCAGCCAGGATACGTGGAAGTTGAGAAGAGAGGGAAGAGGAGGCTTTACAGAATTACAGAAAAAGGACTTGAAGAACTCTACCCCAGCCTTCTCGGCATAAGCTCGGCCCTGAGGGCTATGAAAAATGAAGATTTTGAAAAAGGGATCGGAAAAGAACTGTCATCAATTCTGAACGTAAGAGGAGCTATAAATGCTTTCACGTCCTGCCTCTCCCGCTATATACCTCCCAAGGATATAAAAGGCAGCAGTAAACAGCTTTTCAGCAGTATCTTGGAGGAGATGAAAGACGACTTTGAAGGATTGAGAAGGATGAAAGAGATGGCTCAGACTGTTGAAGACAGAGGCATTGATGCTGCTGAAATAAGAGAAGAGTTGAGGAAGACACTTGAAAAGCTGAATGCGATATATTATGCCCTTGGTCCACCTTTCAGTTATATGTGGAAGGATATGGTAGAAAATTCGGACATCTTGGGATTTGCCGAACTCTGAGAAAAGCTTTAAAAGAGACAGGCTTAGCAAAACTATGCTTGTGTTCATTCATCATTCAGGGACGGCAAATTTTTACTACGCTACCGGCATCAAGCTTGAGTCATCGTATCACGCTGTTGGAAAAAAGCTGGATATACTGATAGTTCCTGATATGGAGAAAGAAAGAGCAATAAAAGGTAGCCGTGTTAAAGAGGTATTGTCCTACTCGGAGATAGGATATCACGAGAGAAGAAAAGATATGGATGCCAGAAGCGCATTTGTTGAAAGCCTGAAGGTTTTTCTGAAGGAAAAGGGTGTAAAAAAGGTACAGATCCCTCCTGATTTTCCGGCATACATCGCACTGGGGCTTAAAGGATTTGATGTTCAGGTAGTTGACAACCCCTTTTCAAAAAAGAGGGCTGTAAAGACTGCAGAAGAGCTTGAGAAGATCAGAGAGACGTGCAAAGCTACGGTGGATGCTTTTGAGTTTCTGAAAGGTATAGTTAAAAAGGGAAGAAGCTGTGAGGAGTTGAGAGAAGCGGTTGAGCTCTTCCTGTTCCAGAAAGGGTTTATTGCAAGAAATACAATAGTTGCTTCCAGTAAGCTCACTGCACTTCCACACTTCATAGGAGAGGGAGAGGTAGAAGGGCATGTTATAGTAGATATATTCCCGAAGAGCAGAAAGCATGGTTACTATGCTGATTTCACACGAACTATTCTGATAGAACCTGAGCCGGAAATAGAGGAGATGCTTAAAGTCGTAATTGAGGCGAAGCAGAGGGGGATAGCTGTGATAAGAGAAGGGATAACTTGTAGAGAGGTTCACAACGCTGTCTGCGAGGTCATAGAATCATACGGCTATCACACTTTAAGGAATAAGGCTAAGGAGGGATTCATACACTCCACAGGCCATGGTGTTGGCTTGGAAGTCCACGAAGAGCCAAAAATATTCGAGAGTGATGATGAACTCAGGAAAGGCATGGTGTTTACGGTTGAACCGGGATTGTACTACAAAAACGTTGGTGGAGTGAGAGTGGAGGATACTGTTGTTGTTAAGAAGGGTGGATGCGAAATCCTGACATCATATCCGGACTGGGTGAGAGCATGAATGAGGCAATTGAAAAAACTGAAAAAGCGGGCAAAGTACTGAGAAAAACCAAAGAAGAGGCTGTAAAGCTGATAAAACCTGGTGTAAAGCTCCTCGAGATTGCAGAGTTTGTGGAAAAGAGGATTGTGGAACTGGGTGCATTGCCGGCATTTCCGTGTAACATATCCATAAACAGTGATGCCGCACATTTCACGCCCAGAAAAAATGATGAAAGAGTTTTTCATGAGGGAGATATAGTCAAGCTTGATGTCGGAGCACATGTAGATGGATACATTGCCGATACTGCCATAACGGTCGATCTTGGAGACCACAGCGAACTCGTTGCCGCCTCTGAAGAGGCATTAAACAGTGCAATCAAGGCAATACATGCAGGCGTGGATACTGCAGAGCTTGGAAGGCTAATTGACGGTGTGATAAAGGAGTTTGGCTATAAACCCATAGTCAATCTGACCGGTCACGGTCTTCAGCGCTGGATGTGTCATGCACCCCCGACAATCTATAACTTCTCCACACGGCGTGGAGTTGTTCTTGAGAGAGGAGCAATAATAGCAATAGAACCCTTTGTAACGGATGGCACCGGTAAGGTTGTGGAAAGGAATGAGGTGGAGATATACTCTCTTGCAAGCCCAAAGCCCGTAAGGATGAAGCAGGAGAGAGAACTGCTTGAAGAAATCAAGCAGTATAAAACGCTTCCTTTTGCAAAAAGATGGCTGAAAAGTGCCTCTGACCTCATCATAAACAGGCTTGTAAGAAGTGGCGTACTTAGAGCATACCCTGTTCTTACTGAGGCGGGGAAAGGGATGGTATCGCAGTCGGAACACACAGTAATAGTTGAGGAAGATGGTGCGAGGGTTGTGACCTGAGTTAAAACTTCAACCTGGTTACACCGGAGAGCAGGAGAACGAGAGACATCTCTCTTGATTTGCACGGGTAGTCTCCGTATCTTATCTCGGCATGGGGGGACAGCATTTCTTCCATAATGGTAACACATGAAAACATACCATCCATTGTTATTTCTTCAGGATCTCCGGAGAAAACAATCAATGCACTTTTTGCAGATTCTATTTCGATGTCAACACTCAGGTCATTGCAGGCATTTTTCAGCATGTCTATCATTCTCTGAGATCGAACTCCCCTGATCTCGTAGCTCTTTCGCATAAGCAGTCTTCTAATCAGGAAAGGTGGAAGTTTCCTTCTTGCAGTTCCAATTACAGAGATGCCCTCTTTTGCTAAGGAATTGAAAACGTCAGATGTATCAACAACAACCTCTCCTGCCTGTCTCTTTTTGAGATCTATCTCCCCCACAAGAGCGAGGAGATTGAGTGATTCAACCACGTTCCTCACAAGTCCATCATTTTCCTCATAGAGTAGAAGAACGTCAACAGATTTTCGCAACTCACGTATTCTTCTTCGCATTTCGGCAAGCTCCGCATCCCGAGGAAGAGTTGCCAGAGCGAGAATCGGCTCTTCAATGGATTTTCTGAGTTTTTCTGCCAGCTCCATTCCAGCAGAGTAACCGAAGTCATCAGGAAGAGACGTGAGAATTAGAGCTCCCTCAAAAAGCTCGTATCTTTCGAGAATCGAATTTACAACCCCACCAGCATCTCTCTGTGTATGAGCAAGATAACGATCTCTTTCAGGGATTCCCTTCAGAGCCTTCAGCCCATCAATCTCATTGTCTACGGCGTAGCACTTGAAAAGCTTAGCTCTGTTTACTTTTGCCCCGTATTTTGCGAGAGCATCGGATAGCTGGGCTCCTTTTGCCCCCATGCCTATGGTGAGGAGTCTCACACAAACAAATGGGCTGGAGAGGTATTAAAAAGTTAGCCGATTTTTCTCTTTCCAATGGTGGTGAGGTATGCGAGATATGCGTCGAGCTGAATTCTCTCACGGGCACCTTCAGTCAGTCTAAAATCCGTCTCTCCAAGCTTGTCTATGAGCAAAACTTTAAGTTTTTCGTCCATACCGGATGAAATAATCTGTCTGAAGAGCTGGGAAACGACGTCTTCTCCAGACATTCCATATTCTATCATTAGCTTGTCGAGAATCTCTCTCGCCTCCATGAATCTGCCATCAAGTGCAACCTCCAAAAGAGTCGTTAGCTCCTCCGGACGGGCGCTTGCAGTTATCTGGTATATTGCGTCTGCATCAACAACTTCTCCCAGAGTTGCAGCTCCTTGGAGGGCATTTATTGCTTTCCTGAAGTCCCCGTTTGCAACATAAATCAGAGCTTCAAGCCCGTCTTCGGTAATCTTCACACCCTCTCTTCTGCATATCTCTGCTAACCTTTTCTTCATCGCCTCTTTTGGGACTGGACGGAACTTAAAAACGGCACATCTGCTCTGAATGGGCTCTATTATCCTGCTAACGTAGTTACAGCTCAGAATGAAGCGACATATCTTCGAGTACATTTCCATCGTTCTTCTCAAAGCTGCCTGGGCATCTGCGGTAAGAGCATCTGCTTCATCGAGGAAGATAATCTTGAATGGTGCATCACCTATTGGGGCGGTTCTTGCAAACTCCTTTATCTTGTGCCTCACAACATCTATGCCCCGCTCATCGCTGGCGTTCATCTCAATGAAGTTGTCTCTCCAGTTTTCACCGAACATATCTCTTGTAAGTGCTATTGCACTCGCTGTTTTACCGGTTCCAGGGGGACCTGCAAAGAGGAGATGGGGGATGTTCTTCTTCTCAACATAGCTCATAAGCCTTTGAACAACTTCTTCCTGACCAACGACTTCCTGCAGAGTTCCGGGCCTGTACTTTTCGACCCAGATTTCTGTTTCAATGGTCATTGGAAAATGAGGATACAAATGGTATAAAAAGGTACTCTAAAAGTATATGTTTCTTGGAAATCCCCCTGGAATGTGGCTGTATGGCTGAGGAGCAAGACTGAAGAGCTGAAAACCAATCATTGCAAACAGGAATACCGCAACAATGAAGGCCATGAGGGCAATCACTGACACGGCTAAGGCGTCTATCAGGCTAACCTTCAGAAGGGTTTTGAGAGCATACAGATAGGCTAAAAATCCGACAAAAGGGGAAAAAATTCCGAAAAAAGGAATTGTAGCAGAAATTCCAAAAATTACCGCAGCGAATATGCTGGCCGCAAAATTCGCAAGTCCAGCCTCAAGTATGCCCCTCTTCTTTCCTATTACCCTGAGGCCAATCCAGAGAAAGAACCCTGATATGAGGATTGAAGTCAAAAAAGCCACCCCAAGGCCTGCAAACTCAAACATACAATTAATATCAGTTTATTAAAATTAAAAAGTTTGTGGTCTCAATTCTGCAAGGCACAAAAATATTTTAACACATTCAAATCTCTGGCAATCATGACCTTTCCGAGCATCTATTCACCCAAGAGCGTTGAGGAGGAAATTTCAAAATTCTGGAAGGATGGAGAAATTTACGAAAAAGCCAGACAGCGTGGAGGCAGGTTTTTCTTCTTTGTTGATGGCCCGCCCTACACAACTGGTAGAATTCATCTCGGAACAGCTTGGAACAAGGTGATAAAGGACACAGTTCTCCGCTTTAAGAGGATGCGCAATTTTAGGGTTATAGACGTCCCGGGCTGGGACATGCATGGTCTGCCAATTGAAGTTAAGGTGGAACAGGAGCTTGGCTTTACAACAAAGAGAGACATAGAAAGCTACGGAATAGAGAAATTCGTTGCCCGCTGCATGGAATATTCTTTGCAGAACAAGAATGCTATGACCCGGCAGTTCAAAAGGCTTGGCGTGTGGATGAACTGGGATAACCCGTACATGACCATCAAAGCCGATTACATCAATGCAGCGTGGTGGACGATAAAGAGAGCTTATGAAAGAGGTCTGCTTGAGAGAAAGCAGATGGTTGTCAACTGGTGTCCCCGCTGTGAGACCGCTCTGGCTGATGCAGAGGTGGAGTACTGGGATGAGGAAGATCCATCAATTTTCGTTAAGTTCCCGGTAAAGGGTAAGAGTAACACTTGCATAGTCATCTGGACAACAACTCCGTGGACTTTACCAGCAAACATTGCCGTTGCTGTACATCCTGGCCTGGAGTACGCAACAATAAAGGCAATGCATGATGGCAGAATTGAGTATCTGATTATGGCAAAGGAGCTGGCTGAAAACGTTCTCAGGAAGGGCGGATATGAGCTGTGGGAAATAGTTGAGACTCATCTTGGGGAAGACCTCGTTGGGCTTGAGTATGAGCATCCTCTTCTGGAAGAAGTACCCTTACAAAAGCAGTGGAAACATGCGGTTTACATGGCCGATTTTGTTTCGGCAGAAAATACAGGCTGTGTGCACATAGCTCCCGGACACGGTCTTGAGGATTATGAGCTTGGAATGGAGCAAGGCTTGCCCGTTTTTAACCCTGTTGATGAAAGAGGAATTTACACAGACGAGGCTGGCAAGTACGCTGGTTTGAATGTTAAAGAAGCTAACAGGGTTATTATGGACGATTTGAATGAGAAAGGTCTTCTTCTCGCTGAAGAAACCATAGTGCACCGCTACGGACACTGCTGGAGGTGCAAGAACCCTATAATATATAGAGCTACTGAACAGTGGTTCCTCAAAGTGAGCGAACTCAGAGATATGATGCTGAAGGAAATCGATGCAGTCAGATGGATTCCGGAGTGGGCGGGCATGGCCCGCTTTAAGGACTGGGTGAGCAACGCAAGGGACTGGTGTATAAGCAGGCAGCGCTACTGGGGCATCCCGATTCCAGTATGGATATGCGAGAAGTGTGGAGCAATGAAGGTTGTTGGGAACATTGATGAAGTGCCGTGGCAAAGCGATTTAGACCTGCATCGACCGAAAATTGATGCAGTAACCTTTGATTGCGAATGCGGAGGGAAAATGCACCGGGTTGCCGATGTTTTCGACGTGTGGTTCGACAGCGGCTTAGCCTCATGGGCAACTCTCCACTTCCCGGGGAAGAAGGAAGACTTCGAAAGACTATGGCCTGCCGATTTCATCACCGAAGGGCACGATCAGACGAGGGGCTGGTTCTATTCGCAGCTTGGAGCGAGCATCATTGCATTCAACAAAGCACCATACAAAACCGTACTGATGCATGGCTTTACTCTTGATGAGCAGGGCAGGAAGATGAGCAAGAGCCTTGGTAATGTGGTTGAACCTGAAGAAGTCGTCGATAAGATAGGAGTTGATGCGTTCCGCCTTTACGTTCTCTCCTCCGCTCTATGGGAGGACTTACGCTTTAGCTGGGAAGAGGCAAGAAACTACAATCGCATGCTGAACATATTCTGGAATGCTGTCAGATTCGCTTACATGTACATGAGCCTTGATAAGGAGGAATTCATCAGGGGCGTGAAAAGCATTGAGTATCAGATAGAAGACAGGTGGATACTCTCAAGACTCGAAAGCCTGAACAAGCTGGCTGTAGAGGCATTGGAGAACTACCAGCTTCACAGGGTTGTAAGGGCATTCTTCGATTTTGTTGTGGAGGACTTCAGCCGCTGGTATGTTCAGCTCATAAGACCGAGGGTCTGGGAGGAAAAAGATTCGCCTTCAAAGATTGCCGCATACGCAACCATTCTCCGTGTCGTTGATAAAGTTACAAAGGTTATCGCTCCATACGCCCCATTCCTTGCGGAATGGATTTACCAGCACTTCATTAAGGAATTTGCAGAGGCCAAAAAAATTACCGGAAAAATGGAAGAATCAATATTTCTTGAAAACTATCCCGAGCCAGAGGAGAACCTGATAGATTCAGAGCTCGAAAAAGCAATGGAAGTAGCAAAGGAGATATTCGAGGCTGCAAGCAACGCCAGGCAGAAGGCGAAGAGGAAGCTGAGATGGCCTTTAAGGCTGCTTGTGGTTGAAGGTGACGGGGACGTTGAAAGAGCTGTGAAGGAGCTTGAGAGCATAATCAGATCTCAGTGCAACGTTAAGGAAGTCAAATACGTCAGGAAGTTTAAGAAAAGCGTTGTGGCAAAGCCAAACTACAAAGCTGTAGGGCCTTTACTCAAAGATAGAGCGAAAGAGTTCTCCGAATATGTTTCAAGTCTCAGTACTGAGGAAGTGAATAGAATACTGGAGAGCGGGACTATTGAGTTTGAGGGTATGGACTTGAAGACTGACGAGGTTCTGAACGTTGAATACGAGTTGCCAGAGGGTTATGTTGCTGCTGAGACTTCAAGAGGTAATGTTTACCTCTACACGGTAATAGACGAAGAACTCGAAAGGGAATGTTATGCAAGAGAAATTGTCAGGAGAATACAGGAAATGCGCAAGAAACTCGATCTGAACGTCGAGGAGTTTATTGATGTGACAATTGACATGCCATCAGAACTTGTGAAGGGATGGGAAGACTACATTGAGAGGGAGACAAGAGCTAAGAACATCAACTTTGGAAAGGCTGAAGGCTACGTCAGGGAATGGGACATCGAGGGCAGGAAGGTGGCAATCGGGATAAAGAGGCTAAATGCTGGAGAATAAAAAGGCTAATGAAGCTTGAAGACTGGTTCAGGTTTTATTCTCAAATTATCCTGGACTTTGGGTTTTCACGGGATAGGGATGAAGAAGCAGCAAAGCTCATGCACAGCCTTGGTAGAGGAAAGCTACTTGATTCTTCTATTTTGAGGGAGAAGATGGAGGGAAGGAGCGTTGCAGTCATAGGATATGCTCTGGAAGAGGGAGAGGACGAAAAAATTGAGGAAGAGATAAAAATAACCGCAGGAAAGGCCCTGACACGAACCAGAATTGCTCCAGACATTCACATAACTGATATGGAGGAAAGTGTGAATACAATCATGGAGATTGAGAAACAGGGGTGCATTCTCGTTCTGCATGCCCATGGCGATAACATGGACAGGATACGAAGGGTGGTGCCAGAGGTTGGAAAGTTTGTTGGAACAACGCAAGGCAAACCATTCAACCGCATCTATAATTTTGGTGGCTTTACAGACGGTGACAGAGCAGCCTTGCTTGCAAAGGAGATGAATGCCAGCAAAATCTCACTCTATGGCTTTGATTTTGATGGGGCTGAAGGGCTTAAGAGGAAAAAACTTCAGTGGGCGAGGAAAATTCTTGAGTTTGAGGGATTGATTTAAGGTGAATAACATTAAATAAAACAAATTAGTAACAAATGGAGTTCGAAAGAGACAACTTTTAAGGAGCAAAGAAACATGGACCGGTGGTGAATTGACATTGCAGTTCAAAACACTTTTATACTCTACCACTACATAACCATTTGTGATACTCAACTACGAGAAGATGCATAAAAGATTGCTAGAGAGTGTAAGAAGGAGTAAACGAATAAAAAAAGAAAATAAGAGGTTATTTGAGGAATTCAGGAAGTACCTGATTGTGCAGGGGTGCAGCGACGCACACATGTACAAGCTACTCTCCCACCTAAAGAAAATCCTTGAGTTCGTGGATTATGACCTCAGAAAAGCAACAAAGAGTCAGATAGAAGACATAGTCGCTTGGGTTAACCAGAGGGAGATTTCGGACGAAACGAAGAGACAGTACAAGATAGTACTGAAAGTTCTCTTCAAGTGGTTGAACGGCGGAGAGTATCCGGAGCAGGTGAAGTGGCTTAAAACCTCATCAAAGTCCAGGAACAATAAGCTTCCTAAAGACCTGCTGATCGAGGACGACGTGAAGAGAATGATAGATGCAGCGGACAACCCGAGGGACAAGGCGCTGATAGCGCTGTTGTGGGAGACAGGGGCGAGGATTGGGGAGATATACGACTTAAAGGTCGGTGACTTTCAAGATTACACTTATGGCCTACAAATCGTAATTAGAGGTAAGACGGGAGCGAGGAGGCTTCCGCTCATAGAGAGCGTTCCCTATATAAGGGCGTGGCTAAATGCCCATCCAGAAAGAAACAACAGGAAAGTTCCTGTTTGGATTAATATAGGGACGAGGGGAAAGGGGAAGAAAGTTGGGTACAGAGCACTGCTGAAGATGCTAAACGAGGTCGCAAGGAGGGCGGGCATAGACAAGCCCGTAAATCCGCACCACTTCAGGCATTCAAGGGCTACATATCTTGCGAACAGGTTCACGGAGGCGCAGATGTGTGAGTGGTTCGGCTGGGTTCAGGGAAGTGATATCCCAGCGAAGTATGTGCACCTTTCCGGCAGGGATATCGATGCAGCTTATGCAAGAATCCACGGTATAAAGGATGAGAAGATTCCTGACAAGAGCAAACTCACTCCGATCGACTGTCCACGATGCAGTGAGAAGAACGCCCCAGATGCGAGATTCTGCCACCGATGTGGCCAGGCCTTGACGCTTGAAGCTGCGATGGAGGTTGAAGAAGCTGAAAGTAGGGTACTCGAAGATTTTGCATCGCTGAAGGACGAGGATGTGCTGAGTATGCTAGAATTCGTCACAAAGCTTTACAAGATTGCAAAACAGGATCCAGACGTGGCAAGGAGATTGAAGGTCTTGCAAGTTTAATCGACTATAGGATGAGGGACTTTATAAAACAGGAACTTGAAGAGAAAGAGACACAATGATTTGTGGAGTTGTCCATCATCTGAGAATTTGTAAAACTGCAAGTTCTTTAAAACTCTCTAATCTACCTTTCGTCATATTAACAAGAGCTACAGAGATCCACCACCGGATGCGGTAATAATTACTCCGGAAAGCCCTGAAATAATCTTAGATGTATCTCCAAGATGGTGGAATGCGTTAAAGAGCGTTAGATACATAGTAATCGATGAAGTCCATGAACTCGTAAATTCGAAAAGAGGGTATCAGCTTTTAATCCTACTTGAAAGGTTGAAAAAGATAGCAGGTTGTAATCTACAAAGGATCGGAATTTCAGCTACTGTTGGAGATGCAGAAAAAAAATTGCAGAAACGCTTGGAGGACGTCAAAAGAGATATCAGGGATTCAATGATACTTTTAGAGGCTATACGCAGAGAAGCAGTTTTGTTTACAAATGATAAGGAACTGAGAATCTTAGCTGCTCTTCTCGGAGTCCCATCGATTTCTTACAACTCATTATTTGATGATGTTTTATCCATCGTTAGTAAAGTTTGCAGAGAAAGAGGTGAAAAAGTAGACAAAAAAGAAATCATAAAGTTCGTTAAAGATTATGCCCTTAGAGTTAGAGGTGAGAAGTACCGGGATGAGGATATCACTTTAGTCTTAGGATATTTAAGGCAACAGAGGAAAGAAATTGATGAGTGTTTAAGATAAAATTTTTTAATTTAAAAGAATTGAGAAAGAATCTCTCATTATAGCTTCTGACCGCTCCGCTCCACAGCCGTTGTTCTGAGAAGAACCACCTCCCGCAAAAAGGGAAAAGAAAAGGAGGTGGTTTAAATGGTTTATTTGGGCAGTATTGAATATTCTGTTGAGTATATAAAACTTTGGAATTTGTTTAGCAGATGCAGGAATTGCAGAAACTACAGAAAGCTAAGCAGAGCAGGCTGGATAAAGCAGATATTCACAAGGAACGGCAAATGCATAGTAAGAAAGCAGAGAATAAGAGAAACACTGCCCTGCATCTACAGCTGCAATCGAATAACAGCAGATGACATCGATTACTACGATTTGATGAGGTTTGAAGAGCTCAAGGAATTTGAACCCCTTGAAATCGACTTCAGCGAAGACAACGCAAGGATGAACGCATGCGTTGAGACGGATGGGAATGGAAGATGGGTTAAGATTGAGTTGACATCACTCGTTTAATTTGATTTTTATTTTTATAGGACCAATTGAACTTTCTGAAATTCTACTGGAGAGGATGTTCCAAAAAGCGAAAGCAGAAAAGATGGTATAGAACGGCTTGAAAGCTACATCAACGCTACAACCGCTAAGTTCGGAATTTGGGTAACGGTAGAGACATAGTACTTGTAAAAAATGAGCTTGAAAGAGTGCTATAAGGAGACAGAATACGAGAATGAAGATTACTACCAGGGTTTCAAAAAACTGCTATAGTCAATAAACTGGTTTGTGGAAAGCTGGCATTTCTTGTACTTATTCGATTTAATCATTTCTTTTCGAAAAAGTTAAATTAAAAGTATTACACAGACAATAAAGCTGTTTGATGTATGGGGTGAATACAAATGAGTAAAAAGTGGATTGCAGTAGTAGTTATATTAGTTTTGGCTATAGTTGTGTCTCTTTTACCCATAATTCCAGTGACTAAATCTGCTCAGGTGCCAGAGCAAGTACCATATACAGTATGTGAAAATGTTCCCTATCAAGTAGAAGAGAAAAGAGAGGTACCAGTCAATTATGAATTAGTGGAACACTATGTCCACCCAGTTGGTCTTCTCGACTGGGAACTTGAGTACGTTTGCACGATAGAGAATGTTGATGAGAAAGGAGGGACTTTTACTGTTACTGCTGAATTTTATGATGGAGACAGACTGGCATATACGGCAACCGATAAAAAGTATATCGGTCCTGGACAAACAGCTACTTTTAGGCTTAAAAGTAGTGGTTTAAGTTATTCAACAGATTGGGAAAGTAGATATCACGTATATCCTGATATTGAGCCTCCAACAAAAATAGAAACACATATTGTTACAAAGTATAAGAAAGAATGCAGAACTGAGTATAGAACAGAATACAGAACGGAATACTGGACAGAATATGTAAATTTAATCCAGCTACTACTTGGTAAATGAAGAATCGAAAATGTAACCTGACAAAGGTTGAAATAGTTGCAATTTCAGTTATAATATTTTTATTGTTAGTTAGTGGTTAGTGGATGTGCCCAAAAAGGAGAACCTCCAAAAACAACTCCTCTAAAAATAAATGAGACACTCCTTAAAGAAAAAGGTTGGGAAGAAGTAAAAGCTTGGGAGGAGACTAGAATATATAAAAAGGCTATGCTTACATTTAATGTTTCAATAACAACAGTCCAATATAGCGATGTCTCGTTAGCCAGGAAGATCTATAAACAAACGCTTGGTATGATAGACGAGGATTTTGCACAAATCTACGTCACAAAAATCGACACATCGAACATTTGGGAAATCTTAGAGCCTATTTATGTACCAATCGATAAAGTAATGGACGAGGCCGAGAAATCTTTGAAGGAGAGAGCTAGACTACAATACGGAATAGAGCTTAGAAAAGTAAGTGTAACTTCGATCACTGTTAATGGACACGAAGCAAAAGTCAGGATTCTGGAAGGTGATTTTCACTACAAAGATATGGGTTTTGAGGCTTTTAATCGAACCTTTGTAATTCCGGGTGGAGATTTACCAATAATGGCCTATATAATTGGCTGGGACTGCCCAGAAAGTGATAGCAAAATTGTCGTAGTTACCATGTACCCCAATCAAAATATCGAAAAAGTTGTTAGTGCAGATTTAACTGAAGCAATCCATGTAGAGATCTCGATTAGATTAGATTTCAATCCTCAAAAAGAATACGACGATATTATGGAGATGATAAGAAGTATAGATTGTCATTAAATTCTGAATATAGGATTATTTTTATATGTTTTATTGAAAAACCACCACAAACTCCCCCCGCCCACCACCCTATAATTTCCAGTTTTGCAAAATTTGACAAAGTACAGTTATCAGGCTCAAGATAGCACTGAAACAAGCAATAGCGAGCAGAGAGTTTGGCTCTGTGGGAAAAACTCATTGATAACATTTGTGAATATACCTCCTCAGAATTTCATTTATCATTTGTAAGAATGTTGTTATCTCGTACTTCAATATCTTAAACTCAAGCACAGACGAAAAAGGGAAAATATACCAAGAAGTAAAATAGGAATGAATGAAGAAACTGTATTCATTGTACTTCTTTTGTAACTTCTTTTGTGGGTCTGTTGAAAGGGTTTTGTCCACAAATGCAAGCACAAAATCGTTTGAGGGGTAAGGAGGAACTATTGCTGGTGGAGTTGTTTTTTCAAGTACTTTCATAACTTTATCAGCAAAATCATCAGGCATTAAACCAAGACTCTTAGCTACTTCCTTAAAGTCCTCTCTGGCGGTTGTCAGCAGCAAAGGGGCATCGTATACTGGCACAAATCCTGTATTTTTAATCAGACCTGCATCTTCCCCCAAAATTAGCAAGAAAGATGGATAGGACAAATTCTCGAATATAGCTCTTTCTACCATCTCTAATTCTTTTTTACTCCAATTTCTTCCTTCTTCGATAGCATTTATAAGTTCCCTTATTTTCTTATTCAGAATGCCTAAGTTATGCACCGTAAATTCTTTTTTCTGCCGTATAGATTCATACCACTCCTTGGACACATAGCGGTATGGACGTGGTAACCAATCAGCTTCAGCTCCTCTCCTCACGCTTCTAAAAAGGAGAATATCATCAAAAATAGCCCAAGCAAGGCCTTCCAAAATCTTTCTCATTTCTCTGTAGCACGAAGGGGCAGCGCCATTATCTACAAGGTTGTTTAACGCTTTTATCATAGACACTATCTCTGGTAGATATAGTAAAACCGTAGGCTCAACCTGTACTCTTCTTAACACATCTTTCCATGCTTTTCTTTGCAAAATCCTCATAAGCTGGTTTTTAACAGTTTCTAAGTAACTGATGATTTCGTCAAATCCCCTCCGTATTTCAACTCTGTCATTCATAGAAATTTCCTTAACGGCCTCTTGAGTTCTCTCAAGTTCTCCTCTCAAAACAAGCTTTAAGGAGGAGTGTCTACAGAGTGAAATGTACCGATATTTAATCCACAGCGGGATTCTCGCTTTTGAAAAACTCTCGAGGAAGTCCATAAACGAATTCCAGTTAATATTTACCTTAACCCCATATTTACTCATGAATGGATGATCGTATATCCTAAAATGGAGCCAGTCCAGCTTATATTTGAAGTATCTTATAGCATCCTTCTTGAGAAGGATATTGTAATGCTCTGCGACTTCACAGGCTTTAGTGTAGAAATCTTCATCGTTCTTGCTCTCTCTGCTAACTGCTATTAGCTCTCGTATAAGCTCTTCAACAATCTGGTTTGGAGCGTCAACGTATGCTGTGCATGAACTTCCACGAAGCATTTTAAAATATGGGTTGTCTCTAACTATTATATTGCCGAAAAATGGCCAGTTTAGGGATTTCTCTCCTTTAAGGTTTTCCCGTATTTTAGAAAGGGCAACGTCGTTGATTTGCCAGTAACCATCCTTAAATTCGAGCTTTAACTTCCTTAAACTTCTTTCTACTGCTTTCTTTTCAAGTTCTCGAACTTTCTGGATTATTTCGTCTTCAGAGAACTCTTTTTTTAACTCTAAAATAGTAAAAAGTCTTTCTGGCAAGTCCTTTAACAATACAGGTTTCTTGGAGGATTGCACCTCATTTAGCAGCAGCCAACTACAGCAATTTTTCCTCTTTAGAACAGGAAGCCACTTTCCATTCTTCCATACCCGGAGATGTTCTAATTCCTCCCTGTAATCTTCATCAGAATATGATAGCTCCTCTATGACTTGGAGAGTCGTAAAACTGTTAACACATTTGCTATAGAGATACCAAACAGCCCACGATACTTTCCTCGTCACACTGTCTTTGATGTTTTTCTTTAAAAAGTAAAAGAATTCCGAGTACCTTTTCCTCTTTGTAAAGTATTCGTTCGCTCTCTCTATCAGCTCTAACTCAGTTAATTGAGTTATAACTTCTTCCACAACTTTTTGTGCTTTTATGCATTTTCTACGATAATATGGGTAGTCTATGCGAGATTGCTTTTCTGAAAGATGTTTTAGAATGTCATCCACGGTGAACTCTGGAGCCATATAGAGTTCCCACTCTATTAAGTCGAGAATCATCCAATAATGGTCTAAGAGAACTTTTGGCGATAGTTTGGATAGAATATTTTCGTACTTCATAATGAGTAAATGAAGCAAAATTAGAGTTTTAAAGGTTTCTAAGCCTCGTTTTCATCTTATAGTCTTAGTAATTCCTGAATCTGAATGCATCTCTTTTGGAGACTATTAACTCGCCAGTTCTGTCATTCAAAAGTTAATATAACTAATTTTTTATTCTAAATTAGATAGGTGTCAATTGAAGACCGTCGCTTCTTTTTAGAAATATCGCAGGGTGACTCAATTCCTTTGTTCTTCTAATTACCACCGGGACTTCCTCATACGTTATAATTCTTTGATCTCCTGTGTGTTTTCGATTAGGGTGATCTACGATACACCCAATTTCACACTTAACGATCTCATGGATTAGCGATGCAAGAGTATATCCTTCTATCTGCAACGGACGACTATCCAACCTAGCTCCAAGTGAAATTATTCTGGGATCGCCTCCAACTTGATACACACCACCGCACGATGAACACCAAGCTTCAGTTTTGTTTATAGGACTCTGTGTAGCACATGTTGGGTATATATTTACTTTATTTGGATTGGCGTATCCGGAGGCTCTTGTTATCTCTAATCTAATCTGAGAAGTTTGTGGGGACACAAACCCACTTAGGTTGGACAGTGGAACAAATACAGTAGTTGCCGGTACAGTCCACCAACAATATAAACCTGACCCAAGTGTTTTAATTAAACGCCCAGCTAGTGTTGCATGAATGAGACCTAGTAAGACGTTCTCTTCTCCAATTGTTGATGCTATATTATAAAGCACAGATAGTTGTATACCCTCGTAGATGAGAGAAGTGCTTCGAAACTCTGGAGATTTGAACTCTATAACGACGAATTTATCCCCATAACTTAGCAGAGTATCACGGTAATTCTTCTCTAATGGTGTCTGCTGTGTAAGTGTCCCTTTTATGGGCAACCAGCTGTTTTGTGCTCTGCATTCACCAATACGTTGCACAATCAATCCTATTGCTACATTTTCGTAGATTAGACGCATGAATTCAGATAATTCTTCTAAATTTAATAGGCTTTGCCTTCATCCAGCTGGATCCAATATCATAATATTTTACGGATATACGAGTCCTATGAGTAACAGCGAATAGTGTTAAGTGACCCTGATAGGGGTAAGATTCGAAGCACCGCAGAGTCCGCCAAGCTTCATAACTTTACTCCCTTCCTCTCAAATTTTTCTTTAATGTTCCTAAATAGCATCTCAAAATTGTGAACGGTTTCTTCTAACTTTTCTTCCTCTTCTTTACTCATTTTCTCTGAGAACATCTTTTTGATCTCTAATGCAACTTTAACTTTATCAAATCCTCCCAAGTTCTTCTCTTTGAAGAACTTAGCATAACGTTTAGTTCTTAAACCCTCAGTAGGTATTTCTTCAAGCTTAACTTCGGATTCCCCCAATTTATTTTCGAAGATTTCCTTATATACCCTATTAACTGCCATGTGGTAAAACTCTTCGTTAAATAGATCCTCTATCTCCAAAGATTTTCCCTTGAACTCTTCTGAAATTTCATCCAATTTTAGCACTTCAGTATTTATATCTATTTCGGCTATGCTCTCTATTTTTCGTGCTGCCTTTCTCCCCTCGTCATCAGCATCAAATAATGCCAACAGGTTATATTTTTCAGCTTTGAACCATGCTACAAGATAGGGAACTCCTTCAGCACCTCCTGCTGCAACGATAAACACTTTATCGAGGTCAATAGTTGTTTTCCCTCTCCTTTTGAGATACTCTGCCATGGCCTCCAAGTATATTGTATCTGAGCGGCCCTCCACGATGATGTTATTTTTACCTCCAAAAAGTGAATCAGAGATATCCGCTCCGATAGAAGCTCTGATCTGTTGTAGCGAATCATATGCTGAATGCCAGAATTTTTCATACACTTTTGTCCCTACATTCGCTTCTCTTTTCACGATTCTTATTCTTTCCAGTTTGTTTTTATCTATCAAGAATGGTGAGTGCGTTGCGATAACAATTTGATTAGATTTTGCTATTTCTTCGAGGGCATCTAACAGATCTTTTTGCCCTGAAGGATGTAGAACCCATCCTGGATTGTCAAGCAGTAATACAGCATTCTTTAATTCTCCTTTTGTTCCTGCCATAAAATTGATGTAAAATGAAAGGAACCATCTGAACCCATCACTTCTCTTGCTTGGTGGATCTGCTTTAGCACCGAGCGTATCATCAATAGATACTAATATTTTATCTCCGATCATTTCTAAGTTTACAGTTACTTCTTCTTGCTCCCAGAATTCATTAATCATTCCTGTTATGTTTGCTGTCGCACTTTTAAAAAAGCGACTTATAGTGTGAGGAGTTTTCGTAGCTCTTATTTTTTCAATGTCCAATCCTGCTAATTTGAATAAGTTTGTAAAAGTTTTATAGTTTCCTTTATTCTTTAAGTATTCATCAAGAGAGATTGAATCTCCTATGAAATCTACACTATCAAAGTATACAAAATTGGGAATTAGTTCTAAAATCTTCCCTAACACATCGTTTTTTGCACCTTTTAATTTCTCAGCCTCCTTTTTTATCGAATTAACCAGTTTATCGTCCGAAACTATACTTAAAATGTCCTTCACCGATTTATCTACTTCTGCTGGGTCAGAAGCTCTCTCTAACTCCTGAAGATATTTGTCAAACAATTCAGAGAAGTATGCTTGTAATTCTCCCAAAAGCATGATTCCATGATAAGTAAACTGCACATGAGGTTGCTGTCCCTGTGTGCTCCCAAACCCACCATTTTGATGTTGGAGAGATAAAATAAATTCTACCAACCTACTTACATTAATTCGGTTTAATTCTCCCGCTTCCATTAGAGTCCGGGTGGCAAAGTAAGTAGGGTTCATTTGTGATTGTTCTTGTCCTGTTCCTGGCCAAAATCCACCATCAGGCCGTTGAAGAGATTTGAGCCAACTGATATGCTTTTGTAACTCTATTTTGTCTAAATCACCAAACTTCTTCAGTAAGAAAATTGCGTTGTATGTGTACTGAGGATAGGGTTGTTGGTTCGGTAGCTGTCCAAAACCTCCATGTGGATGCTGGCATGATATGAGGAACTCCACCACTTTCTTTTTATCAATTTGATTTAATGCTCCTAACTCGGCTAAAGCCTTAATGGCAAAGTAAGTGTTGGTTATATGGGATGCTTGCCCCGGTTGATGGCTAAATCCCCCATCCGCATTTTGGAGTGATTTAAGCCAGTTTACGTGCTTGTTTTTATCGATTTGATCCAGTGCTCCTAACTCTTTGAGAAGCATGATAGCATGATATGTAAACTGTGTCTGTGGTGGTTGATTTGGTAGATGCCCAAAACCTCCATGTGGATGCTGGCAGGATAGTATGAATTGGACAAGTTTGTTTTTATCTATCAGATTAAAATTGCCAAGTCCAATCAGAGCTTTGACAGCGTAATATGTATGGATGATATGAGATGGTTGTCCTGGTTGATGGCTAAATCCCCCATCCGCATTTTGGAGTGATTTAAGCCAGTTTACGTGCTTGTTTTTATCGATTTGATTCAAGAAATCAAATGATTCATTAATTTTGTTTTTATTTTCCTTTAAGATTTTGAGGATTGAGGACTTGATTTCGTCGAAATTTTCTTGTATCTTTCCGAGATCAGGTTTTTCAATTTCGTAATGCCCGTCAAAATACCTAGTAATCACTACTTCGGTTTGTTTTTTAAAGTCCTCATTGACAAATGACAGAATTTTTCTCTCATCATCATTTAGTTCAAACCATATTGTGACAACGGGTATTTGCAGCAATTCTTTTTCATGGGTTGCTAAATAACTCAAATCGTCATCCTCATATTTATACTCCTTCCCAAATGATTCCAATGCCTTAAGGAAATTTGTCTTTCCCTGTTCGTTCTTTCCAAGCAGAAGGGTTATATTTTCATCTAAACTTACCTCTCCTGTATCTATGATAGAGCGGAAGTTCCTGATTCTTACCTTTCTAATTCTCATTTTCCACCCTCCTATAGGGCTTGGGCATTTCACTTAACGTTCTGGGCGCATGCGAAGTTTGCTGTTGGCAAATTTGGGCGGAGCGAAGCGTAGCCGTATGTCCGATGTTAGGCGACGTTGCAATCATATCTAATCTCCCATTCCTCTGTTGTCCAAGTTTCTACGTTGAATTTTATAATAATTATTCTTTCTCCGTTGTTAGTGGCTAACCTCTCTATACGTTCTCTCGCACGATCCAAAGAAGAACTGTCACCAATAACAACTTGAACAAGATACTCGTAGTCTAACCTCTGTTTAAACTCTACAAGTTTTTTGAAATCCTCCTCTATACTGTTTGGATTAGAGGCCAATTTAAATTCTATAACTACAAGATTTCCATTTGTATTATTTGGAATATGAATGATAAAATCCGGAATTTTACCGTTCTCAAAACAATGTTGATAACGTTTATCTACTTCTGCTTGAATTATTGGTCCACCAAAATCTACTTCTCCATCATCCATCAATTTTCGAAGTTGATGGTAAAATTCATACGCAAAAGGCCTTTCTAAATACTTTACTCTGGATGCTTTGTCGACTAATTCTTAATTGACCTCTCCCTTCTCTTCAGATCAACATCCTTCAGCAGAGAAGAGTTCTCAACGAGTTGTATATCCACACCTTAGCCGCAATTTCTGCAAGCATGTAGTCCCATTTCTTCGCTGAAACAAACTCTCCAAAGCACCTCTTAAAGATGGAATAGACAGCTTCAACCATCCACCTTAACCCGTACCCTTTTTCTTCCTTCCACCTGTCAAAATCCCTCTGTTTCCTTGCCTCCTCACTTCTTGTATGCTTTAAGATATCTACAGCTCCTCTCCTCACTGGAATGGCAGGATCTATACTCCTTGACTGAAGGAATTCAAAGTTTTCGTAGCTGTCGTACGCTTTATCGGCAAGAACTCTCTTTATTCTGGTTCTCTCTTCAGACTTTTCTACGAGGTCTTTGAAGACCTTGTTATCGTGAACCTGCTCGTCCGTAACCTCGTAAGCTACAATCTGCTTAGTTTCAACATCGACAGCGAAGTGGATCTTTATCCATCCCCTTCTCCTCCTGTATTTTTCCCTCATCCATTCCCCCCTGTTATGAACTTTAATTCCAGAAGAATCGACTGCTATAACTATCTCTTCAGAGTTAACGGCTGGAGGAGTGAAATCCATCTTTAACCTCTTGTGGATAGTTGAATGATCTGGAGCCGGTATATCGAGAATTCTTGACAAGTTTCTGCAGAATCCTTCAAGAGTTCTGTAATCGAGGTGGCAGTAGTAGCGGATGGAAATCAGAAACTGCATGTATGAGTTTGGATACTCGTAAGGATGACCTCTCTTTCTTTCGTTCATTGAGTTTAGTTCTCTCTTCCAGTTTTCTATAAACTCTGTACTGAATAAAATTTCTCCTCTCTTTACTAGCTTTTCATTGTAGTCCTTCCAGTTTATTTTTGGCATGGATTAGCTGAAGGTTTTATTGGAATTTAATTTTTATTGTGTATTATTCTATGCTTGTTTGTTCGACAAGGCA
>JARQZL010000056.1 GCA_029984855.1 Archaeoglobales archaeon | reverse complement strand
CAGGTGTACGCAGTCTCCCCATGCTGCGAGATATCAAGGCCGACGTACTCCTCCTCCTCGCTGACTCTAAGGCCTATCGCTGCATCCACAATCTTCGCAAGGACGTAGGTTACTGCGAAGGCGTAGACTGCCGTAGCAACTACAGCGACCAGCTGAGATGTAATTAGTGCTGTGCTTCCAGAGATAAGTCCTTTTTCACCAAAAATGCCGAGAGCTATTGAGCCCCACAGCCCACCAACTCCGTGTATTGCCCATGCATCCAGACTTTCATCCAGCCCCTTCTTAATCCTGAACAGCATCGCCCTGTAGCACAGCAGTCCTGCAATTATACCTATTGCAAGAGCCTCTGGAATGCCAACGTAACCGGCTGCAGGGGTTATTGCTGCAAGTCCTGCAATTGCACCCGTTACTATGCTTAAAGAGCCTGGCCTGCCAGACCAGGTGAGGAGCATCCATACAAGCGCTCCTGAGGCTGCGGCTGTATTTGTGGCAATAACAGCCCTAACTGCCGTTTCATTAGCAGCTAAAGCACTTCCCCCGTTGAAACCAAACCAGCCAAACCAGAGCAGTGCTGCACCGAGCAGAGTCATCGGTATGTTGTGGGGTTCCATGCTGTATTCCTGAAACCCCTTTCTTGCTCCAAGCGCTATTGCAAGGGCGAGAGCTCCAAATCCAGAGCTGATATGAACCACCATGCCTCCAGCAAAGTCCAAAGCTCCAAGCTTTGCAAGCCATCCGTTGCCCCACAACCAGTGTGCGAACGGATCGTAAACAAGTGTCGTCCAGAGCAAACCGAAGATTACAAATGCAGATAACTTCATTCTCTCTGCTGCAGCACTGGTGATTATCGCAAGCGTTATTGCTGCAAACGTGAGCTGATAGATGGCAAAGATGTCGATTGGCATAATCCCTCCGGTTCCAAAGAATCCTGCGATGTCCTTACCGAACGAAAGACTGTAACCACCAAGAGCCCACTGCAGACTGACGAGAATATATGCCACAAATGACAGGGCAATCATGTACACTACGTTCTTTCTTCTCACCATACCTCCATAAAAAAGGCCCACTCCGGGCGTCATCAGCATAACTAAGGCCGTTGCGGCCAGTAACCACGCAACATCCTCCATGTGGTGCAGCTTTTTTAAGGCAATTTAAAATTTTTTAAGGGATTGTCCTAAAAATTCATAATTTTTCATAAAATCCGAAAAAGAGTAAATATTATTCACAGAAGCTTTTTTAAATTCCTGCAAAAAAAAACAATCATGCGTGGGTTCTTTATCGGCAGGTTCCAGCCCTACCACCACGGGCACCATGAGGTGATTAGAAAGATTCTCGATGAGGTTGACGAACTTGTAATTGGAATTGGGAGCGCTCAGGAAAGTCACACGCTCGAAAACCCATTCACGGCAGGAGAGCGGATTCTAATGATATCCCGGGCACTGGAGGAGCTAAATGCCGGCAGAACATACGTGGTTCCTCTCGAAGATATCTACCGTAACTCTCTTTGGGTTTCTCACGTGTGTTCTATGGTTCCTCCCTTTAGTATTGTATATTCAAACAACCCGCTTGTTATCAGACTTTTCAAAGAGGCGGGACTTAAGGTCGTGAGTACAAAGCTTTACAGGCGTGTTGAGTATCAGGGAACAGAGATAAGGAGAAGAATGCTGAACGGAGAGGAGTGGGAGAGTCTTGTTCCAGAAGTCGTTGCAGAGGTTATCAAAGGTATCGATGGTGTTAGAAGGATAAGGGAGATTGCCGGAAAGGATGTTTGAGCAGTTTTCAGTCCCCTGGAGGTACTCCGTGAATGTACTCCTGCAAGATGAGGTTGTTTTATCGGTTAATTTCTCAGAGAGCCCTGTTGAAAGTAAGATTTACTCGGATACAGCAGTAAAGCTGAAAAGTGACCTGAGCCGGTACTTTTCCGGTGAGTCCATCAGCTTCACAGGCTACAAGGTCAGGGCAGATGGCTTTACGGCAAGAGTTTTGAAGGAGGTCAGAAGAATAGAGTATGGAAGGACGGTAACTTACGGTGAACTGGCAAAAAAGCTTCAAACTTCCCCCAGAGCAGTCGGGCAGGCTCTAAAAAGAAATCCCGCACCTATAATCATCCCGTGCCACCGCGTTATTTCAAAAAATGGTCTTGGAGGTTACAGTTGCGGAAAGGACGTGAAAAAGCTTCTGCTTGAGCTTGAAGGTGTTAGATTGTTCTGATTCCTGTCACGTCCATGCCCCTGACGTCTATCTCTATCTTCTTCCTGTGCTTTTCAAACATACCTGCCGTAAAAGAGTCCTCAGATCTGTATGTCCACTTTCCATTACTGTAGGTCTTGAAAACGTACTTATCACCAATATTCTTTGCCTTTACAACTTTGAAGGAGGTAGAGAACGGACAGTACTCACCCTTAAGTACCTTCAGGTAATCGCTGTTTGCAACTTGGATGCCCCTATCTTCTAAGTAGTTAAGAAGTGTTTCCCCTGAATAATATGAATCTATAGTTGACTTAACCTCGTCAACTGTCCCGTATATAGTTATTCCATTAAAATAGGCCCAGCAAGCATCTTTCAATGTTTTCAACTCTACACCTCTATACCTCTCGCTGGAAGTGATCGATGGTTCAACCTTTTCACCTATAAGCCACACATAGCCGTCGTGTACCCTAAAAACTGCAAACTGTACTTCAGTACCGTACTCAGAACTGATATAGGATTTAATGCCATCGCTTGATGGATTAAAATAACTGAATTCAACTGCTCTTTCATCTGTAAGAGAGAGAAAATCCTCGAGAGTTGCTTTATGCTCCACGCATTCAGTTTGAATTGCAGTATTCAGCCCGAATGATATTAGAGCCACGAGAGCTATGATCCAAATCATGATAATTATTGTAGTAATTAGAATACTTAAGTTTTTCTGCAATGCTTATGCAATAACATTGTGTAAAAAAGCAGAAAATCACTTGTTCAGGTCGAAAAGGATAATTCTCTCCCGGATAAGTTTGGGAAGGTTTTCAATACCAGCAATTTCCATTTCCTCATCGGTTATCTTAAAAAACTCTTTCAACCTCTTTATTTTCTCCTCATCCATCTCGAGAACGTGCTCTTCTTTTAATACATTAATGCTGTTGCAGTTTAGCACAACAACCACGACTCTATTCCTTCCCTGCCTCAACCCCACAGCCATCGCCCTATTTATCTGCCTTGTTGCTGCAGCGTAAAGCATAATTTCAACAGACAGGGTTTTTGCCACGTTTCTACCTTCTCTCCACGCTCTTATCGCTTTCCTTGCTGCAAGCTCTGCATGAGCTAAATCTGCTATGTAATCTGCATTTAGAAATGCTGCACATTCTCCGTATTTCGATAAAAATCCTGAAACATCCTCAACTTCCACAGTGCCCTGCAGAATAAGCATTGTATCACAGAACTCTCATTACCGATTCCATCCTGACTCCTTTCTCTGTCAGATCGTATCTGAGTATTGTCTTTGGAACGAGAACTCTCTTGAGCTTGAGGAACTTCAACCTGCGCTGTATTTCGTTCTCCACTTCTTTAAGGGTTAACTCTATTACTCCATCCGCAACGTGCTTCATTGCAGTCTCGGTTTGAGGGTCGAACATTCCTCTTGTAAGGAGAAGAAGATGTACAGCATGATCCCTCAGAGCTATCGCTGAAAGGTCTTCTATAAGCTTGAATACCTCTTCTTTCTCATAGTGCATGAGGAAAAACGTTAGATTGTTTATAACAATTCTGTCAAAGTTCTCAGAGTTGAGTAAAGCTCTTATGCCGTTAAGCGGGTCATATCGCATTCTCCTCAGAAAATCCCGGGGAGTGGTTGACTGTATCTTTGGCGAGACAAAGTCAAGGATGTCTATGTTGTCAACTGCTCCGTCAAGAGCACGCATGCTCTCCTTTACATAATCTGCCGGATCATCAGTGGTAACGTAGAGGACTCTGTCACCATTCCCTCCTCCTTCAAGTGCAAAATGGAATGTGAATACTTCCCCGCCAGCTCCAGGATCTTCAAGAATCAGAATTACGCTCCCTTCGGGAAATCCTCCTCGGAGTTGAGCATCAAGGCTGATAATTCCCGTTTTGAATTGCTTCATTACAGAAAATTTGGTCACATAGAATTTATAAATCTTCCCGTAACAAGACGATCATGCTCAAGTTCGATGAAAAGGGATTGATTCCGGTGGTTGTACAGGATATCGGCAGCAAAGAAGTCCTCATGCTTGCCTACGCCAACGAAGAAGCAATTAAAAAAACCCTCGAAACTGGTTTTGCACATTACTGGAGCAGGAGCAGGAGGAAGCTCTGGATGAAAGGAGAAACTTCAGGGAATGTACAGGAGGTGGTTGAGGTAAGAGCTGACTGTGACTGCGATGCAGTACTTTATATTGTAAAGCAGAAAGGTGTTGCATGCCACACCGGGAATTATTCCTGCTTTTTTAGGAGGATTGAAGATGAAATACGTTGCTGACACGAGTGTTTTGATTGATGGGAGAATATCACAGATGATTGAGAGAGGCGAGATTGAAGGAGATATCATAATTCCTGAGGCTGCGATAGCCGAGCTTGAGGCACAGGCAAATCGTGGCAAAATGAGTGGGTTTCAGGGACTCGAAGAGGTTAAAAGAATAAAGGAGCTTGCTAATGTTGAGTTCAAGGGTGTAAGGCCGACAATTGAACACATAAAGCTGGCAAAGGGTGGAGAAATAGACAATCTCATCAGAAAAATTGCCGAGGAGGAAAAAGCAATTCTGATAACCAGCGACAGGGTTCAGTACAGCGTTGCAGTATCAAGAGGAATAGACGCAATATACCTCAAGCAGGAGCGGGTAAGACCTGAAGAGACAATGATAATGAGGTTTTTTACACCCGATACCTCGAGCGTTCACCTGAGGGAGGGAGTTAAGCCGTATGCAAAAAAGGGCAAGGTTGGAGAGCTGAAACTTGTCGAACTCAGGAGTGAGCCGATGAGTGCAGAAGAACTGCACAGAATTGCCCATGAGATAGTGGAGGCTGCAAGGCAGGATGAAGAGAGCAGCATAGAGATTGAGAGAAGAGGCGCAACTGTTGTTCAGCTTCGTGATTTAAGAATTGCAATAGCAGATAGGCCATTTGCAGACAGGATGGAGATCACCGCTGTCAGACCGGTAGCAAGGTTGTCTATAGAAGATTATGCGATGAGTGATGATCTGAAAAAGAGGTTTATCGAGAAACAGCGTGGAATTCTCATTGCAGGTCCTCCCGGGGCAGGTAAATCGACATTTGCTGCAAGCATTGCAGACTTCTTGATGGAACACAACTTTCTCGTCAAAACAATGGAGAGCCCGAGAGATCTAATGACGAGGGACGAAATAACACAGTACGCACCTCTTGAAGGTGATATGTGTTTAACTGCAGACATTCTCCTCCTCGTAAGACCTGACTACACGATATACGATGAGCTCCGAAGATCCAGGGATTTCCAGGTTTTTGCAGATATGCGGCTTGCTGGCGTCGGGATGATTGGAGTTACACATGCAACAAGGGCAATAGATGCAGTTCAGCGAATGATTGGAAGAGTTGAACTGGGAGTTATCCCGCAAGTTGTTGATACAGTAATATTCATCGATGCGGGAAAAATAGCCAAGATTTACGAGTTGAAGTTTACTGTAAAGGTTCCTCATGGGATGTTTGAAGCAGACCTTGCAAGACCGGTAATAGAGGTCTCGGACTTTGAAACAAAGAATGTTGAGTACGAAATATACACCTACGGGGAGCAGGTTGTGGTAATGCCTGTTAGCGGCTCATTTGAGGATGTAAAAGCGAAAGTTGAGGATGTAATCAGAAGCTACGTTTCACGATTCGATGTAGAGGTGATAAACGAGAGGAGAGCAGTTGTTAAAGTGAGGCCGGATGAGATAGCGTCTATAGTTGGCAGGAGAGGTAAAACAATCAAGAAAATAGAGGACATACTTGGAATGAAGATAGATATTCAGCCGCTTACAGAGAGGGTGGAGGTAAATGTCGAGGAGGCAAACAAGCACTACATTCTGCACGCAGAGGGATTTGAGGGTAAAAAGGCCAGTGTCTATGCCGGAAATGAGTACCTTTTCACGGCTTCAGTTGGAAGCAGGGGTGTTATAAAGGTAAGAAAGAGTAAAGATGCCGGTAAGGCTATCAAACTTGCGCTCGCAAGAGGAGAAAAAGTCTACATAGAGTGCTGAAAATGAGGAGCAAGCTTGCAATAGCTGCAATTTACCTCTCCGCTGCGCTGGCAGCAATAGCAGTAACGCCAGACTACAAAGCTGCAGGGATGCAGGCCTTTGAGAATCCTGGAGAGGTCTCAAACTCAATATACTACTTTTTAGCAATACTCGTCTTTACAGCTTTTATTCTGATTCTCTCAAGGTATAAAGCCGTTCTCAAGCTAATAATGTATTCACTTATATTTATCTCAATATGCTACGTTTTTTACCCGTTCACTGGCTACTTCTCAGCTGTTCCAGCGGTAATCATGGCAACCCTGCTCCTCAAAAAACCGAACTGGATAGTTATTGATGTTTCAGCCTTCTTTATTTCCGTGGGCATAATATCCATATTTGGAATTAGCCTTGAGCCCTTGCCCGCAATTGTTCTGCTTGCAGTGCTTGCCCTCTATGATGCAATATCTGTTTACAAAACAAAACACATGCTCACTCTCGCAGAATCTGTAAGCAAGCTGAATCTGCCAATGCTGTTCATTATTCCACTGAGGAGGGGTTTCAGCTTTGAAAGCCTTGAAAAGAGACCGGAAGACAGCAAAGAGGGTAAAAAAGCGATATACATCGGGGTTGGAGATATCGTTATACCCAACGTACTTGTAGTTTCTGCTCAGTGCTTTTCTGCATCTCCCCTCATTGGCTTTATCAGAGTTTCAGCTCTGATGAGCCTTGCTGGAGGATTGGTTGGCCTTACAATCCTCCTCAGATTTGTAGGAAGGCCTCAAGCCGGACTGCCTTTTCTCAACATCCCCACAATTACTGGATATCTTATCTCTCTGCTTATATAGTGCCTCTTTTATGAGGTCAATGACTTTCTCTATCCCCTCCCCCGTCAAGCTTGAAAATGCTGGTAGATCACGGAAGTCATGCATGTCAGCCCTGCTGTATACAGCAATAACAGGCTTACCAAGGGATTTCACTTCCTCAAGCAAAGAGAGCTGGGCATTAATGCTATAGCCACAGCTTTCCGTCGGATCAATTATGAAGAGAATGCAATCGGCCAGATATCTCAGACAGAGTACAGCTCTGCGTTCTATTGCATTCCTCCGGTGTATTGGTCTGTCAAGGATTCCGGGAGTGTCAACTATCTGAACTCTGCCATCAAGCCTGGCTATGCCCACATAAACCTCCTTTGTCGTAAAGGGGTACGTTGCTATTTCTGGCTTTACAGTTGAAACTCTTGCCACAAAACTCGATTTACCAACATTCGGGTATCCTGCCACCACAACCACATCTCCCTCTTCAAAAGTTGGGATTTTTTGCATCTTTCTCTTTGCTTCATTCAGAAATCTGAGCTCATCATCTATCTGTTCTATAACCGAGGCTATTCTCCCGTATGCAGCCCTTATAACAACATCCGGATCTTTACCGCCCTTAACCTGTCGTATACTCCTGTTTATTATCCTCTGCACCATTCCGTTGGCCCACTTCAGAGCTCCAAGGCTCTTCCTTATTGTGGAAATTCCGGCAACTATATCCACCATTTCCCTGTAAAAGTCGGGAAGAGAGGAATAACTGGGATGTGCAGAAACTATTTTGTTGAAATAATCTGAAAGCACATTTGAGACTGCTGCCAATTTGTTAACCGCTTTCTCTTTTTTGTTTCTACCAGATACCTTCGAGGCTCTTTTGAATGCCTTATTCAGCAGTTCATCAGCCGTGAGTACGGTCGGCAGTTTTCTTGGCTCAAATTTCATCAAAGAGCCAATGCTGGTATCTATAAAAAACTTGTTGCATGATTTAAACAACTTAAAATTAATTTGAGAGAATTTTAATCTTAGAGATTTCACAAGAAAAATATTTATACCTGCTCAAATTAAGCTTCGCAGAAAGAGGGGGCAAAAACATGCTCGAACTTACCCAGATTCAGAAAGACATACTCTATGCTCTAATCACGCTCTACAGAAGAAAGAGCGGTTCCTCAATAAAAGGTGAAGAAATAGCAGAGCTCATCAACAGAAATCCCGGAACTGTAAGAAACCAGATGCAGGCTCTTAGAGCTCTTGGCCTCGTAGAGGGTGTACCTGGCCCAAAAGGCGGATACAGACCAACTGCAAGGGCATACGAACTCCTTTCCATAACAAAGCCAGAAGAGTCAGTCAGGGTCCCGGTTGTTGTTAATGGTGAAGTTATAGATGCAAGTGCAGAGGAGGTTTCTTTGCCCTCATTGAGTCATCCAGCAATCTGCGGTGCAAGAGTGAGAATACTTGGAGACATAAGGAAAATAAATCCGGGCGATAGAGTGATAATTGGCCCCACTCCCATTAATGAGCTCATGGTGTGGGGTGCTGTCAGAGGCAGGGATGATACAACCAATTCGATAGTTATAGATATTGAAAAGATATTTGCTCTCCCAAAAGATACCGCCGGAGAGCACATGTCTTCACCAATAATCTCGGTAAATGCCAGAGACAGGGTGGTGGAGGCTACAAAAGTTCTTGTCAAGCACAATATTTACAGTGCTCCAGTAGTGGATGATGAAAACTTCATTGGCATCTTCGGCCTTGCTCAGGCTGCAAAAGCACTGGCAGACGATATGCTCGATAAACAGGTCAGAGAAGTGATGGTTCCAAAGGTTGTACTGGTTGAAAAAGATACAAAGATCAGAGAAGCTCTGCGTATAATGAGGGACGAAGGTGTCAGAATCCTCATCGTTACCGACTCGGGCAAGCCGGTTGGAGTTATAACCGTTCACAGGATTCTGTTAGAGCTTGCACCAGAGCAGGTTAAATGAATATTTCTCTTATTTTTGAGGCTGGAAGGATAGCTGCAAAGCTTTCAAAATGTGCAATGTATTGTATTTCTCCAGAACTTTCTGCCGGAGCAATGATGCCACTCCAGAGGCTGGTTTCTGGCTACATAAGGGAGGTATACAGTACAAGAGAGCTCTACACATACATTGAAAAGCTCGAAACATGGGCATTGAATGAAGTTACAATCAGTACCCCAGACGTGCTTGCCAGCTACGTTGAACTGGAAGTTGTTCCCTTCTGCTTTGTACTTAACAGAATAATCAGCTCACCCAAACCAGAATTTGCCCCGGAAATGCAGTTCTACATTACCGACAGAAAGTACAGAAGTGCCCTCAGCAAATCACTTTCAAGGATAAGAAGAATAGAACAGGAGGCAATTAAGAAGAGAGATGCGGGCAGAATTCCTAAAATAAACGAAGTTGAAGGTAAGATGCTCGGTTATCCAGAATGCTGTGTTTCTGCCTTTGCAAAGCTTAAAAAAGAGAGGATAGCAGGAAAACAATCTCCGTCTCCAGAGAGAGTGATTGCGGAGGAGTTTACAGAGAGTGGTCTTGATGAGTTGACTGTTAAAGCCTTAAATGGGAGGGTTGAGTTACCTGATGAGGCTTACTCTCTCTTCGCCACAAACTTCTATCCATGCTCACTTAGATGTGAGAGAGCAATCGAATTTGGCAAAGCTTACCAGAATTTTCTCGATAGCATTGTAAAAGGCGTCTTCAGTGCTGGAGTTGTGGCAAATCTTGCTTCAATTCTTGTTATGTGCATGAACATGGGGGTCGTAAGAGGGTTAAAGGTGCTGACTGAAGAATATGCGGCCGATCCTCTAACTTTTCATGAAAAAATTATGTATGCTGTTTACAGGAAGTGGAATGCCAATTCTTAAATCCATTCAAGACAACAGATAACAGATGCCAGTTGAATCATATCTTTATGAGAAACTCGATGGAGATGTGAGATGCAAAACCTGCAACCACCACTGTCTGTTAAAACCGGGAAAGTGGGGGATATGCAGGGTGAGAAAGAACGAAAACGGCAGGTTAATGGTTTATAACTATGGAAAAGCGTCCTCAATAGCCCTGGACCCTATAGAGAAGAAGCCCTTTCACAACTTCAAACCGGGTACAAGCGTTCTCTCTTTCGGAACCGTTAGCTGTAATTTTCGCTGTCTTCACTGCCAGAACTACTCCATAGCCTTTGCCGATTTGAGTTACCCGTATCTGAGGGAACTTGCTCCAGAAGATGTTGCAGATATGGTGGAGGAGAGAAGAGCAGATGGAGTGGCGTGGACTTACAACGAACCAGGGATATGGCACGAATTTGCTCTGGATGCAAGCAGAGAAGTAAAGAAGAGGGGAAACTACTACGTAGTTTACGTAACAAACGGGTACGTCAGCAAAGATGCAATAGACCAGCTTGACATGCTTGATGCTGCAAACGTTGATGTAAAGGGCTTTACTGAGAGGTTCTACAAAAAAGTATGCAAGGCAAGGCTGGAACGGGTTATGGAAACTGTGGAGTATTTACACAAAAAAAAGATATTCATCGAAATAACATATCTTATCATACCTGAAGAGAACGATGATGAGAAAGAGATAAGACAGTTTGCAGAGTGGGTCTACGGAATAGATAAGCGTATCCCCGTGCACTTCTCGAGATTTCACCCAGACTTCAAGATGGTGGACAGGGCACCAACACCGATTTCAACGCTTGAGATGGCTGTAAGGGTGGCAAAGGATGTGGGGCTGGAATACGTTTATGTGGGAAATGTCTGGGGGCACGAGTACGAAGATACATACTGCCCGAAGTGCGGAACAAGGCTGATAGACAGAGAGGGTTTCTACGTCGTCAAAAATGTGCTTGATGGTGACAGATGCCCTGAGTGCGGATACAGACAGAATATAGTACTTTAAATTTCCCCTCTAAGCAGCCTGAGTGAGAATTCCCTGTTATCACCAAGCTCTATTGAGTAGTTATCCCAGAATACGCAGGTTCCAAGAACAAATATTCTGCCCTCTCTTGCTCCAAACACACTCTTCCCAGTTACGAAGGGGGTGCCACCACTTATGGATGCGGAGCACGGCATCACAACCTTGAGTTCTCCGCAGAAGGCTACGGGGAACTTCTCATCTCCATAGTTGTTCTGGTCATCGCATACAAGGTCGTAATTCACTTTAATACCGCTGATGTTTCGGAGAACCTTGTTGATGTTCTCCGCAACGCCATCAATATTGGAGTAGTATGCTGTGAATATCAGGTTCTTTCCTCTTCTGGCCCATAATTTTATTCTACTCTCCTCTCCCCGATCAAATTCTCTTTCAGGATAGTTAAAGACTATGGTGTCGTAATTTACAAGCTCTGAGAATTTGTGCACATCCAGTATCTCTATCCCTTCCTCAGCCGCAAATTTCTTGAGCTTGGAGAAGTAGTAGTAATCTTCGATCGTAAACTCATCGTGGCTTGTATCCCAGGCCACTTGCATGTATTCGCAAGCTGATGTCAGCAAAATAAATATTTTTGCCTAGGGCTTTCCAGCTCCCTTAATCCAAAAACAATAAATACCTATGAACCCAGCAAAACCTTAAGCGCGGGTAGTCTAGTGGTAGGACTGGGGCTTTCCGAGCCTCCAACCCGGGTTCAAATCCCGGCCCGCGCATAGCTTCTCAGTCTATGCTCTTTCCACTCCTATATCCATTCCTCATCCATACAACTATGCCGGGATTATAAAAGGCCTAATCGTAAAAATCAGGGAAACAGTGGTGGAAAGTCCAGCCCTGTTTTCTCGTCAAATCCCAGCATTATGTTCATGTTCTGAATTGCCTGCCCGCTCGCTCCCTTAACCAGATTGTCTATTGCTGATGAGACTACAACTCTATCTTCTCCAGCAAATATTGCTATATCGCAGAAGTTGCTCCCTCTGACCCAGCTCAGCCTTACCTCGTCCTGCACTCTGACAAAGTAGCACTCCCTGTAAAACTCCTCGTACATTCTTCTGATCTTCTTTATATCAGGTTCTTCTCTCAAAAATATGTGAGCATTCGTCAGAATTCCCCTCGAACCCGGAAATACCTGTGGGGTAAAAGAGATTTTAAGATCGGGCTGAAAACCACCGAGTTCCTGAACCATTTCATAGTAGTGCCTGTGATCTGTCACTCTATACGGAACCACCGCCTCGTGTACATTCGGATAGTGCGTGAACTCTGTAGGTTTTATACCTGCCCCGGTTATACCGCTTTTTGAGTCGAAAACAACCCTCTCAATAACACCGGCTTTTGCAAGAGGTGCTGCAGAGAGAATGCAACCGGTTGGATAACAGCCAGGGTTTGCGACAAGTTCTGACCTTCTTATCTCATCTCCATGCAATTCTGGCAGCCCATAAACTGCTTTTCTGTAGGCTTCATGTCTCAATCCATAAACGCTCTCATAAACTTCTTTTTTGAGCCTGTAGTCTGCTGAAAGGTCTATCACCCTGATTCCAGCATCAAGAAGGTGTGGAACGTGCTGCATTGCTTTACCATGCGGAACTGCCGTAAAAACCACGTCACAACCTTCAAGATTCTTCAACTCTGGAGACACAAACGAAATGTCGTAGAACCCTCTCAGAAAAGGATGCTGTTTCCAGATTTTTTTTCCCTCAAGTTTTCTTGAGGTGACTGCAACAACTTCAGCTTCGGGATGCATATAAAGGAGCCTGAGGAGCTCTGAGCCTGTATATCCGCTTCCACCAATTATCCCGATGTTTGCCATGTCTGCCCGTGTTCGCCATTGATAAAAACTTTTCCGGTTAGGGTTTTAATCAAAGAGTTCGAGAAAGTATTAATTCAGGCTGTACCCTTCTGCATAGAATGGGGGTGGTAAAAGATGCATACTTCAGATTTAATTAATTTGCTTCAATAATATATTAGCAATCAAAATAAAAATAAATAGGAATTATATTCCTCAAAGTTATCAAATGTTTTGCGAAATTGAATAATTCACCACAAACAAAATGGAAAGATTAATATACTGGTAATTTGAGTGGAGCCTAAATCTGTATATGGACTCAGGTACAAATATTATTAATGTAGAATTCAGTGAGTCTGAATTGTATATCATCATTTTTATAGGTTTATCCATTTCAATTTTTTGAAAACATAGAAAAGTTTATTAATTACGACATTCCACGGGTCATCATGACCAAAGTAGTACACATAATGCCAGTTGGTTTAAACAAGGACAGATTGCTTGAGAGCATAAGAAGAAGCGGATATCCAATTCAGAAAGTGTATCTGGTTCTCGGTAAAGATAAGAGTCTTAGTGGGGAAGAGGATATCCACAAAGCTGCCGATGAGGTGGAAAAGACGTTAAACGTGCTTGTAGAGGTTGAGAAGGTATACGTGGATAAGCTTGATGTTTATGCAGCGGCTCTGGGGATGCTGGAGGTAATCAAGAGAGAGCTTGATGAGAACAATGAGATACTCATCAACGCAAGTGATTCACCCAGAACCCTCTGTATAGCCTGCTATATCGCTGCCCAGCTATCAGGAGGGAAACTCTATATAGCGATGCCCAGGTACAGAGGTGGAGAGGAGGCAGGTATAGAGAAGATAGTGGAGATTCCAATTCCACCGCTCAAAAGAATAAGTGATGACAAGATAGTGATAGTAAAGACGATCCAAGAGCAGGGCGGAGAAGTTGGATCCATAAACAGGCTAATTGAGCTCTTAGAGGGCAAGACTGAAGACCAGAAGAGATATATGGCTCAGAGGGCGAGAATGAGCTATCATCTCAAGGGTCTCGAGCAGGACGGACTTGTTGAAATGAACCGGGAGGGTAAAAACGTCAAGATAAGGCTTACTGATCTCGGTAAAGCTTATGCCCTCATGGCAGCCTGATTGCTTAGTCTTTTATATCTTTTTATTTTAATTTCTGGCATGCTTAACTGTGCCGTAATCGGAAACGGATTCAGGGAACTCGAGGAGCTCCTACTGGCCCAAGACTTCAGCGTTATTACATCAAATGTGGAGGCAGGCCTTGAGTACGAGGCCGATGTCGTTTTCATGCTTCGCGAGCCCTTTGAATCTGAAATCCCTGTTGTCTCAAGGCTTGTCAGATACAAATCCCTCATAACTCAGCCAGATGCGGATGCTCTTTTGGTGAAATCAAAAAGAAGGGAGCACTGGCTGAACATCCATGGTGTTTACCTTGATGAAATACTCAAGCTTGACAGAGACGAGATTCTGCTTTCCGCAGCATCCATGAAAGGGAGGAAGGAGTATTTCACCGGTGTGGAGTACATAGCTGCTAAAAAACCATACCACCTGTACTCTGGCTGGGAGGTCATTCTGAACTGCAATCCGAATTGCAAGGCCATGCTTGGAGACCTTGCCGTCAGAACGGGCAAAGATATAGTACTCGGACAGAGAAAAGGCAGCCTTGTTGTATTCTCTGCAGATATCCTGTCAGATGAGGTTTTCAGAAGAGCTGATAACGCCCGTTTTATTATGAACGTCATCAATCAGCTGCTCGGCGGTGCAGAAGTGCTGTAAGTGAGTCATAATCACTCCATAAAGTCAAACAGAGTATGATTTTTTTGTGCAAGCAGCCCTGAAATCATTCTGAAGTCTTTCTCAAGATTTTCTCTGAGCTGTGGCCTGTACAGAACGGCCGCTGGATGATATAGGGCTACCAGTTTCACCTTTTTTCCCCATCTCTCAACCTCTTTAACTCTGCCTCTCTCCCTGCCTATCCCCCTGAACTCAATGTTAAAATAGTTAAAAAGAAAGGATGCAGAATATCTGCCGAGGCAAGCGATTATTGATGGCTTAATTGCGTCAAGCTGCCTTATGAGGTACATGCTGCATGCTTCGACCTCTTCTGGCAGAGGGTCTCTGTTGTTTGGAGGTCTGCACTTCAGCACGTTGCCGATGAAGACATCCTCTCTCCTCAGTCCTATTTTTTCTATCATTTCTGTAAGGAGTTTGCCTGCGTTGCCAACAAAGGGTCTGCCCTGCCTGTCCTCCTCTTTTCCCGGAGCCTCACCGATGAAAACAAGTGTGGCTCTTGGATTTCCCTCTCCCGGAACGTAGTTTGTCTTCGTTTTCCAGAGCTCACACTTTTTGCATTTCCGTATCTCTGCTTCGATGTCTTCAAGGCTTTCCGTGTTCTCCATGTGCTGCCTTGAGGACATTAAAATAAAAGCTTTGACATTTCAGAATTTCAGCTTTCTCGCTGCAACCACTAAGGGATCCCAGACAGGTGAGAATGGAGGAGCATAGGGAAGGTCAGAGAAGAAAATATCCTTTGTAGTCAGCCCGTTCTGAATTGCAATGGCAGCAGCATAAATTCTTGGAAATACACCGTTCCCTACAGCCTGCACACCAATTAACCTCCTGCTTTCGTCAACCACCATTTTTAGCCATATTTCTCCGTTCCCGCAGTAATGCGCTGTTGAGCGGGATTTTATCACAACCGAGGTTACATTTATGCCCTCCTTCTTCGCCTCTCTTTCACTCAATCCAGCCTTCCCTATCTCTATACCGTAGAGTTTCGCTATCTGTGCGTTTATAGCTCCAGGAAATTCGATGTTTCCTCCACACACATTAACACCGGCAACGTATCCCATCTTGTTGGCTACCGGAGCGAGCGGAATCCATGCCTTTCTTCCGGTAACAGGGTTTACAGTTTCTGCACAGTCTCCAGCAGCAAACACCTCGTCTATGTTCGTCCTCATATGCCTGTCAACTTCTATTGCTCCCGTCTCGCCAATTTTCACACCGAGCTGCTTTGCCAGTTCGATATTTGGCCTCGCACCCACGGCCAGTATCACAAAATCCGCTTTGTACTCCCCCCTGTTTGTAATCACTTTCTCAACGCTGCCATTGCCTTCAAAGGCTTCTACGGTTTCGCCCATTCTCAGGTTGACCTTGCCTTCTACCACTTTTCTCACAATGTCTGCAATCTCATCATCAAAGCCAGGCAGCGGACGATGGCGCATGATTACTGTAACATTCCTGCTCGACAGGGCTTCTGCCATCTCAAGGCTAACGTATCCCGAACCAATAATTACCACATTCTCTCCTTTTGCTTTCATTATCCTCTCAGCATCTGGGGGTATATCTACAGTGAATATATTATCAAGCCCCACGCCGTCTATTCTGGGAATAACTGGTGAAGCTCCTGTTGCGAGTACGAGCATGTCCCAATTGTATTTTCTCTCCTTTCCATTCTCCCGGACAAGCAGATAGCCATAACCCGCCTCAACAACTCTTGTGTTGATGTGCAGGTCGATCCCCCTCTTCTCAACGAAGAATTCCGGAGGATAGTACATCAGATTGCTGATATCGGTAATCCCCGCAACTGCATAAGGAATTCCGCACGGAGCGTGGCTCACGAAGTTCGAAGCTTCAAAAACCGATACCTTCCACTCGGGTTTTAATGCTCTAACTCTCGAAGCAGCAGTCATGCCTGCTGCACCACCGCCAACAACAGCGACGTTCATAAAAGAATCAGGAATGATGAATATTAAAGCTTGTCGTGTAATTGTTTCTTAACAATTCAATCCCAGAACTTCCTCGTTCTTATGTACCTCTTTTCAGCCTCGAGTAGCTCAAGGAGGAAGTCCTTCTCACTCGCATAATACTTGGAGAGAATTCTCGCTGCATTTTCCGCTCCAACACCGTGAGTGTTCATTGCATAAACAGCCCTCTTACCATAGCTCATAACAAGATTTGCAATCCTGAAGAGTTCCTCTTTTTTAAACTCCTCAACGCTCCTCCTTGCATTTATGCATGCAACGAGTCTTGAACCGCACCTTATACACTTTGTTTCATGTATGCTGCCAACCTTTTCACGTATTGTGCATCCGCAGTTCAGGCAGTGGAGTATGCAGAGCTCCTCATCAAGCCTTTTCTTGAATACTGCAAGAATTGCTTCTGTTGGTTTTCCGGGCATGAGTAAATCGAAAGCCTGCTGCCTCGAAACGAGAGAGATCGGGCTAAGATTATCGTAGGTTGTGATGCAAATTTCGTTGCCAAGCATTGGAATTATCTCCCTCAATCTTTCAACGTCAAACCTCTCGACAAATATCTCTCTAACAGCTTCCCTGTATATCGGTGTATCCCTCAACCTCAGAACAAGGTTTCTCAGGTTAATTTTACTCAGATCCATGTCCCTGCTGATGAATCCGAACTTCCTTGCAGCGTTTATTACCTTCCACTGAAGGAGTTTTGTATCAATCAGGGCTCTTTCGGCGAGCCACTCCACAGCATCGCCATCAATTGAGAGAAGAACTTCTTTGACTTCTTCAGCTCTTGCTGGAGAAAGCTTTATTCTGTATGGGTCTATTTCAACCGCTACATTGCGGCCCTTCCTTGCCGAGAGAAGCATTGCCACGATTCTTCCAAGAGCTTCATTAACCATGTGTCCGAAGCATGCGTTTATAACGGTCATGCCTCCAGAGGACTCTACAGTTACGTGAGCGTGAGAGGGAACCTCAAAGTTCTGAATGTGTTTCTCTATTAAATTAACAACTTCAATGCATGCTGCTCTGTTCGTCCTGAACTTCTCCATGAGAGCTTTGATTGCTTCTTCTCTCCCCTCATTCATGAGTATGTTCGCAATCCATAAGCGGAGAAGGCCAACATCCTGGGCAACTTCGTACGGCACAGGGATTTCCTCGCCAGCCCATGACGGAATGTCTCCTTCTCTTGCGACCGGTTCAACCTTTACCACGTCATCAACAGAGACCACTCTCCACAGCTCACCTTTCATCGCAAATACCTCGCCACTGAATGTTGAGAGGAAGCTTTCATCAAGCGTGCCTATGCTCTTGCCAGTGGTGATGTCAACAACTCTGTAGTGCTTTTCATCGGGAATCATCGATATGTTGTCGTAGAAGTACATCCTCGTCTTTCTCAGGGGCACTATTTCCCCGTTATCAAAGACAATCACTTTTCCGTTCATGAACTCGCAAATTTCTATGAATTTCTCGTAGCTCAAAGCTCTGTACGGGTAAGCACGCCTTATAATCGAGTAAACTTTTTCCGCCTTAATACGGCCGTATTCCAAGGCTATTGCAGCTATCTGATTTGCGAGTGTGTCCAGACTCATTGTATGTATCTTCTCCTTCTCAATGAGTCCATCTTCAGCCCTCTTGGTTATTACCCATGACTCGAGGATTTCATCGAAGCTCGATGCTACTATACATCCCTTCGAAATCCTGCCTGCCCTATGTCCGCTCCTGCCAACCCTCTGGATGAGTCTTGATACCTGCCTCGGGCTGTTGTACTGAACCACAACATCCACATGGCCTATGTCTATACCCAGCTCCATCGAAGACGTGCATATCAGGGCCTTAAGTTCTCCTCTTGCAAACTTGCTCTCACTCTCAATCCTTGCCTCCTTTGATAAAGAGCCGTGGTGCACTTCAACGTTCAACAGCTTTTTCAGCTTTAAACCGAGGGCTTCGGCTGTCTGGCGGGTGTTGACGAATATTAAAGCGGAGAAGCTTTTTTCAACAATCTCCTTTAAAAACCTGAGCTGTGCCGCTATTTCAGCATCGACGAACAGCTCTTCCGCAAGTTTGCTATCTTCCTCACACATTTCAGGCCTCACAACTTCGTACTCGTACGCCTTCTCCTCTCCCCCCACAACTACCTCAACATTTCTGCCAAGAAAAGCTGCAACACTCTCTGGATTGCTCACAGTTGCCGAAAGGCCAATTATCTGGAATCTTGAAATCTCTCTGAGTCTTTCGAGGGCAACACTGAGCTGAACTCCTCTCTCGCTGTCTGCAAGCTCGTGAACCTCATCAACCACAACATACCTGATGTTCTTAATAGCCTTTCTGAGATTTTTTCCGAGGAAAAGAATCTGCAGGGTTTCAGGTGTTGTTACAAGGATGTGGGGCGGCTTTTTTGATTGCCTGTATCGCTCAGACTGGCTCGTATCGCCATGTCTCACCGCAATTTTAAAGCCGAGGTTTTCGGCGATTGCCTTCAATCTGCGAAGCATGTCCCTGTTCAAAGCCCTCAGGGGGGTTATGTACAAAAGGGCAATACCATCTGGCCTTTCCTCAACCATTCTCTGCAGAATGGGGATTATAGCCGCTTCTGTCTTTCCCGATCCCGTTGGAGCTATTATGAGCAGATTCCTTCCTTCAAGTATTCGCTTCGCTGCCTCCTCCTGCAGCTTACTGAGCTTTTCAATTCCCACGTTATTCAGAGCTTCGAGGACTGGCTGTGAAAGCATTGTAATCTGGTTGTTTGTTGAATGGTTTTAAAAATGTACTGCAATGCTATCAGATGTGTGCAAGCCCCTCTACAATCAGAATGATGAAGTACGCTGCCATCATTATAAGGCCAATGGGAACTCCGATGTGGGCCCACTCCTTGCTCGTAATTCTAAGCCTTCCCGCTGCAACTATGTTTGGTATGTTTCCGGGTATGAGCATACCTCCCGAGATGAGCAGGCCAATAAGAGCACTCTTTATCTGCATCAAGCTGAGCTGGGGTGCTATCTCTGCTGCTGCGAGCGTTGCGTTGTCCAGCACTGCAGAAATCATGTTTACCCAGTACAGTATTTGAGGAGGAATCTTCGTGAAGTACCATATAACAAGGGGTGTTAATCCTCTCCCAAGCAGAACCAGAGCTGCGACGAACATGTAAACTCTGATGGCTCTTAAAATAACAAATCTCAGGCTTTCTGCATATTCAGGAATTTTTGCACTGTCTTCAGACTTTCCTGCAGTAGATGCTCCTAAAAAGGCAAGAACGGTTATTCCCGGAACTATGTAAAAAGCCAGAAGATCGAAGAGGAAGAAGAAGTCTGCATTGTACGGCTCCCCCTTCAGCTTGGATACTGTTATTGTGGACAGGGGTTCACCAACTGGAGTTAAGGCTGCACCGAGTCCAACAGCAAAGCAGGCAATCACCGTTATCTTTATCTTCCTGTCCCTCTCAACAGGCATTACGGCAATTATTTCTGAGAGTATGACGGCGGTTACTATTACCGATATCACGCTCGATACAAGGCTGAGCAGGAAAATTAGCAGAAAAACGAAGATTTTAAGACCGAACCTGTTCATAGCCCCCACAATCACGCCGTATATCTGACGGTTGAACATGTATATGGCTATACCCGCGAAGAGCACAACCTGGAATATTCCAACGGGCAGCCCTCCTATACTTACAGGATCCCTCAACGCTTCCTCTACAACCTCAAAATCCCAGAGACCGGATGCAGTTACGGCGAGTATTCCCATTAAAAGAAAGAACAGCTCGAGATTTTCTTCAATTCTCTTAATTTTGAATGGCAGAACCAGCACCATGAGGAAGATTGTAAAAAGGCAGAGTGCAATGTGTGGCACCGGTTCTGGAGACACGTACATTTTTGCATTTCAAGCAAGTGGGTAAAAGTATTTTTCTGTTGAATATTCTTTAAGAATCTTTAAGAAAATAGAAAAATAAGAAATTTAAGCCATTGGCAGCACTTGTCTTTCAAACACAGCATTAGCAAGTTCTGCCATGGCTATATACCATGCAACAAGTCCCGTGACGAATATCTCCCATCCTGTAGGCACCGCAGGTACAAGCCCGAGAGGCAGAGCTATCAGCAACCCAAAGGCCACCCACAGCAAAAGGAATAGCAGTGTAAGTAACTTCCCGAGCTTGGTTGCTGCTATTAGCAGAGCGAATGTAAACATGAACCAGACTAACGCAAAGCCGACATTGTCCATTGGAGATGCTGTAAACCCGAATGCTGGCAGTACAACATCTTTAATGAATACTGCCCACCAGAATGCACCGTAGGATGTGAATGCAGTCCCACCAAAGATGTTATTTCTCCTGAGATCAACAATTCCTGCAACAAATTGAGCAGTCCCACCAAAAGCAAGGGCAAGAGCAAGCGTCGGAATCGCATTCCAGAGACCAGCAACATGCAGTCCTGTTGCCATCGTTGTTAAAGCAAAGCCCATTAGTCCAACGATTGCAGGATTTGCCCACTCATTTTTTTCCACGCTTTCACCTCCACTTTCCAAGCCAAGTGTCTCTTATATTCAAAATTTTAAAAGATTAAAATTGAGATTATTCCTCCTCAGCTACCTTCTTCTTCGCCTCCTCAACAGCTGTTTCGTCTTCAAGCGTTGTGATATCGCCTACGGCTTCTCCCTTCTCAAGGGAGCGCAGAATTCTGCGCATTATCTTCCCACTCCTTGTTTTCGGCAGCTTATCCAGAAAGTGAATTTCCTCAGGCGTTGCAATTGGGCCGATCTCCTTTCTGACCCACTCTTTAAGCTCCTTCTTCAGGTCTCTTCCAGGTTCAATTCCAGCCTTAAGAACGACAAACGCCACTGGTACTTCTCCCTTAACCTCATGAGGCTTGCCTATAACCGCTGCCTCACTTACAGCTTTATGCGCAACGAGGGCGCTTTCAAGTTCGGCAGTGCCAATTCTGTGGCCACTCACATTGAGGACATCATCGATCCTGCCTATCACCCAGAAATATCCATCCTCGTCCTTTCTTGCCCCATCGCCGGTAAAGTACACAAGCCTACCCTTGTAAGCGCTCCAGTACTGCTTGACATAGCGCTCCGGGTTGCCCCACAGCGTCCTTAGCATTGCTGGCCACGGCCTTGTTATTACCAGCTTCCCTCCCGTGTTTGGTGGAACAGGATTGCCATCATCATCGTAAACTTCAGCAGCAATGCCCGGGAAGGGTAGCGTTGCAGAGCCTGGCTTGAGCTTTGTTACACCCGGTAAGGGGGTTATGAGTATGATGCCTGTTTCTGTCTGCCACCATGTATCAACGATCGGGCAGCGTTCATTGCCTATGTACCTGTAGTACCACTTCCACGCCTCCGGATTTATTGGCTCACCAACAGTTCCGAGCAGCCTTAATGTGCTCAAATCATGCTTCTTCGGCCATTCTTCCCCAAGCCTCATGAAGAAGCGAATTGCAGTTGGAGCTGTGTAGAAAACAGTAACTCCGTAACGCTCGATTATGCTCCACCACCTGTCGGGCTGCGGGTAGTCAGGAGCGCCTTCATACATCAAAACAGTTGCTCCAACGGACAGTGGCCCGTAGACTATATAACTGTGCCCGGTAATCCAGCCTATGTCAGCGGTACACCAGAATATGTCTTCATCCTTCAAGTCAAATACCCACTTTGTTGTTATATGGGTGCCAACGTTGTATCCACCATGCACATGAAGAACACCCTTGGGCTTGCCTGTAGTACCAGATGTGTACAGGATGAACAACGGGTGCTCGCTATCAACAACTTCGGGCGTGCATTCTGTCCTAACACCATACTGCAGTTCATGCCACCAGAGGTCTCTGCCCTCAGCCATCTCGATGTTGTTTCCTGCTCTCTTCAACACAACGACATTCTGAACGCTTGGCGCTTCTTCGAGTGCCTCATCAACTATAGACTTTGCATTGATGACCTTGCCCCTCCTGTAAAAACCGTCCATTGTCACGACTATCTTCGCCTGAGCATCGTTTATCCTGTCACGCAACGCAGTTGCTGAGAAACCTCCAAAAACCACGCTGTGAATTGCTCCAATACGAGCGCATGCGAGCATCGCAACAGGCAATTCAGGAACCATTCCCATGTAAATCGTTACTCTATCTCCCTTCTTAACTCCAAGCTTCTTCAAAGCGTTTGCAAACCTGCAAACTCTTCTATAAAGCTCGTAGTACGTTATAATTCGCTTATCCTCCTCTGGCTCACCCTGCCAGATTATCGCAACTTTGTTCTTTCTTGGACTGTTGACTTGCCTGTCAAGGCAGTTGTACGTTATGTTTATCTTCCCACCAACGAACCACTTGTAAAAAGGGGCGTTGCTATCGTCGAGAACTCTCTCGTACGGCTCAAACCAGTCAACTTCCGTCTTTGCTATCTCATCCCAGAAAGCAATAAAGTTCTCCTCCGCTTTTCTGTACACACTATCATCCTTAACCCATGCCTTCTCTCTGAAACTGGCAGGAGGTTCATATGCCTCTCCCACCTTAAGTAAACTCTCTATCACCTTCGACTCCTTCATGCAACCACCAATTCATAATTTTTTATCATGGCCTTTAAGGCAACATAAACACTATATAAATTTTTCTACGTATTTTTGGTTTTAAAATTACTATGATAATATAAAACTATTCCGGAGATATTTTTTAAAACCTTAAAAAAGTTTTAACCCAAAATATCACAACGCATCCAGTTCGTAATACTCTGAATTTTTATTTGTTTTTCCTCAGGCTGGCTACTTAACTCTTGCGTGAGTCTGTGACTCAGAGTGACGAAAATTCAAAGTTGTGCAAAGCACTGTACTCCTCTATCCAAAAATCTGATTCCTTAAATCTGTTCAGGCTTGTCGCCAATATCCGTAAGCAGGATCCTCCTCAAACTCATACCTGATTGTTTTGAAGCTCATCGTCAACTCTGCAACCTTTTCCCGGACATCTTTATCCTGCAATGCGTTTGCAATAAGCTCTGCAATGTGCTCCATCTCACCCTCCTTCATTCCGAGCCTCGTGACTTCCTGAACGCCAATTCTTATCCCCGCCGGCCTGCCCCCACTCCATGGCAGAAGACACCTGTTCGTGAATATGCCGGATTTCTCAAGGATCTTTGCGGCTTTTTCTCCATCTCCCACATCGATGACGACCTGATGGGACTCCGTGAATCCCTCCGCCTCCCCCACAACTTTCATTCCGAGTTCATGCAGTCTTTCTGCAAGCCTCTTCGCATTCCTTACGACCTGTTTCGCATAGGCCTCGCCGAACTCCAGCATTTCCATGCATGCGACAGCATAGCCGGCAAGTGTATTCAGGTGGTGGTTGCTCACAGCACAGGGCATGACCGCATAATCTATTTTTCCCGACAGCCCGGCCCTGCAGAGAACTATGGCGCGCTGCGGGCCGAAGAAGGTTTTGTGCGTTGAGGCGGTAACGACGTCTGCCCCCTCCTTAACCGGATCCTGAAACTGCTTTCCTGCTATCAGGCCAAGAACGTGACTCGCATCGTAAACAACTCTTGCACCGATTTCTGCTGCAACTTCCGCAATCTCCTTCACGGGGTGGGGAAACAGAAAGACGCTTGCTCCAAGGACTATCAGCCCCGGTTTCATCTCTCTTATTGTCCTGATGGCCGCATCGACATCTATGTTGAACTCCTCGCTGTCAAAGGGCAGAAAGTGGACGTTTAAACACCGAATTCTGGCTGTATCGTCGTGCGAAGTATGGCCACCGCACTCAACCGGCAGAGAGAAGATGCTGTCTTGTTTTAAAAAGTAACACTAAAATGCTATTGATATATTCCTGCAATCGTAAGAACTGCAAATCCAATTATTATCCAGCCTGCAACCTTCCTCATAACTACTCCTCTCCCTTCAATCCTTTCTCTCGTTTTTTCACTCAATTTAAGGACTGCTGCAATGGTGAGAGCCATTCCCATACCATAGAAGAACATGAGAAGCGGAGCGTTGAAGCTCCCCTCCATAACAGCAATGCTCAGCGCTGATCCAAGTAACGGACCTATGCATGGCGTCCAGATTACTCCCAGCGTGGCGCCGAACAGGAATGATGAAGCGGGCACCTTTACTCTCCCCACGAGCCTTGAGGAGTACGTGGAATAATATCCATACAGCCTGTCTGACACCATTATTGCACCAAATAGAAGGAGGAGAACTCTGGCAAAGCATTTAAAGGAGGGAGTGCTGAATGAGCCGAGGAGTGTGCCCAATAAGCTGAATACTGTGGTCATACCGAGCACAATTGCAAAACCTCTTCTCCACTCACCCATTGAGCCTGCAAAGATGACGGGCAGAAGAGGAAGAATGCAGGGAGAGAATGCAGATACCGCTCCTGCCAGAAAAACCAGTATGTATACTGTGAGCATAACGGTACTTGCCTTCGACATTCTTAAAGGTTACATTCAGGTTCAGATGAACATCCTCTCCTACGATTCTCGAAGACGGGAAAAGTTCAAAATACTGCAGGTGAAAAGTAAAACAGAGCCCCGGTGGGGTAGTGGATATCCTGGGGGTCTCCGGAACCTCCGATCCGGGTTCGATTCCCGGCCGGGGCGCTAATTCTTTGTCTTTATGAGGCTGTCACATTCTGGCAGGTCTGTGCAGAAGGCTAAAAAAGTTAAGCTATTCCTACCTCCTCATCAGTCAGATAGCAGTCTGGGTCGTCGCCCCACAGGTCTCCGGCCCTCAGAGCCCTTAACCTGAATCCCCCGCAAACATCTTTGAATTTGCACTTACCGCACCTTCCCCTCAGGTATGCAGTCTTGTTCCTCAGCTTGATGAGCAACTCGTCTTCTGGCTGGAGCCAGAGCTTGCTGAAAGGCATTTTTCTGATACTACCAGCCGTATAATCCCACCAGAACTGGTTTGGATGCACATCCCCGTGTACATCAACGCATGCAATTCTTTTCCCGCTGTTGTCCCCTCCACGATACCTTAAAAATTCCATCGCTTCATCAGCAAGCTTTTCATCGGTTTCTTTCAGCCTGAGGTGAACGTAAACACCGTCTGCAGGATTATCAACTGTCATTATCTCAGTTATACATCCATCATCGTGGAGCTGAACCGCCTTTTCAATCAGCCAGTCTATAAGCCTTCTCCTCTCCTTCACACCTATATCATCCTCAAAACTCGCCCTTCCCGATGGAACGAGGTGATACAAGCAGAACCTCGGTATTTCGTTCTCAGCAAGCATGTCTATAACAGCGGAAATATCTTTGATGTTGTACTTCGTGACTGTAAAGCGGATGCCGGTCATTATTCCTGCATCTCTGGCATTTAGAAGTCCCTCAAATGCCCTATCAAAGGCACCCTTTACGCCCCTGAACCTGTCGTTCGTTTCTTTAAGACCATCGATGCTCACCCCAACGTACGAAAAGCCGGCATCTTTAAGCTTTTCAGCCACTTCAGGAGTGATGAGTGTTCCATTCGTTGAAAGAGCACATGGTATGCGTTTCGATGTATACTCAGCAAGTTCGAAGATGTCGTGCCTTAGCAGGGGCTCTCCACCGCTGAATAGCAAAACAGGGACTTTTATGGAAGCAAGATCGTCAATAAACGCTTTTGCCTCTTCCGTGCTCAGTTCATCGCTCTTACTTCCAGCATTTGCATAGCAGTGGACACATTTCAGATTGCACTTCAGTGTTGAATTCCATACCACCACGGGAGTTGCTTTCCTGCTTGCTTCAACAAGCTCTCCAAGCCCTTCACCTTTATAGGTTAAGTGCCTTGAAACTGTTGCTTCTCCCGTGAGCATCTTGGTCAGAGCGATCATGTACCTACTTCCATTTCAGGTTATAAAAACGTTGCAATCTCTTCAAAGCTTCAACCTTATCAAATCTTCCAAGCTCCGCCTGCTTTACCGCATCTCTCATAAAATCGATGATCTCGTCATAGCTCTGCCTGTCAACTGGAAACGGTACTCCATCCTTCCCGCCGACAGCAAAACAGTACTTCGCTGGATCCTGCGTGCTGTATTTTGCGTTGTAGATTACGTCCGCAATAAGGGCAAGAGCCCTCATCGCTCCTTTCCCAACTCCTCTTACAAGCAAAAGTTCCTCAAACCTCTCCGGCTGCAAATTGTACGCCTTTTCAATTGCTTCCCAATCAATTCGCCTTGGAACTGTAAAGCCCTCTCTGTATCTCACAACGCTCAGAAGCCTTGAGTAATCTCTTCTAAAGTTCCCATCCCTGACAACGTCAAGAACTGTCTCTCTGTTCTCCCTGCTCTCCCTTGCGGATAAATCCATGACATTACTTTCCTTTCTCACAGCAACAATGCCGGAATGGGGTTCCTCAACACCTATATGACACGGCTTCCAGTGGTACCGCCTTGCAAGTCTCGTATAGCTATTCATGCCCTGCTGGATGACAACGCAGTACTTTGGAGAGAAGATAAGGGCATGATGGTACACATCATAGCCGTCCTGCAGAGTGACGTTATCAACCTTCGCTGCAAGCCTGCTCGTCTCTATCAGCTCTTCAGCCCTGCTTCCTATTCCAAGCTCATCGGCAAATTTTACGATGTGTTCAGGCGTTTTCAATCCTTCTTTCCCCTTTCCTCCCGCAACCCGTATATCAAAATCAGGTGTGTTAAGTACAGATTTCAAAACACCAGTAAGCACGGTTGTTGAACCCGATGAATTCCAGTCAAATCCCAGAACGTTGGAAAGGGACTGGAAAAAGACCGGATTGCTTATCCTTTCGAAAAATTCTCTTTCACCAAACTCCTCGATAATCAGAGATACTATCGGCTTCGCCAGCTTCTTCATTCTCCCCAGCAACCAGTAGGGGGCTTTACCGTGGTGGAGTGGCAAATAAATTGAGTTCACAGACAGCATTACTCATGCATCAATTTATCCCTATCGGCTGGTGCGAAAGTTAACGACAGATTTATTTCTATGGGGTAAAACTGCTGACATGAACAAGCTTGCTGTTGCTCTAATAGTTCTCGCCTGCTGCATATCATGCTGCATAACAGATGTAGGCAGTGAGGCAAAGAAAAAGTATGCAGAAATGCAGGACATGAGCGGGGAGGCCATTCTAAGCTCAGGGGGAGTGAATACCACCGTTTACTTTGCGTTCAAGAAGCCTGCAAGCTTCGTTATTGCAAGTGGCGATTTCCTCATTGCATCCAATGGAAGCGTCGAATGGGTGTACTATGGAAAAAACAACAGCTACATGACGAGGTCGCCAGAAAAACCTGTCTTTGATTATGGAGACATTCTAAATGGCAGTACGAGAAAGGAGGGTGACTATTACGTGGTTTCCGGAGAGAAGGGCGAGGTCTGGCTTGACAGAAATTTTCTGCCCGTTAAAATCAAAAAAGGTGGAGTGGTCATTGAATTCACCAAGCTAAGTATAAATACGGGAATAAGTGATGATGAGTTCACCTTTGCACCTCCAAAAGGAGCAGAGAAAGCAGAAACAAATGAGAAGCTGCTGAGCATGGAGGAAGCAGAAAAAGAAGTTAATTTCAGCATACTCGTTCCATCGTACACGTCAAATTATACATTTGTAGGAGTCCTTGTTTTCAAATTCAGTGGTAATGAAGTTGTCAATATATACTATAAAAATGGCAATAAAGTTCTCGTGATTGCAGAGTCCCCCGCATTCATTCCGCTGAGCGGTGGAGAGAGAATTGCAATAGGCAATACAAGTGCCCGGATTGCAGAATTTGAAGGTAACGTGCTGCTGAAGTTGAGAGTCAACAACATAGACATAACAATATCCGGAAACCTGAGCAGAGAAGAGATTGTGAGAATTGCAGAGTCTCTATACGCCTCAAATCTCAAATAAATTTTTATTTCCTTCCTCCAACGCCCTCCATGGAAACCCTCATTCTCACGGATAGAGATATCAGGGCGGTGCTGACGATGAAAGATACAATGAGAGCGGTTGAAAGGGCATTTGAGTTGCATGGCAAGAATGCGGTTCAGATGCCCCCTAAGGTCTATCTAACATTCGAAAAAGGTGACCTGAGGGCGATGCCCGCTTATTTGGAAGGACATGCAGGCGTCAAGTGGGTAAACTCACATCCTGAGAACCCCAAAAAAGGATTGCCGACTGTGATGGCCGTACTCGTATACAATGATCCCGAGACAGGCTTTCCACTTGCAATAATGGATGGAACGCACATCACAAACATGAGAACAGGGGCAGCAGGAGGAATTGCGGCAAAGTATCTGGCAAGAAAGGATAGCAGCATTTGCGGGTTTATAGGGTGTGGAACGCAGGCTTACACACAGCTTGAAGCCCTCAGCAGGGTTCTCAACATCGAAAAGGTTCTCGTATACGACATCTCTGAAAAGAATGCCAGGAAGTTTGCAGATTATTGCTCCAGCCTTGGAATTGACGCATTGGTTGTTGACGCAGAAAATGCGTGCAAGTGCGATGTCCTGATAACATTGACACCCTCAAGGAAGCCCGTTGTTAAGGCGGAATGGATTGAGGCTGGCACACACATCAACGCAATAGGAGCAGACGCAGCAGGGAAGCAGGAGCTTGAGAGCAAGTTACTCAAGAAAACAAAGATAGTTGTCGATGATATGGAACAGGCTGTCCACGGTGGCGAAATCAATGTCCCGATTTCAGAGGATGTAATAAAACCCGAATATATACACGCAACCATTGGTGAGATTATTGCAGGAATAAAACCAGGGAGAGAAAATAACGGAGAGATAACTGTATTCGATTCTACCGGCCTTGCTATCCAGGACATTGCCACTGCGAGCGTTGTTTATGAGAGAGCCATGAAAGAGGGTGTTGGAACGCCGATACGTTTCTTTGAAGAGAGAGGACAGACTTAAGAAGGTGAGATTTTGAGGGTAGCAGCTCTGATTTCAGGCGGTAAGGATTCGATGCTTGCAATGCACATAGCTGCCGAGAAACACGAAATAGTTTGCCTTGTCAGCGCAATTCCCGAAAACCCCGAATCCTATATGTTCCATACTCCAAACCTCCACCTCCTCGATGCTATAGCATTATGTCTTGACAGACCAATTTACAAGGTTCCAACACCTGGAAAGGAAGAGGAAGAGGTCGAGGATCTCACTAAGGCTCTTCAGGTGTTGAAAATCGACGGAATAGTAATAGGGGGGATAGAATCAGAATACCAGCGGAGCAGGTTCGCAAAGGTCTGCGAAAAACTCGGTATAGAAATGCTTGCTCCTCTGTGGCATGTAGAGCCGGAGAAAATTATGAAAGAAGTTGCGGAGAACTTCGAAGTTATTTTTGTTCGCACAGCAGCGATGGGTCTCGATGAGAGGTGGCTCGGGAGAAGAATTGATGAAAATGCAATTGAAGAGCTGAAATCCCTCAACAAAAAATATGGTATTCACGTGGCAGGAGAGGGTGGTGAATTCGAGACGCTTGTGCTCGATGCTCCACTATACCGAAAGAGAATTGCGATAAAATCCTACAGCATTGTAAAGGATGCAAACAGCAGCACTATGGTTGTAAAAGAGTTTGCTATAGAAGATAAATAGAAACTAAAAAATTAAACCCTGAGTTTTGCAAATCCACCCACAGAAGTGACTGCACTGCTTTCTCTCAAACTCTCAATCGCCCGCACGAACTCTTTTTCTTTCCCTCTATCTATCAGCGATGCTGCAGCAATTTTATGGGTTGCGTCTGCAACTCCCCCCACCATCTCACTCGCAGCCGGAAATAGAGTATCGTACCCCGGAACGCTGCCGGCAAATACCTTTCTCTCGAGGAGTGTCGGCATTCTCCCGCTGACCTTTACAGCACTCAGGTCAACTTCTCCAAGATCGGGAATGTACTTAGGGCAGTTCTGAAAGCCAAGGAGGTACTTATCTTCCTTCAAAAACACCGCATCCTTGATATTCTGGCAGAATTCACCAACGGCCTTAACACCCATTGGCGAAAAGGAGTCCCCGAGATGGAACCACTGAGTGTATTTTTCCACATTCAATCCTCCATTGGTCAGCATTTCCACAGCATCCTCGAATTTTTTCGTCTTTATCTCCTCGAGTTTTTCTGCCTCGCTGAGTGTTTTCTCGTCAAAACCCTCCAGACACGCTTTTATGCCCAGTCTGTAGCCTTTCCTTCCGTACCCGACCGTGCCGAGATTTGTGAGCCTCCTCGCTACAACATCAGCATATTCATCAAAGAAGTTGACATGGTACCTCTCCCTCGCCCCTTCAATCTTTACCTTTACCTGGCCGAGATCAATAGCCTCTCCAAGTGCAAACCTGTCAAAGCCGAGAACTCCACCAGACCTGTCATGATAGTCGCCAACAGAACCTATTACAGCAAGATAGGCATACTTTCTCATCTCATCGCTGACGTTTATTGCAAGAAGATAGTTCAGGGTTGAAGCGGAGACAAACATATCTCCGGAGATTCCAAGAATCTCTGAGTCAAGAACAAAGAAGTTGTCCTTCTGAACGGGCCTTGCGGGATGGTGGTCAATTATCCACACCGTACACCTATCTGCATTTACCCTGTCGATCATATCCGCTGCAAGCCCGGCAAGGTCTGTGTAGATTATTATGCTACCCTCGTACTTGCTGTGAATTCTGTCAACGATGACGGGGTGTACCTTCTCAAGACATACAAGCTCGGTTTTTATACTGAGGTGTTCGCATAGCCTGGAAAGAATTGCAGCAGAACATATACCATCCGCATCGTTGTGGTGAACTATTGTAGCGCTGTTTCCATTATGATTCTCGATAATTCTTCCTGCGTGCCTCACCCATTCTATGAAGTCCTGATTGAGGAACCCGCTTCTCATTATTACAATTACAATAACAAAACTTTAAATAGTTTGCTATTACAGCACTTATGACCTCGCAACCTCCACAAGCCTTGCGACAAGCTCTCGCTTTATCTTCGAATTCCTGCCATTTTCGCAAACAGCCGTTCTGACCCCGATTATGTCAGCTCCCATCTCCTTAAGAAAGGGGATGTCATCAAATCTCAGTGAGCCAGCAAGAGCGCAGAAGCATCCGGAAGAGTGTGCAAGCTCAACAAAAGTTTTGAGTTCTTCCGTGTTCATGTGATCGAAAAGGTGGCTGCCATCCTTAATGGCAGTATCTATCATTATTCCGTGCGCAACATCAGCAGCAACTTCTGCAAGCTCCAATGGGGAAATTGAGCCTATCTTCCTGAAATCGGCATAAGCGGCGGCAACAACCTGTGTATCAAAGTCCTCAACAGCTTTTACAACCGCCTTCATCATCTTCACAGCCTGTATACCATTCCTGACACCGTACAGACCAACCTTCACGTAGTCTGCTCCACAGGAGGCTGCTGCATACGCTGCAAGGCTTGCAGTTCCCGGCTTGAACTCCATGTCGCCTATGGTTGCACTCACACTCCTTCCTTTTTCCTTCACCATTCCGGCTATCCTTTTTATTACCCAGGGATAATTGGCACCGAGAGAACCCTCTGCCGGGTTCTTGACGTCTACTATATCCGCCCCACCCAGCAGAGACTCAACCGCTTCATCTTCACTTGCAGGACTTACGAGCACGAGCATGAGTAGAGTACCATATATATTTATAAGAGAGTTATCATTTCACTGTGATCTACTTCGTCATGGACATACTTAATGAAGAAGTTGTGAGGGCTATAAGAGGTGAAAGAAGTGAATACAGGCCTGTCCATTTGACAAGTGCTGTTGTTAAAAACAGCAACCCTCTTGATGTTTTCGATGCTTTGAAGCCGAAGAACGTATATATTGCCGATCTGGATGCAATTACGGGAAAAGGGAATAATTTTGACGTTATAGAGAAACTTGCAAAAAAGTGTGAGCTGATTGCTGATTGCGGTTTCAAAAGCATTGAGGAAGTGAAGGAGTTGAGCTTTACCCCAGTTCTCGGAAGTGAGACATTCGATTTAAGGCAAGTTGAAGATGAACATTACGTCAGCCTCGATGTCCGAGATGGCTTCCTTGATGCTTCTAACTCCTTTGCAAGTGTTGATGAGGCAGTTGAATGGCTCAACTCTTTCAGGCTGAGAGGAGTTATAGTGCTCAGTCTGAGGAGAGTGGGTACGCTTTGTCCAGACTTCGAGCTCATAGAAAGGGTTGTCAGCATATCTTCAAACCCCGTACTGGTTGGTGGGGGCATAAGCAGTATTGAGGACATAGAAAAACTGAAAGCGATGGGCTGTCATGGGATATTGATATCAACTGCAGTGCATTCTGGCCTGATTCCGGCTGATGTACTCAAGTAAAAAGGGCTAAAAACTTATACCGGAAAACATACCGAATCCTATGAAAGTGGTTGCCGGTACATCTTCCCCTCTCCTTGCTAAAAGGGTTGCTGACGAGCTTGAAACCAGACTTGCAAAAACAACGTTCAAACAATTCCCTGATGGAGAAATCTACGTTCGGGTTGAGAGCGAAGTCGATGATGAAGTAGTTGTTGTGCAGAGCATAACGTCCAGCGATGATCTGATAACTCTCATGCTTCTCTTCGACGCTCTGGAGAAAAGCACAATCACTGCTGTAATCCCGTACATGGGCTATGCGAGACAGGATAAAAGGTTCTATGAGGGAGAGGCGATCAGCATAAGAGCGGTTGCAAGGTTTATTGAGAGCTATGCTGACAGAGTTATATCAGTAAACGTCCATAGCAGAAATGCTGCAGGTTACTTCAGAAAGCTTGAAGAGGTTGATGCCATGAAGCTTATAGGCAAATACTATAAAGAGCAGGATGTCGTTATGGTTTCTCCCGACTTTGGCTCGTTAGAGAGAGTAAAGAGGGCCGCAAAGGCCGCAGAATGCGAGTTTGACTATCTGGAAAAGAGGAGAATAGATGCGGAGCACGTTGAAATATCGCCAAAGAACATTGATGTAGAAGGCAGGAGCGTTGTGATAGTTGATGACATAATTTCAACAGGAGGGACGGTTGTTGAGGCTGCAAGGCTCCTTAAGGCCAGCAGCATTGAGGCTGCATGCGTTCACGCGGTTCTTGCATGCAATGCATTGAACAAGTTATATGCTGCCGGAATTTCAAGAGTTGTGGCAACCGATACGATAGAAAGGGCTGTAAGCAATATAAGTGTTGCAAAGCTTATTGCTAAGGCCGTTAAAGCTTAACTCCAGCCCTGGGACACCATGTAAAGGGACATTCATTGCAAAGAGGTTTTACGGGCTTGCAAACTGTCTGGCCAAAACCAACCATCGCTTTATTTATCCTCACCCATAGCTCCTTTGGAACAAGCTTTTTCAGCTCTTCTTCAGTCTCTTCCGGCTTCTTTGTTTTAACGAGCCCCATTCTGTTCGAAACACGATGGACGTGGGTATCAACACCTATTGCAGCTTTTCCAAAGGCATGAGCGAGAACGACGTTTGCTGTTTTTCTTCCAACACCTGGCAACTTAATAAGTTCTTCAAAGGTATCAGGGACAGAGCCCGCTTTAACCACCTCATCAGCAAGTTCCTTGAGCCTTTTAGCCTTAACTCTGTAGAATCCCACTCCTCTTATCAGTTCCTCTATCTTCCCAACAGACATTGATGCAAGGTCTTCCGGGCCTTTTACCTTCTCAAACAACTTCTTTGCAGCTTTTGCAGTCTGTTCATCTCTCGTCCTTGAACTCAGAACAGCAAAAATGAGGTGCTGAAATGGTGTCACAAAGCCTTTTAGGGTGAAGACTGGAGCTTTCCTTTCCTTCGCCTCTTTTTCCATGCTGGATACAAGTTTCTCCCAGTCCACGCCAGGAGTTAGGCAGGAGATACTTATGGTTGGCGGTGGACATTGTTCTTATTACATGTACTCCTGCGAGGATTAAAAACAAGAGATTTATACTTCAAGATTTAGACTAAGAAGTTCGTATATCCTACCATATTTGGACGGAAAACGGAAATTTCATATATATTATTTAGTGAACATGTTGTGAAATTAGAAGTAATAATTAGAGGCAAAGGGAGGTATGAAAATGAATGGGTCAACGAGCAGATCGCTTTATGGAGTAAGTTATGTTCCATATAAGCCTGAAAAGTGGAAAGACAAAGTTAAGATTCCTTTTGTCAAAGCCAGTATCATAGATAGCGTTATCAGAGCCGCTCCATACAGTGTTGCTTCCCGGGTGCTGGAAAAAATAAAAGGTGAATGTAAGCAAGAAATTGCTCAATCTGTCAGCGATTACCTGCAGCACAGAGACTACGCAAAACTTGCCTCCTCAGCTGGCAAAATTGATAGGGAAATGATAAAGGAATTTGCTGCAAAATACATGTATGCTCTGAAGGAGGAACTGAATAAATCCTTAGACTTGCTGAAAAGCAAAAGCAAAACAGAGGAATTGGAAAAAGAGCCAGAAGTGGAGGGTTCAGAGAACATAAGAAAAGAAATCGAAAGACTGCATGGTGAGATAAAATCCCTGAAAGCTGTTATACTCACTAAAGGGTTACCGGAGAGAAAAGAAGTAGAAGAACCTTTAGAGATACCGGAAATACTGGAAGGAGAGATAGAAAAAGTAAAACCAATCCCAGCCAGACTCCCTGCTGAATACAGGGCGTTAAGCAAAATGATAAAAGAAAAGAGAAGTGAAGCAGAACTGCTCGTTTCCTATCTTCCTCCTGCGTTTAAAAAGGAGATACCTAAAAAGAACCTTATAGATATGATAAAAACAAACTTTGACCAGATAAGAAAGCAGGTGGAGGAGTCTGTAAAGCAAATAGATGAAGGCATTTATGCGGGAGTTCTTTTTCTGGAAAGAATGGACTTCACCCCGGTTAAGCTTGTAAAGGGAGAGCTTGTTTACACCCTTCCTCTAATGCTTGGAGAGAAGATAACGGTATCGCACAGAGAATGGGTCAAGACGGTTGAAGAATTTGAGAAAGAACTTGTTACATTAACTGAAGAAGAGCAGGAAAAGGCTACAACTGAGAGAACAGAGCTTGCAGAATCGACATCCAAGGATGAAAAAACAGAGCATAAATTTGATACAGGTTTAAAGGTTAAAGGCGGCTCGGGTGCATGGTCGGTAGAGCTTTCTGCCGGATACAGCTATGATAACCTGAAAACCAAGCACAGCGAGTTTTCCTCAAAAAGAAACAGAGAAATAACCCGCAAAGCGGCATCCCGTTCCAAAGAAGAGCACAAAATTACTTTCAAAATATCAAGAGAGGTAACAAGAGAAGATGAGCAGGTCAGGGTTATTGAGAACAAGAGCGATGATGTTGTGAGATGGGACTTTTACAGGATGATGAGGAAGTGGCGGATTGACCTTTACCGTATTGGAGAAAGGTTAACCTTTGATATTGTTGTGCCTGAGCCGGGGAATTACCTGCTGAGAAAGTATCTTGAGCTTAAGCAAATTCAGGATAGGATAGATAAAGGGTTTGTTTTTGGTTTAACTCCAGAAGATATCACAGAGGATAACTATTTCGAAAAAGCCGGTGAATATGGCGTATCTCTCCCAGAACCTCCAAAGGCAATGAGAAAGACATACGTAGATGTGCTGGAGGATTACCGTCCAGATGGGGAACATCCTAAAGTAGGGGTGAGAACAATTGACACTGAGTTTCCAGAAGGACACAAGATTTATGAGGTTACTGTGGTAAGTCCAGTACATGGCACATACTGGAATAAGGAAGAGGGAGATAACAAAATAGCTTTTAAAGCGGAATACAACTCAAATATAACGCATATAAGGAATAAAGAGCGGAATAAATATTCTTGGTATTGGTTTTATTATATTGGTAAAAATGCTAAATTTAAGGAAACCAAAGAACAACCCCACTTAGTTCTTGATGTTAAAGCTGTTCCACTGAAACAAGCTTGGGATAAATGGAGAATGAAGTGTTTTGAAAAAATAAAAGAAGCTGCAAGGACGAGGTGGCTGCAGGAACTTGAAGGTTTGGAGAACAGAAGGGATAGACTTCTTGCGGAGCTTACAGGCAAAGATGCGTTAAAACTAAGGCAGATTGAAAAGGAATAGATAATGAAGACGGTGCTCAGATGGTTTATAGGGCCTGATTTTGAGTTTTTCCCTGAAGAGCTAATTAGCCCAGAGTTAGAAGATCTTCCATATTATGCAGGAGCAAAAATTGAAGAATCAATAGAAATTAAATTACCACCTTGGGTTTCCAGATGGATAGGTAAATCAATCGAACTACCACCAGAAAAGCTCATGAAAATGGACGAAGAAACAAGAAACAGCTGAAATACCTCAAAATGGTTAGATTCATTCAGCAGGCAGTTGAATGGGAGAATGTGAACTGGATTCTCTATCTCTACTTCTGGAGTGTGCCCGAAAGATGGGACTTCAAGCAATCCCTTGAACACCCAGACTTTTACCACAGAGCATTTTTGAGGGCGGGATGTGCAAGGGTTTTGTTCTTACAGTCCGCCCTGGATTTGAGGAGGCATTTGTCAAGTTTATAGAGACCGGAGAAATTGATGGTGAGATTGAAGATGATCATCCATATCTGACTCTTGCTCAGGAAATAAAAGCCAGCTCAAAGAGCATTTACAAGTATGTGCCAAATCCAAACAGGGGTGATTATGTCTTCTGCTGGGAGGATGTTCCGGGAACTGATGAAGAGAGGTTGAAGGAGCATGTAAGAAGTATGAAGGGTGCAATCTTAAAGGATTTGTCTAAGATTTTAAAACACTTTTTAGAGGACTTGTCTGAACGAGAGTTAAGTATTGACGATATAATTGACGATGAGACATGGTTCAAAAGGGTAGGGGATGCAGATGTAGAGAAAAATGAGGAGAAGAATGAAATAACAGTCACCACAAAAGAAATACCAATAAAAATCAATAATGTAACTATTACTTTAACATTTCATCTAACATTCGAGCTTGATACATCCGATGGAACTATTCGTCTGGTGAGAAAAGTAATGGAGAGGAGAGGCGATGTTTTAAGGGTTGAAAAGGAGGATGTGTTGCCACTGAGATACTATTCATCTGAAGAAAAGGAGGGAGATGCAACAAGAAGATACGTCTTCTTTGTGCCCGGAGAACACATTGACACCTGGTATGAATATACTCCTACAGGAGCACTGCATGTGGAGAAAGGAGAAGAGCTGTCAATGTGGTAAAAGATATGAAACACAAAGAGGTACTATATTGGGGGCAATCCCACCTGTAACTTTCAAAAGTTTATTGAACTTCTTGAAGAAGCTGAGAAAAAACTTATTGATAATTCATTCAAAGATCCTAAGGACCGAATTAGGATCTTACGAGGATTATATTATGGTGCTCCTTGGAGCAAGGACTATAAGGCAGAAAAAAGTCGAGTCCGAAACCTTGCATTCACAATTCTTACAGGTTCTTTTTACGACCCATTGAATGGTAATGATATATTGGAGATATTTGGTAAGAAACTTTTTCAGGATCTTCAAAATTGTCAAGACGTTTATTATAGCGATACCAAAAAGATTGATATTGGGCATGTGCTAATAGGTCTTGAGACTCGTCTATCTTATGTTACTCAAACAATAAATATCCCATTTTTTGGAGGTACACCGCTAGAAATCGTAACATGGTTAGGTGATCTGGGAGGTGGAGCAGCATGCTTAGCATACAAACGGTCTAAAAATCCAAATACAAATGTAAGAGTTATCTTTGATAATAAAAAGAGCGATTATGGCGCTTCAATTAACCTTGAAGGTGATGTTTGTGCATACGTAATTGGCTCAGCAAAGGGAGTACTTAGTGAACCTAATTTCCCTCGCAGCTCAAAAGAATCTCCTGTTTTACCAAATTTATTCAGTCAATATCTTGAAAATCAATGGGATAAACGTTGTAAATATTTTTTAGAAATGATCGGTGGAGAGATTTCCCCCGCAAATACTAATGTGAAAAATAAGGAAGAGCTTATTACTAAAGTAAAAGATAAAACAGAAGCTTTTGCAACACTTTATTTTGTACAGCGTTTTGTTTTTGCTCATGCAAAAAAAATGAGTAAAAAGACTATAGAAGAGGGCTGCAAACATCTTAAGGGTGCATCTAATGAAGTTGCTAAAGTATTTGTAGAAGCGTTAATTAGATCATTGAGAGATGGAACAAAGCCTATAGCAGGAAGTTCACCATATCCGCCGCCAACTCCCCCAGAAAAAAGATGCAATATCGAATTGCTACACCAAACAGCAGAATCTTTGAGAGATCTCACTTCAATTCTTAAGAAACTTTATCACTTGTATACCAATGCAAGAAAAGCTTTTTTTGATGTGTATCTGCTATTACGACCTGTAGATGTCATATATTTTCCGGATGACATAGTAGAAGGAAAAGTGACACCTGAAGATATTCAGTATGAAGTTGATCCCAATCAGAGATACGGTCCACACTGGGGGAACAAACGTCCACCGGGACTCCCTAAAGATGCTAAGCAAACGAGTTGAGCTGGAGAAGCTTTACCATATATTGAGAGTTTTGCTCAAAAACAAGGTTTGGGAGATACTTTTGTAAGAGTTGTGACCCATCTTGCTCAAACAGAGAGTGGTGGGAGATTTGGATGTCCAGCGAACAAATTTGATGCGAGACCACATAGTGAAAGACCACACGGTAAGAAACTTATTACTGCATGGGGTGTGTTTCAGTTTAATCGTGATACCTGGAGATACGTTGCTCGTAAGTTTGGGAGTCGATATGGGATTTCCGAAAAACAAGCCGATAAGATGATGCCATGGGATGCCACAGCTCGTCAAGAAATAGAGATCCCAATACTGCAGTATGCAGAAATATACAAAAGCATAATAAATGCAGGAGGGAGCGATCTCGATGCAGCCCGAGGAGTCCGGCTCTGGCATAGGAGTCCCGCAGCATATAGAAGGTATTTTGAGACCGGCAGTCGAAAGGGGTTTGATCAGGCCTGGCAAGAAGTTGAGCAGGAGCATAGAAGGATAATCGATGGACATTTACGTAATGCTGGCATCCTCTAAAGAGAGTCGAGAAGAGAATTTTGATACGGAGATCCGACATGATATTTGTAAACACCACTTCGCCTAACAAAGCGTATCTGGCTTTGCCATGCCTCACGTTGTGCGTTTCACTGCCCGGAAGAAGACAATATAAGATAAGTAACTTCTCCAATCAACAACCCAATACCAAAGCTATGAGAAATACAACAATCAAAATTAGGTAAGCGTTTATATACCGCCTGCAGACCCTTAGGCGATGAACATTGACGTTGCTGTCGTAGGTGTCGGTGTTGCCGGTGCTTTTGCTCTCAGAAGCTTATCCAAAAAGCTCAATGTGGTGGGAATTGACAAGAGGCAGAAACCCGGTTATCCCGTTGAATGTGGAGAAATCATTCCGACAAAGGAGGAGATGAAAGAGCTGCTGCCCGATCTCGAAGATTACTCACTCTTCGATATCCCAAAGCGTTTCGAGAGCAATAAAACGAAAGCCTTTGCGTTCGTACTCCCAAACGGCAAGACTTACACTGTCGATTTTGAGATGCATGTGTTGCAGAGGGACAAGTTCATACAGACAGTTGCGGCGGAGTCCGGCCACAAACTCATGCTCAACTCAAGAGTTTCTGATTTCAGAGACAGTACAGTAAAGCTTGCAAACGGAGAAGAAATGACTGCAAAGGTTGTAGTGGCAAGCGATGGGGCGAACTCGAAAATAGCAAAAAGGCTCGGCGTATGGAATTACGAGCTTGCTTCTGCGAAGCAGTACGTGATGAAAGATGTTGAGTGTGATGAGGATACAGTTTACATGTACGTCGGCAACAGAATAGCCCCAGGCGGATATGCGTGGATCATACCAAAGGGTGACGGAATTGCAAACGTTGGTGTTGGATTAAGACAGAAGTTTGCGAAGGCTGTGGGGATAAACATACACCAAGCCCTCGACACCTTCGTAAAAGAGTTCCCCTACAGCTCATGTTTCCTCAAAAAATCAGAAATTATCGGTAAAATAGGCGCAGTCGTTCCTGTAAGCCTGCCCATCGAAAAAACGATTTACGGGAACGTAATTTTTACAGGCGATTCCGCAAGCATGATTTTGAGCCATGTCGGGGCTGGAATTCCCACGTCGATGATAGCAGGAGATATAGCAGGAAGGGTCATAAGCGGTTACCTTGAGGGCAAAAACGGCCTTGAAGAGTACGAAGAGTTGTGGAGAAATGCATTATTCAGGGTTATGGAAAGAAGCTACTTCATAAAGAGCATGTGGGACAGGATATCTGATAACGATAAAAGACTTGTGAGGTACTTCGCTTTGATTGGTAACAGGGATATGAGTATGATTTTGCGCAGCAGAGTTCCGCTCAAACTGAAGATGGCAGTCCCCCTCATCCCTTTACTTAATCTCATGCTTTGATTTTTGTAAAAATTTATAATTATTAAATTTTTCTAAGATATAGGGCAAGCTGCAGTGCGGCTGTTAACTGTTAACAACCCCAGTGGCGTCAATTCCGGGATTGGTGCAGGTGGCGATGGAGTTGTATATGTTATTACGAGCTGTGGTTTGTTTGTCGATTCTCTGGACTCAAATTGGCTGTAATGGTAAAATCCAACCGGTTGATGCTGGCACGGTCGATACAATATCAGAGACGTTCTTGGGGCGATCTCTATCCTGTTTTCATCGATTGCTCCCACCACCTACTTTTAAGATCGCCGTATTTAATCTGTCCTAACCATCCCATTTCTTTTCAGTATATTTTCAGCATAATGTCTTGTACCACCTATCAAGATGACAATTTTTATCAGGGTACGGTAGAATATCCCGGAAATATTTTCCTCCAAAAAACATCATCATACACAACCCCAAATTTTTTATCCCTTTATTATTCATTCCTAATTGAATGTCTAATCAAACACTATACGGTGAGCAAAGCTACGGCTTCTCGTATTCCAGTGATGAGCTCAGAATAGAGTGCAGCGATGTCTATCGCCGGAGTTGCAGAAATAAAGTGGTTGAAAAGCGGATTTCCGGTGGAAAAAGTATCGTAATCAATCCCGTAGAGCCTGTTAACCTTCCACAAGAGGTTACAAGCTACCTCTCCATTGAGTTCCTAAAACCGCTCCTGCTCGAGCCTGGCAACACTGCAAAAGTCTTCATCAAGTTCCCAATTGAGATTGGAGTCTTTGTAAAAGGAAGAGCGACCGGCCCCATCGATATATTCACGCTAACCAGGCCAAAGTACACGCTGTACGGAGATCCGAAGTCGGGGCTGATATGCCGGAGCTATGAAAGCGATGTTTATACAGAAATGCCTGAGACTGACCCTCTGAAAGAGGGCATAATTTCTCTGAAAATAAAAAATGATGACGAGGAATGGGCTGAGATAAGAAGAACTGTCTTTGATGGCTACTCCATGAAGATATACTACGGCGATGTTGTTTCTATGACCGCAGAAATGAGGGTAATAAACAGAAATGTAGCTGAGACATCTTTCATCGACCGTCCGCTGAAAAGTGAAATGCAGAAGGCAATAGAGCTTTATGTTGCCAGAAAGCTGCTGATTGAAAGAAAGGCACTTTTGATGGAGTGGGGGTTTTAGATGGATGTGCTGAGCTATACACTCTACAACAATATAACAGTTTGGGATGTTTTAATATTCACAGTTGTTGTTCTCACCGCTGTTGTTGTTGCCAGAGCGGTAAGACTCAACCTCAAAAAAGCATTAAGCGATAAGATACCCAGAAGCGAGCTCGATATACTGTTAAAAATAATATACTATGGTATAATTGCAATCGCTGTTGTATCCGCCCTACCACATCTCGGAATTAACCTCTCTGGCCTGCTGGTTGCTGGAGGCATCGCCGGTTTAGTCATAGGTTTTGCCAGCCAGAGCGTCGTTTCCAACCTTGTTTCAGGGCTTTTCCTGATGATAGAGAGACCAATACGGATTGGAGACCAGATAAGTGTGGGAGATATAGCAGGATTTGTTGAAGACGTGCATATTCTTTCAACAATAGTGAGGACGTACGATGGGGTGTACATCAGAGTGCCAAATGAAAGAGTTTTTACATCAAACATAATCAACTACGTTGCAAATGTTGCAAGGAGATTTGAGTATACAGTTGGAATCAGCTATTCAAGCGACGCAGAGAGAGCAATAGAGATTATAAGAAGGATAGTAGACGAGCATCCATTTGCTCTTCGAAATCCAGAACCAGCAATATTTGTTGACTCGCTTGGGGATAGTAGCGTTAATATAGTTGTGAGAATCTGGGCTCCATCTGCAGTATGGTACAGTGTGAAGATGGAGCTCCTCTGGAAGATAAAAAAGGCCCTCGAAGCTGAGGGGATTGAAATTCCCTTCCCGCAGAGGGTTGTCTGGTTTGCGAATGAGGGAGGTGCTAAAATTGAGTCTGGAGAAAATGTTCCTGCACGAGAAGACGGTAGAAATAATGCTTAAAATACTGGAGGCTGAAGAGAGTGGAGATGATGCCTATCCTCTTGGAATATCCAAGGAAGTTGGTTCTCCATACAGTTACATATCCAAGGTTCTGAGTGAATTTGAGGAGAGTGCTTTGATAGAGAGCGAGTTCAGGGGAAGAATAAGGGTTGTGAAGTTTACCGAGGATGGAAGAAAGATAGCAGAAATGCTGAAAAAGCTTAAAAATGAGCTTGAAAAAGATTTTATTTCAAGAAAGAAACTTGCAATTCTGAGAAAAGTGGTTGAAGAGTCTGAGAACAGAGATGACAAATTTAAAGCTCTCGCCCCTGTAAGAGCAGAGCTGGACGTGTTGAGAAAAGAGGCAGCAGATGGAGAGACACTTAAAATGGTTGAGGAGCTGAGCAAAAAAGTTGATGAGTTGCTCTCATGATGGAGCGGATTCACGAAGTTATTGAGGAGTACAGGGGTGAAATGGTAAAAACCCTCTGTGACCTGATAAGGATAAAAGCTATAGGCCCTGAGAGCGGCGGGGAGGGTGAACTGGATAAAGCTGAATATCTGATGAAACTCCTCGGCGGTTTTGAAGTCGAAAGATATGATGCCCCCGATGAAAGAGCAAAAGGAGATATCAGGCCAAACATCGTAGCAAAGCTGAAGGGGAAGAAGGACAGAAGAGTCTGGATAATCACACACATGGATGTCGTTCCGGAGGGAGATTTAAAGCTCTGGAATACTCCGCCGTTTGAAGGTGTGGTGAAAGATGGCAGGATATATGGAAGGGGAAGTGAGGATAACGGGCAGTCCCTCGTAGCATCTCTTTTTGCGGCGAAGGCAATCATGGAGCTGGATAAGCCAGAGTATACGCTATGCCTTGCCTTTGTCAGTGATGAAGAGACCGGAAGCAGGTACGGGATACAGTACCTGCTCAAGCAGAAGATATTCAGGAACGATGACGTATTCGTTGTGCCGGATGCCGGCAGCAGGGATGGCAGCATGATTGAGATAGCAGAAAAAAGCATTCTGTGGTTGAAATTCACAGTTCATGGCAAGCAGGCTCATGCGAGCATGCCTCATATAGCAGTGAACGCATCAAAACATGCTATGAAGTTCCTGCTCGATCTCGATAAAGAGCTCCACATGAGGTTCAATGCAAGAAATGAGCTGTTTCAACCACCTATTTCGACATTTGAGCCAACGAAAAGAGAGGCGAATGTTGACAACATCAATACGATTCCTGGTCTGGATGTCAGCTATATGGACTGCCGGATTCTACCGGACTATGACATAAATGACGTTCTAAGGACTGTAGAGGAAGTGAAAAAGAGGTATGAGGGAAATGTAAAGATTGACGTTGAAGTTGTTCAGAAGGAGTACTCACCTCCAACACCTGAAGATGGCCTTCCTGTCATACTGCTTTCAAAGGCCATAGAAATTTCGAGAGGTATTAAGCCGTCTGTTTTTGGTGTAGGTGGCAATACATGTGCAGCCTTCTTCAGAAAAGCTGGCTTTCCCGCCGTGGTGTGGAGCACGGTTGACGGAATGGCACATCAACCCAACGAGTATGCAGTTATAGATAACATGGTGGCAGATGCAGAGGTATTTGCAGTTCTGCCGTTTTTAAGCTGATATCCTGAGGTTTCTTCTGATGTCAAGCATAAAAAATAATAAGATTAGATCATCCTGTCCAGGAAGCACTTAACATTGAATCTGGCTTCTCTTTTAGATGGATTTAGCCCTTTGAGAACGAGTTCATCGAAGGTGGGCTTTGATTCCCTGTAAAATATGCCTATCGGTATCCTGCCATCGGAGTCGTAGTTCCATTCCTTTATCCTCTTCTCCGCCTCCTCTCTATCGCTGGGATTGTGGTCTTCGAGTTCGTAAACTCTCTCGTTATAGAAGTCGTACGTGTTGAAGAACGTGTAGCACGGCTGGAGAACGTCAACGAATGAGAAGCCTCTGTGATTGATTGCTTCCCTCAACACGGATGCGAGATTTTTCGATTTTGCAGAGTAGCATCTGGCAATGAACGTCGCACCAGCACAAAAGGCGAGCAACAGCGGATTGAATGGTTCCTCAGGTGAGCCTCTTGGAGTTGATTTGCCCTTAAATCCTGCGGGGCTCGTTGGTGTGAACTGGCCTGTAGTAAGGCCGTAAACCCTGTTGTTGTGAATGACCATTGTTATGTCGATATTCCTCTTCGCAGCAAATAGCAGGTGTTCTAAGCCCTCTCCATAAGCATCCCCATCGCCGGCAAAGCCCACAACCGTTAGCTCAGGGTTCCCGAGCTTTATTCCAGTCGCTGTTGCTGGCGTTCTGCCATGGATGGTGTAGAAGCTGTTAACGTTGATGTAGTCTGCAATTTTACCATGACATCCAATTCCGGTCACCATCACGAGCTTCTTTGTGTCAAGCTCCGAGAAGACCTTTTTTACAGCGTTGAGAATTCCGAAGTTTCCGCAGCCAGGGCACCAGGTTATTTCCGCATACGTGGAAAGCTTATTCATTCAGATCACCTCACAATCGCTGCAATTCTTTCCTCGAGTTCTTCAACTTCAAACGGTCTGCCGTCGTACTTCAGTACGGTGTTATCCACTCTATAGCCGTTACACCTCAGGAGCTTTGCAAGCTGTCCGGAAGTGTTGAGTTCAACACATATGCTGTTCTCAACTCCTTCAAATGCCTTCTTCATGTCCGGAAGAGGTTCAAGAATTATGGGCTGGATGTACTTAAGGCCAAGATTTTCTGCAACCTCTCTGCATGCGCCCTTCGTGGAACCCCATGTAACGATGGCAGTCTCTCCACTTCCAGCTTCTTTGTACCCTGTAAACCTCTTCAACTCCTCTACAAGAGCTGCTCTCTTTCTCCACCTCTTTTCCTGCATTGCTTTAACCTTGTCCGCCTCTTCAGCGGTTATCCCGTATTCGTCGTGCTCGTAGCTCGTGGCCTTAACAATAGCATCCCCTCCAGGAAAAGCAAGAGGAGAAACTCCATTTTCTGTTATCTTATAACGCCTGTATTCCCCCCTGCCATCCCACAGTTTTGGCTTGATGTCATCTATAATGCATTTTTCCTCATGAAGAGTGTACATACCTTCACTGAGGTTCTTATCAGAAAGGACTATAGAGGGTATCTGGAACTTCCAGGCAATTTTCATTGCAAGCCAGGTGTAGTAAAAAGCTTCATCCACGTCACCCGGAGCTACAACAAACCTCGGGAAATCTCCATGACCTGCACCAATGACGAAATCTAAGCAGCTCTGCATTGTGTACGTTGGCACACCTGTACTCGGGCCAGCCCTCTGGCAAAGCACAATGGTTATCGGCGTCTCACTCTGCCCCGCAAGGCTCAAACCTTCAACCATGAGAGCAAAACCTCCACCTGAAGTGGCGACCATCGTCTTCGCTCCGGCGTAAGCAGAGCCGAGAGCCATAAGCATAACAGCAATCTCATTTTCAGGATGAACAACTGCGATGTTGAACTCCTCACTGTTTGCAGCCAAGTAGTGGAGTATGCTCGTTGAAGGAGTCATAGGGTACGCATAGTAAGCGTCGAGGCCAGCACAAACGGCTCCGAGGGCTATCGCTTCGTTACCGCTCGCAACGGGCAGGGGATTTTCGGACAGTTTTTCTATATTCATTGCAGTTTCAGCCGAGCCATAAGCGATTTTCGCAATTTCGACGTTTTTCTCGGTCTTTCTCTTCAAGAACTTTTTGATGACTTCTTCCACCACCCCCCACTCTATTCCAACTATCTTCGCAAATGCAGCAATTGCAGCGGTATTCTTCATCACAGGTATGCCTGAGACACGCTTAACTATACTTTCAAATGGAATTCCAATACTCCTGTGCTCCGAATTCTCTGCATAATCTTTCAACTCCTTGCAATCACTGTCGTAGATTAGCATTCCATCTCTCAGTCGCCATACATGCTTTTTTACTGTATCCATGTTGAACGCTACCATGATGTCCACGTTCCTCCTACTGGCTCCAATTCTTTTTTTGGAGGCTCTCACAATTGAAAAGTTGTGTCCACCCCGTATCAACGATGGATAGTCGTCATACGTGAATATTTCGTATCCATATCTGCTAAGACACCTTGCTGTAAGCAGGGCTGCATTTCTGATACCTTCGCCGGCCTTACCACCAATCAGGACAGAAATTTCGTTCATAGACCAAAATAATTAGGGATACTATAAAACATTTATCAGGTAGCTTTAGGAAATAATTAGACGTACGCTATCTGCCTGAGCTTTCCTACAAGCCTCTCTTTACCATCTCCTGCAAGGGCATGCTCAAGAACTTCATCTATCCTCGAAACCGGGATGATCTCTATCTTGCCTTCATGAGCGGCATCAAGCATAACGTCCTCGAGGTTGTCCTTCGGGATGATTGCCTTCTTCAGCCCTGCCTGAATTGCCGCCTCGATTTTCTGAGTTACCCCTCCAACAGGCAGGACTTCTCCCTTAACGGATAAACTGCCAGTCATCGCTACACTCTGATCCACAGGAATGCCTTCAATTGCCGAGATGACAGCGGTAGCTATGCTTATGCTTGCAGAGTCTCCTTCAACACCTTCGTAAGTCCCAACAAACTGGATGTGAACATCCATATTGGATATATCCCTTCCCGTGAACTTCTTAATTATCGCAGATACATTCATTACCGCCTCCATAGCAATTTCCTGCAGTCTGCCCGTCGCTATCACTCTGCCTTCCTCTTTGCTGATTGCTGGCGTAATCTCTGCAATAATTGGAAGGACAACACCTGCAGACTCTCCTATGACGGCAAGACCGTTAACCTTGCCTACCTCCTTCCCTTCAGTTATAAAGAGCTTGTAGTCCTTCCTGCGCTCGAGATACTTATCTGCAAGCTGTTCTTCGATCGTTCTTGCAATCTTCTTTGCCCTCAGAACGTGCTCCACTCTTACAACGTCTGCTCCCTCACTTCTGGCTATGTCCCCTGCAGCCCTTACAAGACCTCCGAGCTCTCTGAGTCTCAGCGTAAGACGATACCTTCTTCCAGCCCTTCTCTTCGCTTCCTTGATTATCTCTGCAACCGCATATCTGTCGAAATGGGGGATCTTTCCATCCTTTTTGACCTCCTGAGCGACAAATCGAACGAGCTTTCTTCTATTCTCTGGCGTATCGTCCATGGTGTCGTTCATGTACAGTTCGTACCCATAGCCACTTATTCTACTCCTTAAAGCCGGATGCATACCCATAAGCGCATCAAGGTTGCCGGCAGCGATAAGAATAAAGTCACATGGAACTGGCTCCGTTCTGACCATTGCACCACTTGACCTCTCCGACTGGCCAGTTATTGGGAACTCCTTCTCCTGCAATGCCGTGAGCAGCTTCTGCTGAGATTCAATTACTAACGTGTTTATTTCGTCGATATAGAGGACTCCCTTATGAGCCCTGTGAATTGCTCCAGCCTCAACCCGCTCATGAGCTGGCGTTTCAAGACCTCCACTCTGGAACGGGTCATGTCTCACATCTCCGAAGAGAGCTCCGGCATGAGCTCCGGTAGCATCTTCAAATGGAGCTGTTTTTCTATCTGCATTGTTAACCAGAAGTTTGGGAACGTTTCTCTCCTCTTTTGGAAATATGTATCTCGAAACAAGAAAGATTAAAGCCGCAGCTATTATGCCCCAGAGAAGATTTTTCGGATCGATGATTATCGTGTATCCGATCACAAAGAAAATCAGCATGAAAAGGAAGAACTGTCTTGCCTGTGTCTTCTTCAACGCCTCCTGCTTGTACGCTTCTACAATCTCTCTCCCTTTTCCTGCCGGAACGACCCTGATTTTAGGCTTGTTTGGGTCTTCCGGGTTTAAATAAACAAGAATATCCTCAAGTTCCTCTTTTGAGAGTAACTCTGCCATTGCCTTAGCAAGCATGGATTTGCCTGTTCCTGGAGAGCCGATGAGCATAACATGCCTTTTCTGCACCGCTGCCTTCTTTATTGCTTCAACAGCATGATCCTGACCGATGACCTGATCCACGAGCCTTTCAGGTACTTCTATCTCCTCTGTGGTCTCGAACTCAAGATTGCCCAGTATTTCGTCGATTTTATCCTGACCTGTCTCTGTATCCAGATTTGTGTCCATGCTAACTTTTATTTGGTCGATATTGGCATAAATATTTTTGTGCTTTACTTTTTTCAGACCTCTGAATTGTCAGTTTCACATTCGAAAGGTTAAAACGTTCACAGAACACCGAGAGGGCATGAAGCGTCTCTTTGCACCGTGGAGGATCAGATACATTCTGGCACCAAAATATGAGGGGTGTATCTTCTGCAGTTACCCGAAGCAGAACAGAGATAAAGAGAATCTGCTGCTCTACCGGGGAAATAAGGCATTTATCATCATGAACAGGTATCCCTACAACCCCGGTCACACTCTAATATGCCCCTACAGGCATGTAGCGGAGCTTGGCGAGCTGGCGGTTGATGAAAAGGTCGAACTTATAGAGCTCATAGATCTGATAATTGCTGCAATAAGGAAGGAGATGAACCCTCATGGTTTCAACGTCGGACTTAACATCGGGAGCGTTGCCGGGGCAGGAATGGAGGAACACCTGCACTTCCATGTTGTTCCAAGATGGAATGGAGATACGAGCTTCATGCCTGTACTTGCAGATGTTCAGGTGGTCCCAGAGGCATTAGAAGAGACATACGATAAACTGAAGAAGAGTATTGAAGAGCTGAAACGTTAGCAAGGTCTACTCAAAAACCTCGTCAACAATTCTGGCCAGCTTTTTTCTCAATCTTGCTTCGGGCATGCAGTCCTTGCATACGGGGACTGATTCGTAGTATTCTCTATAAACAAGCTTCCTCTTCACAACCATGTACCTGACGCACTCGAGGCAGAGCGGGGATTTACACATACTGCAATACCTGACTTCCCCATCGATCTCCTTACCACAGGTTGAGCATCTCACATGGAAACTCTGAAACGAAGATAAAAAAGAGTATCGATTCCGGATGTTCATTTCTTCTCTTCTCCTATTTCTCCTCTATTTCTCCTCTCTTTTCTATATGGCTCTTTGGGTATTCTTCGGCAGAGCTGCAACAGTTCCCCCGCATATTATAAGCAGAGAGCCAAGCCAGACGAAGGATATTAGAGGAACAACATAGAATTCGTAGTAAGCCTTGGTTCCATCTTTGGAGATACCTCCCATGGCAATATATACATCCCTGAGAGGCTGCGAGATTATCTCAACGGAGGATACAACCCTGTCCTGTCGCATCAGCTTGTAGAAAAGCATTTTTGGATGAGCAACAGCCTGAAGTTTTCCGTTCTCGTATATTTCAACGTAAGAGATTATTGAGAGTTTTTCTTGGTCTTCTGCGGCATTGAAGCCCACGAGCTTGAGTTCAAAGTTACCGACTTTTGTGAGTTTTCCTTGTTCAAGTGTGACAGGTTTGTAGCTCTCTTCATAAATCCAAGCACCCATGACACCAATGAAGAGGAATATCATACCGATGTGAGCGATATAGCCGCCAACTTTCCTTCTATTTGCAAATCTGGTTCCTTTCAGATCCTGAATGTGGTTGAGAAGAGCAAATAAGAATATGGCAACCCCGATTGCAGCTATCACTGCTTTAAGAATTGCAAAAACAGCCACTCCTGCCATTAGCCCCGCAGGAACTGAGAGCCTGTTCTTCTTCAAAAATTCCTCCTTCCTGCCAAGCCAGTCAACTGCGGCACAGATTCCCAGAAGAACTATTAAGGCAGTCCCGAGAGGGATTTCGAGGTGGTTATAGTAGTTCTTACCAACAGAGATGTTGGGTATAAAAAGGGGGGCGAGAGTGCCCAGCAGAACTGTCGCCATAGAGAGGAGCAAAATCGAAATGTTGCAGAGGATGAGCTTTTCCCTTATACCTCCAAGAGTTCCACTGAAGTTCTTTCTCCCGTAAAAAGCAGCAATTGCGCCTGCAAGTGTTGCAATTACTATAAGCCCAAAGTAAGCACGTGCTTCTGGGTTCTGGCCAAAAGCATGAACAGAGCTTATAATTCCGCTCCTTGTTATAAAAGTGGCAAGAATGACGAGATCAAAGGTCAGAATTGCAAGAATGTAGTTGAGCAGCTTTAACCCTCTTTTTCTCTCCTCAACAATCACACCGTGGAGCAGGGCTGAGGCCGTTAGCCATGGCAGAAGACTTGCGTTCTCAACAGGATCCCATCCCCAGAACCCTCCCCAGCCAAGAGTCTTGTATGACCACCATGCACCCAGAAATATGCCAATACTCAGAAAAACCCAAGAAATTAACAAATAAAGCCTGGAGCGCCTTATCCACTCTTCTCCAAAAATAATTCCAGATATGGCCAGAGCAAACGGAACTGTCATACCAGCATATCCAACAAATATCGTTGGTGGATGGATTATCATTTCAGGCGTTCTGAGAAGGGGGTTCAGGCCTATACCATTTCCGGGGTTGAAGTTAAACCGGATAAAGGGGTCAGATGTTGTGATAAGCAGAATGTTGAGGAAGATGGACACGAGCGTTGAGATTGCAAGAGAGAGTGCCGTAACTTTGTCCTTTTTACCGGAAAGAAGTGCAATATTAAAGATGGACAGGTAGCAGACCCACAGCAGGAGAGAACCCTGTCTGCCAGCCCACACTGCGCTTATGGTATAGGCTGTAGATAGGTGAATATCAGAATACTCAAAGACGTACTCAACATTAAAGTCCCTCACAAGGAAATAGTAAAGAAGGATGAAAAACGCTGAAACAAATGAGATTGTGGAGATGGTGTGAAGGTACTTTGCCGTTTTCCACGCATCCTTCTTAATACATCTGAGAAACATAAAAAAAGAGGCGGTTGAGGAAAGAAGAGAGATTAAGAGAAGGACTTCCCCTGTGTCCATTTATTTCACCGCTGAATAGTTTTTCTCCATCACTTCATACTTGCTGGGGCACTTCAGCAGAACTTCTGTCGCATGAAAGCATCCGTTGTAGTAGTCACCTCTAACCACTGCCGGAATTCCCTCCTGGTAGTTGGAAAGTATGCCTGTATAGATGACCTTCATCTTCGTTTTTCCATCCGTCAGCTCAAAAATCCTCGTATTGTTCTCAAGATAAATTGTTGAGTTTGGCACAATCGTCCCGTTAACCTGAACATCTCTCACCTCGCCCTTCTCTACAACGTAGCTAACAGAATGGTATGGAGAAAGACTGCTTTTAAAGGAAAATGCCATAACAATTGCGAAGACAATTATTACCAACCCGAGAGCTACCTTCACTTTCTCCATGCTCGTGAGAGTTTTTATCATGCTATTTAAGTGTTATCTGATGTCACCGATCCCGGTCTTGATTTTTTGACTGAATTCATGGTCTGAGTTCTCATATTTTCTGTGGTTACTGCGTACATCAGAACGTTTAATAGCAATCGGGCAAACGCACTTCTATGTACGATGTTGCTGTTATTGGTGCCGGGCCTGCCGGTCTGACGGCGGCGATGTATGCGGGCAGATACGGCCTAAAAACTGTCTTTTTTGAGAGCGTACCCTCGCAACTTGCAGTTGTTCCGAATATAGAGAACTATCCGGGCTTTCAGGGGAGCGGATATGAACTGCTTGAAAAGATGAAGGAACAGGCATCAAGATTTGCTGAACATAAGCTTGAAACAGTTGAAGGGCTTCGAAAGGAGAATAACAAATTTATTGTTAAAACTGACTCGGGGGAGTACGAAGCAAGGGCGGTGATAGTTGCTTCCGGTGGAAAGCACAGAGAGCTGAAAGTTCCAGGTGAGAGAGAGTTCGTTGGAAGAGGGGTCAGTTACTGTGCAACGTGCGACGGGCACTTTTTCAGGGGTAAAAAAGTTCTCGTGATTGGTGGTGGAAATACTGCCCTGACCGATGCAATCTATCTAAAGGAGATAGGCTGCGATGTGAGTATCGTCCACAGAAGAGATGAACTGAGGGCAGAGATGGCCTTGCAGAATGAGATATTCAGAAGAGAGATCCCGGTCATCTGGAATTCTGTGGTTTCAAAAATAGAAGGAAAGAACAAAGTTGAGAGAGTAATTCTCTCGGATGTAGTCAAAAACGAGGAGTTTTCCATGGATGTGGACGGAGTTTTCATAGCAGTAGGTATGCGGCCCAGAACAGAGATTGCTTCAGGTATAGGCGTGGAAAGAGATTCAAGGGGATATATAAAAGTTGACAGAATGCAGAGAACGAATGTTCCCGGTGTTTTTGCCGCAGGTGACTGCTGTGATAACCCATTAAAACAGGTTGTAACAGCATGCGGGGATGGAGCAGTGGCAGCAAATTCAGCTTTTGCTTACATCACCTCGAAATCTTGATGCTGAGATCGTACAGTTCTTCTGCAACGTGAAGAATTCTACCAGCAAAGTTTCTCCATTTACCCGGAATTGCAGAATAACCCAATTCAAGGCCTTTCAATCCTCCGGCAATTGCAGCGATCGTATCTGTATCTCCTCCACCCATCACAGCCTTAATTACGCACTCTTCGTAGCTCGAAGAGGTTAAAAAGCAGTTAAGTGAGGCGGGTACAACGTCTGTTGAAAGGATTGATGTTCCTGTTTTAAATGTTTTTTCTCCGGCCATCTTAATCTTCTCCGCCATGAGTTCGCTGTATACTCTGCACCTCCTGCAAGCTTCTTTTAGCGTCTCCTCTGCAGTGTAATTATTGCAAAGGCAGGCAAACGCTATGGCAATTGCAACACTTCCCGCAATTGCAGCCTTCCCCCTGTGGGTAACTATCGCCTGCGCAACTGCATAGCCCTCAACGAGGTTGAGGTTGAAGCCGTATGCAAGACCGACAGGCATCACACGCATTGCAGCTCCACAGGTATCTGACTCAACTCCTGTCTTCTGCCAGGGCACGCCCTGCCTGAGCCTCTCCAGTGCCTTTGCTGTTGTCGGCCCTGTCCTCAGTGATTTCATTCCACAGAGCCTTGAGGCGAAGTCCTCTGGATCAAAATAGGTTGTAGAAATTATCGAGTCTGCAAGGACTAACATCTGTTCCGTGTCATCCGTCCACTCAACGGGCATGAGCTCCCGTTCAATATCGATGCTTTTTGGCAATCCCTCATAGGGCATTCCAATTGCATCTCCTATCACAAAGCCTGCAAATGCTCCTTTGAATTTTTCTATCATACAACTACCGGTACACCAGTACGATGTCTCCAACCTCTGCACCAATGTCTGCAGCAATGACCGGACACTTCACCATGAGCATGTAGAATATCCCCCTAAATTCACTCAGCCCTTCGTAGTTACCCTGTCCCTTCGAAATTATGACATCGTGCTCCTCTATCCATTTCCGGACTTCTGGTGAGTTTCTCTCAACACCAACCTCTCCGTTCGAGATTGTCCTGAACTCGCTCACAATCCTGTCCAGTTCTACTTCTTTTGCGTCCTCAACAGTGGCATCGTTGATTATCGGCCCTGCCTTAACGACAAACGTTATTTCCATCTTCTTCATCGACAGAATAGTTTCAAGCAAGAGTCTGTCAAACACAACCTCACCGGCGTTGTCTGCAAAGTAGAGAATTCTTCTTCCTTCTTCAACAGACCTCCTGAACAGCGAATAGTCATCTCTATCGAGTTCCCTTGCGAGGACGTCCTTTACAGTCTTTTCTAAATCAAACGTTTCAAGTGCACCGAAGTCAATTATGTTCCCCGCAATGGCCAGCTTAGCGGCAACCCTCAAAGGCTCAGAGCTGTTTTCAACGATTTTCTTCATCTCAGGATATAGCTCCATCGCCTTTGCATTGCTCTCTCTCTTCGCAGAGGAGTAGGGGTCACCTGCATGCCTCCTGACAACAGCATGAACGATATGAGCAAGTTCTGGAGGCGTCTTACTCCAGTTCTCTTCCAGAAGTGTTTTCATAACCTCCCGGAGCACATTTTCCTGAGTTTTTATGTCAACTCCCGAAAAGCGGGATGCCTGAAGCACCTGCCTGAGAAAGCAGGGAATGCAGTCCAGATTCAACTTCATGAATCAATGAAAGCAAAGAGGAATTATAATTCTTTTTGTTGATTTGAGGCTGAAGAAAAATTAAATAACCAATGACAGGACATTTACCGCAAAATCAACCTCATCCTCATTTATTATCAGGGGGGGCACAAACCTGAGGGTATTTTCGGCAGGGGCGTTCACAAGGAGGCCTTTTTCCAAGCACTTCGATACAACTTTAAAAGCGTTTTCAACTCTTGCTCCAACCATCAACCCCATTCCCCTCACCTCTTCCACACTGCCAAGCTCTTCAAGCATTTCTCGCAGATGTCTTCCCACCTTTTCTGAATTTTCAACAAGCCTTTCCTTTTCTATAATGTCTATTGTTGCAAGCGATGCAGCACATGCAAGCGGATTTCCACCAAACGTTGATGCATGATCTCCCGCTTCAAGCTTCTCTGCCACTTCCTCTCTAACGCCGACACCACCGATTGGAAAACCGGAGCCCATCGCCTTTGCCATCGTCATTACATCCGGCTTGACCCCATAGTGATCCTTTGCAAACCACTTACCTGTTCTGCCAAAGCCTGTCTGGACTTCGTCAAATATAACGAGGAAGTTGTACTTGTCGCGGAGCCTGAAAATTTCCTTTACAAATTCTCTATCAGCGGGATATACCCCCGCCTCTCCCTGCACGAGTTCAAGTATGACTGCTGCGGTACTTTCATCAATCTTCTTTTCAAGACTTTCAATGCTGTTATACTCTGCAAACTCTACGGGCTGGATTAGAGGTTCGAAAGGCTTTCTGAACCTCTCTTTCCATGTTACAGATAGTGCACCCATCGTACGGCCGTGAAACGAGCCGCTGAACGCAACGAACTTCTTTTTTCCGGTTACTTTTCTTGCAATCTTGAGTGCTGCCTCTACTGCCTCTGTTCCACTGTTGCAGAAGAAGAATTTGTCCATCCCTGTAATCTCCTTTAACTTCTCAGCAAGCAATATCTGGGGGGTTGTGTAGTAGAGGTTGGAAGTATGAACAAGCTTTCTCATCTGTTCTGAGACCCTTGCAACAAGCTCTGGATGACAGTGGCCTGTTGCAACTGCAGCAATACCGGCAACCATATCAAGGTACTTCTTCCCTTCGGCATCGTAAAGCCAGCAACCCTCGCCCTTAACGAACACTACGGGCTGACGCATGTAAAACTGAACATGTGATGCCTTCTCTCTCTCAAACCATTCGTTCATGGGATTGCAATTGCTGAACGATATTTAACGTTTAACCTTAGCTAACTGCTTGAGTTTACTGAGCTAAGCCCACAAACCGAGACTGCAAACACTTTCAAAATCAGCAGGTGAGAAGAAAAGATTTAGACCGGAAGTCAAACTTGTTTCATGAACCCTCTATACGATGTGTTCTTCTGGGCCACGATTGCAACAACCACAATGTTCATAGAAACTGTGGTTTTCATCTCAAGGAAAAGGTACAGGAGGGCAGTCTATGCCATAGCTGGTATTTCAGCCATTATTCTGTTTGAAGTGCCTCGTTTCGTAATTCCACTGCTCCCTCAGCCTTCCTTGGGCCTAAATGCGGAGGTGGCTTTATATATGGGTGGATGTACTTTCACTCTCGGCATTTTGATTATGCTCATCTCCTTCTACCAGCTCAGAACTTCAGTTCAAGATGACAGAAGGATTTTGCAAACGTCCGGAATCTACGGGATTGTTAGACATCCAATGTATCTGGGAGATGTTATATGGCCACTTGGCTGGAGCTTGGCCTTCAACGCTCTTTATGCACTGGCCCTGACACCACTGTGGTTGGGCTTAAGGCTCTCATTTTCGATCCTTGAGGAAGAGAAGCTGACCGAGAAGTACGGTGAGAAGTATCAGGATTACATCAGGAGGGTGAAGAAGAGAATGATTCCCGGGGTTATCTGACCGGTTAGCTTTTCAGACTTCTGTTTTCAGCATCGGCAAAAGCGTTTATCAAAAACAGGTAGTATTTATTCTTATATTACCAGTTAAGTAGTATGCGGGCTCTGATCTCTGTAAGCAATAAAGCGGGCATAGCAGAATTTACAGCGAGGCTCAAGGAGGTTGGGATTGAAATTCTCGCAACTGAAGGAACGGCAAGGTACCTCGAGGAGAGGGGGATAAAAGTAAGAAGATTGTCCGAATTAACAGGATTAAAAGAAACCCATCAGCTTAAGACTCTCCATCCAGCAATTTACGAGGCGATTTTTTCTGGTGAAATTGGTATTGTTGTCGTAAACCTCTACCCCTTCGAAAAAGAACTGTGTCTGGAGAATATAGACATTGGCGGTGTTACTCTGCTGAGGGCTGCAGCGAAAAATTACAGGCGATGCCTTGTGGTATCAAGGCCTGAACAGTACGATGAAGTTATAGAGAATCTGAAGAATGTCACGGAAGAGTTCAGGTTGAGGCTTGCATGTGAGGCTTTCAAATAACGTTGCTACCTATGATGTGGCAATTGCTGAGTGGTTCTGTCAGCAGATTCAACAATCAGGACTTTAATCTCCTCGTGATTCTCCTACCCCTCTCAATTGCCTCCAGTTTCTCTTTATAGCTGTCATGGTAACTTATTCTGTGTTTTATGTCTTCCCAGAACTTCCTCCAGAAGTAGAAGTACTCGGAGATTTCCAGTTCATCACCAAAAACCACTATATGATTTTCAATTATTGATGCCTTAACCTTCAACGGCAGTAGCTCGAAAATTCTGATGTCGTATACAGGCTTTACCTTTCCGATGAGTTTCTTGAGTATTGCAAAGTTCTGCTTTTCGTCTCTGATTCCCGTAATAACTGCAACATCTATGTCTGAACCTTTTCTAAACTCCCCCGTAACGTAGGAACCAAAGATAACAGCTTCGTACTTTGATAGGGGCTGGAGATCTTTTTTAATCTGGTCAAGACTCGATCTTATCAAGGACATGTTCCACCCTTTCAATATATTTTGTCAGGGTATTCCCTGCCTCATCAACAGATTCAAGTACGAGCTTTGTATCTATCCTGTTGTACCTGTGAACCAGCAGCTTTAATCCATTGCACATTTTCAGCATTTCTGCAAGCTTGTTGTCTATAACGCCAACTTCCGCCAGAATGTCAATATTGCTGTAGTCATCCTCAACCCTCTTCCCCAGATCCTTAACAAGCATCGCAGCTATGTCCATGGCCGCTTCAATGGCTGTAAGCAGATTGTAAAAAGCTCCACTGATTTCGATAGGTCTGTCAGGTTCCGGAGGTGTTTCGTTTAGAGAATGTACTCGATTTTTTCCCTGTATCCGTTGATTCTCATCTGAAGATTACTTTGAGCGGGATGCTTTATATTTTTCTCTGAAACTGTTAACTGCTTTATCCTCTTCATCGTTCTCAGCTTTATTTCATGCTTCGAATTGAAAAATTAAACCTCCACCAGGTAAAGTCCCTTCGATGAGCCAATCAGGAGGTTGTCGAAGTCAATTGAGAGCACGGGTATTATTTTCAGCTTAACCTCGGAAACTACGTGGTAACCTATCGCATCCTTCTCAAACCTCAGAACCCTTTCGGGATAATACTTATCGGACAGATTACAAGTCAGAATGGTTGGATTTCCGTTCCTGACCTCCACCTTAAGTACGGCATCGTACACCGAGGATGTTCTGTAGATTTCTTTGGTTTCTTCGTTTTGCAGGTCGAGCACGTAAAGCCCGTAGCGCCCGATGACGAAAAACTTCCCGTCACCGTAAGCTGCTTGGAAAGGAAAGATTTTAATGGGGAGCTTTATCCTCTCAACTTCCTTAAACGGATACTCCAATACCGACACAAAAGCAGAAGCTGAATGAATGGGAGGCACCCCCTTCTGCAATGTAGTCCAGAAAACCACAAGCTCTGTCCTGCCGTCCCCGTCAACGTCCGCTGGAAATACCTCACGCGTTTCGTTTCCCAACCTGTACCCCCTCACAGAGTTTCCTTCGACAACGATGACCTTTCCCTGCCTTTCCTTCGGGCACCACCCTGTCAGGACAATGTTTTCCTTCCCATCTAACCTTAAAAGGTATATGTTCCAGACGAAGAAGTCATCTATAGCCACAACCTTTCTCTCCTCATACCCTTTATTCTTCGAGACGAATGCAACTACTTCGGTAGCGTTTTTGTAGTGGTTCGGGTCGTCCTCAATCGCAACGAGGATGTCCTTCCTCCCATCCCCGTTAAGGTCAGTAATGCAGGAACGGGAGAATACTCTCCATTTCAGTGTTTTGTTCCACTCCCTCTCGACGCTTAACTTCGTCCTGTCGAGTTTTACTACCTCAAGCTTTCCCTCGCAGAACCGCACGGCAAGCCTGAGAGCTGTTTCGTTCGATGATTGTTTCATCAACGTTCGATTTATGGAAACGTTCGTTGATTGGAGCAGGAATCTGTCATTTCCGAGTTTTTGGATTGAATCTATCGGACTTTTAGAGTCCATGAGCTTGATAACCTTTGCCTCCCTGCTCTCTACTTTCTGGTTTCCCGTGCACAGTGCTAAGCTCAGTGAGATTGATAAAATAAGAAGCAGGATTAAGAACTCTCTCATTCAATCCCTCCTCTACCCAAAGTCCACTACTGGGTAGCCCATCAAAACCAAGCTCAGCATTGATAAAATAAAAAGCAGGATTAGAAGCTTTATTAGAGCTTCTCTCATTCAAAACACCGTCCAGTCCAAGTCACTTCAATCCATGTTCCAGTGAATGAGTCACCAATAGCTTCCACGGTTCCCCATACGTTTACAGTAGCGTAGGAGCACTTTTCGTTATCCGGTGTGACCATACAAGAATCTCCTTCAGTCCAAGTAGATGTGCTACAGGTGCATGTGAGCTTTGCACCTCCAATGTAGTATGTGCCTCCAGTTCTCATGTTAGACACCACTACGTACTTAATGAGACCCATGTTATGTGCTACGGTTTCTTCGAACAAACTGCATGTAATCGTTACCATCCCATCTTCTGAGCCAGCAGTCACACGCCAGTTGAGAATTGTGGGAGGCATAACCAATCCCAGTAATCTCAGAACTAACGGATAAACTATACGTTCCCGAATGACACTCACTTTCTCCTGCATACCAATTTCCAACAAATAAACAAAAATAATACTAAAATAGCAATACAAAAAAGGAGAAATCCATTAGGGTTGATGTACACGCTCACATTATATTGAGCCCTCACATTATATTGAGCCATACCTGCTCTCAACTCCCTCTTTTATTATTTAAGGCTTGCTTCAGGAACCTACATACTTCCAGCTCGTCTGCGTGTATGTCCACTGTTCTGGTGGTTCGTAACCCGGTGGAGCCTGCTCGTAGTGCCCTCCTGTAGTACAATAATATCCAGCTTTGTTTGCGTTGTATGTGTCCTTGGCCTCAACTTGATAAACGTTAGTACCATTTACCCATTTACTGCTTTCATGGCCACTAATGCCGGTGAGGAATTCTCGTCTTTTTTGTACCATAGATACGAATATACGGCCATATACGGTAGTTTGTACCACGGGTGCGGCAGTATCACTCTGCTCCAAGAATTATATGTAATACTCGGCCAAGATGCATCTAAGCCGGAGCCGTGTGCTATTACGATAGGATACCAAGAGTTTATTGTGATTTTGTCCCCTTCATCTATTTTGGTAAATCTGGATACTACTGTATCAGAGTGTATATTTTCTTGGTTAAACTCAGGCGGGTTAGGCCATACAATCTTGGTTGCGTAGAGTTTCTTCTTCACGTTTTTTGGTATGCCCTCCCTGACTTCAGAATGAACCTTTTCAATGTATTCACCCAGTGTAATATTTCTTCCATAGAGCTTTTCGATCATCTTGAGTTGCCTCTCATTTGGCTCAGGGAAAGTTATTGAATATCCGTTTGGCTCAGTTTTAAAGTACGTCGTCTTCTTAGCTGATGCTGCACCTGCTATTGTTATGAGGCTTCCTACTACCACTAACGCCAGCAGTATTGCCAGTACTTTCCCGATCCTCAACCTACTTCCACCTCTTCACATCCTTTTAGCTACCTGTAAACCATTCACCTATTTAACATTTCTGACCATATCTTAAGAATTATTCTTTAATTTTCATATTCTCAAGTCATGGTCAGAAAATTTATATAGTGGTTTTTGAAGGCTGAAAATCCATTACAGCGGGCGAAGCAGGGAAAAAAGCAGGCCAATAACATTTCACATTTTTATATTCTCAAGTCATGGTCAGAAAACATATATGTCAGTTTGTGGCAAATGTAAGCATGAGGCTTGGCCTGACTTGGCTGGCGGTGGCGGTGGTTTTGCTGCTTGCGACGGCAACGGCAAGTGCATCTCAGGTTGGCATTCAGACCGTTTACGACACAATTACGCAGGGAGAGACGGGCTGGTACACCAGATATATTTCATCGTCAACATTCACAGTATATCTTGTATGGAACAATCCCTCCAACAGCCTGACTTTAACGATGTACTCACCAGACGGAAGCGTTTATGGGCCGTTCAGGGATGCAGACGATGGGCGGATAGATGGAAGGGTAGTTTTAACAGTGTCCAATGCTCAAACCGGCATATGGGTGTTCAAAGTCTATGGCGAGAAGGTTACTGGAGTGCAGAGCTACTCGTTCGCTGTGGTATGAGGGCAAAGGTCATTTTCAGCATTTTTAGTATTTTATTTTTATTATTTCTATTTGTCAATTTAACATCAGCAGCCACAATAACCCCGGCTAACGTGAGTGATAAAGAACTCGAAGAAATACTGAAAAACGATGTTGCAGACGAGGTAAAAATATCGTTCTGGGAGCTACCACTCTGGATAAAAATCCACCACATCGTAACGCTCTGCCTTACAACACTCGGCCTCTGGAAGTTCCTTCCCATTCTCCTGACGAGGATAAAGTCTGTACTGGAAAACAGGAAGAGACGTAGAATCATGGATGCAATAGTGGAAAGGCCAGGAATAAGCATCAAAGACCTTGAAGAGCTAACAGGTATCAACAGGAGCACTCTGCGCTACCATCTCGATGTTCTCGAAAATGAGGGGTTGATGATTTCGATGAGGGGAAGAGAGCGGTTGCTGTTCCCAAAGGATTACTTTTCCGAGCAGGAACTGGGCATGCTCGCTGCGTTGAGGTCTGAGGCGAGGAGAAAGATAATGGAGCTGATTGCCCAAAACGGAGGCATGAGTGCAAGGCAGATTGCTAATGTCTTAAATCTGAATTTGAAGACCGTACACCACCACCTCAACAGTCTGGGAGCAGCAGGGGTGGTGAATGCCAAATCCGGAGTTTTCCATCTTAATAACAAAGCTCATATGTTGCTTCAAAAGGTTGGTGTGTAAATTCAAGAGCTAAATTGGCTGCACAGGAGGGATTTTTAAAGGTTAGCAAAAACCTATGAACGTCTTTTACGGAAGAAGGTGGAGTCTCCGCCAAGAAGGTGTAGGTTTCCGATATTTACCCTCTTTAAGTGCCTTTTTGCCACATTGTAGCACTTCAAAACCTGCTCTCTGGGAGTTATGGGCATATCAGCAAGTCTGTAATCTGGATGAAAGACGAGGAGGCTGTATGGAATCGAGTCGTCAAGTGAAGATAGAAAGGTTGCTATGCCTTCAATTTCCTTCTCATCCACATAGTAGGGTACAAGAAGGGTTGTAGCCGAAACAACATCCGGATACCTCTCCCATATCATCTCAAAATTTCTCAGAGTTTGTTTGTTGCTCCTCCCGGTCAGAATTCTGTGGAGGTTGTCGTTCCATGCTTTTAGATCGAATTTAACAGTTCCCTTGCTTTTGTGACTTATTTCAGCAGCTTTTAAAGCAAGTCTCTTTCCAGCCCCATTCCACTCCCAGCATATCATCACTTCTCTCCTTTTCAGCACCTCTTTACTGAATTTTATTGCAAATGGTAGCTGGGGTTCTGGTGAACCGCCAAAGTGGCAAATGCATTTGACTCTTTCCACCATCGCCTTTGCAATCATTTCATCGAGCGTGACAGCTTTACCCAGCCCCACATTCTTGTGCTGCCAGTTTTGACAGAACAAACAGTCGAAATTGCATCCGTAAAAGAAGACCGCAAGATTTGTGCCTCTAAGCTCGCTTGCCCTGCAAAACCAGGCGTTGCAGCAGTTTGTCGGTAGGGGATCTTCGTAGGCATGCAGAATTGCCTTTTCTGAGCTTGTAAGTGAGAACATTTTACCATTTTTTACACTTCTCAATCCGCAAAGTCCTACATCACCTTCCTCAAGCCCACATTTGTTTGAACATAAATCACATTTTATTTCTGCTTCTTTCTCAATTTTTTCGACTCCTGCATGCAGTGATTCAACATACTCCAGCGATACTTCTTTTTTTGCACATTTGGAGCATACAGGAATTGCCCCTGTATGTGTTTCGCGATTGCAGATTTTGCATCTCACACCATGATCTTAGACTGCAACTTTAAATAGCATGCGAGTGCAGACATGCAAGCACATATTGATATCATAGAGGAACATAACATCTGCTCATTACATCTGCTCATTCCACCACAGCAACGTTTTGGGTTTTCAAAACCAACTTCAAAAACTCAAGAATGCCAATGGAAAATAATAAATAGACTTATCCAGAGCAGTCCACAAATGTATGAAATATGACGTGATAATAATCGGAGCAGGGCCAGGTGGGCTTTTCGCAGCTTACAAGCTTGCAGGAAAGCTGAAGGTTGCCATTTTTGAAATGGGAAGAGATATCGACAAGCGAAAGTGTCCGAGCGATTTAGCGGAGAGCTACTGCCTTAAATGTACACCGTGTAACATAACCTCCGGAGTGGGTGGTGCTGGAGGACTATCTGATGGAAAGCTCAACTTCGTCAAGCCAGAATATCCATCAAGCTATACAGTTGGTGGAGATTTCCTCGGGCTCGTTGATGAGGATTATTTACTTGAAAAGATGGATGAAGTGGACAGGATATTCCTCGAACATGGAGTTCCGGATGAAGTATATGGTGTGGATAACGGAAGGCTTGAAGAGTTGCTCAGGAGAGCAAATGCAGCAGGAATAGAATTCGTCCCGCTGAAACAAAGACACGTTGGAAGCGATGAGCTGCCAAGAGTAATCAAGTGCATCAAAGACTATCTCACAGAATGCGGTGTGGAGATATACACCAATACAACAGTTGTGGATATAAATCCTGAAGAGAAGAAAATCGTAACAAAGGACGGGAAAAAGTACAGCTACGATTATCTGATTATAGGGGTTGGCAGAGGAGGATCAGCCTGGCTTGAGAAGTGGACCGAGATGTATGGCCTCGCAACAAGCAACAAACCAAAGGCCATTGATGTCGGCGTCCGTGTTGAGGTGGCAGCCTCAATTATGGAAGAGATAACCTCTATAATCTACGATCCAAAGTTGAGGGTTAACACTAAGAAGCATGACGACTATGTCAGGACTTTCTGCACCTGCCCGCGGGGGTGGGTTATAAGAGAAGATTACGGAGATTTCTGCCTGGTTAACGGGCACAGCAAGGCGAAGGAGAAGACGAGGAATTCGAACTTTGCACTGCTCGGCCACTACCGCTTCACCGAACCCTTTGAATATCCAAACGAATGGGGAAGGGATTTGGCAAAGATTACAACGAAGCTTGGTGGAGGGAATCCGATAGTGCAGAGGCTGAAAGACCTCAGGCTTGGAAGGAGGAGCACTGAGAATAGAATAAAGAACAACAGGCTTGTTCAACCGACTCTAAAGACTGCAATTCCCGGCGATATAAGTCTTGCATACCCTGGGAGAGTAATTGATGATGTCATCGATGCTCTCGAGCAACTCGATAGGGTCATCCCCGGAGTTGCAGATGGATCAACGCTTCTATACGCTCCAGAAATCAAGTTTTACTCGCTAAAGCTCGAAGTGAGTTCGGAGATGGAGACGAGCGTTAAAGACGTTTACGCAATAGGTGATGGTGCGGGAATAAGCAGAGGAATAGTAGGTGCTGCCGTTACCGGCCTGATTTCTGCCGAGAGCATACTCAGGAAGACAGGCAGCAGGGGTTAGCAAGAAATGAAAACGGGAACCAGAGCAGGAACTAAAGCAGGAATGGAGTAAAAAGATTAAAGATTGCGAACGATGGCATCGATGTCAACGTAGTTCTCGACAAGCTCTTTAAAGCGCTCTATTTTTTTCTTTCCCTTGATTCTTACCCTTCCAAATGCCTTTCCGAGTTTTTCTGAAGTCGTGAGTGTATCATCCTTAACGAGGATTATCGGTATTCCTCTGTTCTCTGCCAGTCCAACAACCGGTGCGGGAGGTTCGAGGTTTCCCGTCAGGATGAGACACTTTATGCCGGACTCCATTGCAACCGTATGGAGGTCTGCCCTGTCGCCTCCTGTAATAACTGCAGCATTTCTTGCATTTCTGAAGTAAGAAACAGCAGAGTGTGGTGACATCGCACCGATGAGGTACTGCTCTATTATTGTCTCATCCTCAGGCTCAACAATGTATTCTCCATTCAGCACCTTTCTGACCTCTTCAATCTCCATGCCCGCAAGCATTGCATCCTTTGGAATCATTCCCACAAGAGCAACACCTTCCGGCTCGAGAATAGCTGATGCAATGCTTTTCAGGTAAGCCCGCTTGTATCCGCTGATCTGGTTGAATACAGTCATCATTTCCCCCATAATTCTTCTTGCAGAAAGCAATCTGTCAACTGTAAAGTCGCTGTCATACCTTGCAACCATGAGAACTCTCGACGAAAGCATTTTTGCTGTTTCTGCATCACTGACGCCGACAGCTTCTCCAGCAAAGAAACCCATAGAGCCTTCAACGAGAACGACGTCCTTGCCTTCTGAGATTCTACCAAAGGACTTCATAACTTTCTTCCTCACATCTCCTTTCTTCGCAGAAAGCATGAAGTCCATGTAACTGGCAGCTCTCACCGGACATACATCATTACTGTAATCTATACCAAGTATCTTAGTTACAATTTCGCCGTCAGCATCACCTTCCACAGTAAACGGCTTGAAATAGCCGACTTTATATCCCCCCTCCCTCATTATGAGACCGAGGGCTATGATTATCCCGCTCTTTCCCGAATACTCCTCAAGAGAGGAAACAAGAAGGTTTTTCATCCTTTACCACCTCTTTTGATGATCCTGAAATCAAGGGCATAGCATCTATCTTCAAAAACTTTTAAAGGATTGATCTCCATTTCCTGGATCTCCGGAAATTCAAGACTCAACTGAGATATTCTTAGTATAACATCAGCTATCGCATCAACGCTGCATGGTTTCTCACCTCTAACTCCTCTCAGCAGTCTGTAGGATTTCACCTCTCTTATCATCTCATATGCATCGTTTTCGCTGATTGGAGCTATTCTGAAGGTAACGTCCCTGAAAACCTCCACATATATGCCACCGAGGCCAAACATCAGCAAAGGGCCGAAGCTAGGATCCCTCTTCATTCCTACTATGACCTCCCTGCCACCTTTTATCATCTGCTGAATTAGAACTCCGTCTATTCTCACATTTCCAAGCATTTCAGCCCTTGTTACAATTTCCAGAAACGCCTTTCTGACGTCTTCCCTTTCCACATCCAGCTTCACACATCCAACGTCTGTCTTGTGAACTATCTCTGGTGATAAAACCTTCATGACGACGGGATAACCTACTGAATCTGCAACAGCAACGGCCTCATTAGCTGTTCTGGTAATGCCATAGCGTGGAATCGGAATGCCACATTCCTTCAGAATTTCGAAAGGTCTTTTCTCATCTATCGCTTTCCTTACTGCTTCCCTGTCAAATTTGTATGTTTTTACCTTCTTCTCTTTTCTCCTCTTTATTCCGGTATACCTGTAGAGTGCGGAAAGGGACTTAACGGCTCTCACCGGATCAAAGAAGTCGCTTTTATTCCAGCCCATAAAGCACGTAACAACCGGCTTTTCCATAGAAACCGATACTTTTTCGAAGTCAATACTGGCTGTAGGGGTGAGAATGGCGATTATGCTTCCTACACTGTTATCCGCTGCAACACATTCCACTGCTTTAACAAACCTCTCCGCATCCGCATCCCCTAAGACGTCAATTGGATTGTAAAGGCTCGCTTCCGGAGGCAGAATTGATTTGAGACAATTTACCGTCTCTTTTGAGAACGATGCAAGTCTGAGCTTCGCATTTTCAGCTGCATCTGCCGCCATAACGCCCGGCCCACCGGAATTCGTTATCACCGCCACACCTCCTCTAACATCTCTGAATTTTGATAAAAGCTTGGCAAAATCGAAGAGTTCTTCGGAAGATTCCGCATTTATTATTCCAGACTGGCGAAACGCTGCCATGCACGCTTCATAGCTCCCGGCGATACTTCCCGTATGGCTGCTCGCCGCCCTCGCACCCGCATCCGTCTTCCCGCTTTTCAGTGCGATGACTGGCTTTATTTTACTGAGCTTCTCTGCAACTTCCATGAACTTTCTTCCGTTCTCAATGCCCTCAAGATAGAGCATGATCACGTCTGTATGCCTGTCATTGGCAAGCATTTCCATGAAATCTGATTCGTCGAGAACTGCCTTGTTACCAAGAGAAACAATCTTGCTGAATCCTATATTCCTTGCATTGAAGTATTCAATCACGGCAAGTATGAATGCCCCGGATTGACTCAGGAACGCTATATTGCCCGGCTTTGGCGTTGAGCTGCTGAACGTGGCGTTCAGGCCATTGTGGCAGTTGATTATTCCCAAGCAGTTCGGGCCTACAAGGTTTATTTTGTGTTTTTTACTTATCTCAATAAGTCTTGCTTCAAGCCTCGCCCCTTCCCTTCCAGCTTCTTTAAAACCGGCTGATATCACGACCACATTTTTTACACCTTTTTTACCGCACTGCTCAACAACTTCCAGAACACTTTTTGCCGGGATTGCTACGACTGCAAGGTCAACGTCGGGAGCTTCAATGATGGAGGGATAGCACGGATGGCCAAGGACCTCACTGTAGGAGGGATTTACTGCATAAACCTCTCCAGCAAAGCTTTTCAGGTTCTTTATTATGGCATTTCCCACCTTCCCCTCTTTCGGTGTTGCACCAATGACCGCAACCCTTTCCGGTTCGAAGAGCATCTCCCTCCAATTTTATGCTAACCTGCTTAAACGTTTTGTTGGTTATGGAAGTATCATAGGAGGATTTCTCTCTTTATATCTCTGCATTCTCTGTATCCTCTGTATAATCATACCACCTTAACTCCCTCGACCATGAAATACGGTCTGCCACCCCATGCAAGACGATAGACGAAAGGCTGGTTTTTCAGCATTATCTCTCTTATCCAGCTCAAATCTCTCACAGAGATGTTTGATAGGCCAGCTTCTCCAAACATCTCGACAATTTTTTCGGGAGTCGAGCCACCATAAAAAGGGAGAATCTTGCTAATCTCTTTTCTGTAGTGATAGTTCTTCCACGGATTTCTTTTCTCATAGAGAGCTATTCCCAGTCGCCCGACAAACCTCTTGAGCTTTACAAATCCAGATGTATCGAACCACCTGCCGTCTATTGCCACAACCTTCCCCGCATCTCCAACAACCCTGCTCCACTCTTTTACAGCTTTCTGCGGATTCGGGAGAGTCCAGAGCAGGTGCCTGCAGATAACTGCATCGAACGATGCATCACTGAACGGAAGGTTTTCAGCGTCTCCAAGCCTGAACTCGACATCCATCCCGGTTTTTCTCGCTTTCTCCCTTGCAACTGCAAGCATGCCCCTTGACAAATCAATTCCAACAACTTCGTGGCCCAGCTCAGCGAGAATTAAGGCAAGAAAACCTGTCCCAGTTCCAACGTCAAGAATACGCATCCTTCCCTCGAATGTGCTGGCTAGAACTTCTCTCCAAACTTCGGGCAGACTCACATGCCCGGGGGATCTGTCATAGTCTTTTCCTCTTGAATTCCAGTACTTCTGGATGTGTCCTTTTACTTCATACATGGCAGCTCACTCAGGTATTTGTTAATCTTCCTCCTGTCAGCTTCTACCACCACTTCTAACATTTACTTCCCCCAGCAGAGTTTCTTCTGAAGACGTGCTATAGCTCTACATACAACATGCTTCTTTAGTGTTAATAATGAATAAAAATCTTTCGGATTTGAATACTTACAAAATTGCCTGATTCCATTTTCCTTGCAAAGTCTCAGGCTGACAAAAAGTATTTAAGTAGCATGGAGGCATGCATATCATGCACTGGCAGGGTAGAAGCAGACGCTCGTACACCGGCAAGCTTCTTAAGCCTTACAGAAAAAAGAGGAAGTACGAGCTTGGAAGAGAGCAGGTAGAAACACTGATCGGAGAGAGGAGAATAAAAAAGGTTAGAGTCAGAGGCGGGGATTACAAGATAAAGATGTTCAGAGAACAGTATGCAAACGTCTACGTTCCGGGAAAAGGGGTCATCAGAGCGGAGATAAAGAGCGTTGCTGAAAATCCAGCTCATGTCCACTATGCAAGGAGAAACGTTATAACCAAAGGTGCAATAATCGAGACCTCCGCTGGAAAAGCAAGAGTTACAAACAGACCAAATCAGGACGGCGTTGTTAATGCCGTTCTTGTAGAGTGATCTTCTATTCTATTTCAATTGTGTAACTACAAAGCTTAGAAGGCTTTTAAAAGAATCTGAAGATCACGTATCATATGAAGATCATAGCATTCGTTGGCTTGCCTTTGAGCGGTAAGAGCACCGCTGCAAAGGTGGCGGAAGAAATGGGGATTCCAGTAGTGGTGATGGGCGACGTCATCAGAGAAGAAGTAAGGAGACGCAGCTTGGAACTTACAGACGAAAACGCAGGAAAAATAGCGAGTGAACTCAGGCGGAAAGAGGGGATGGATGCAATAGCAAAGCGTTGCATTCCCCGCATACGGGATGCTGCCAGCAAAAGCAGAATAGTTGTCGTTGATGGCATAAGAGGTATTGCAGAAGTAGAATGCTTCAGGCGGGAGTTTGGAGATGACTTCATTCTGATTCATATAGATTCGCCAATTGAGCTGAGGTTTGAGAGGGTATTGAAAAGAAAAAGGAAGGATGATGTTGCGAGCATTGAAGACCTCAAACAGAGAGATGAGAGGGAGCTTTCCTGGAGTATGGGAGAGGCCATAAAAGTTGCGGACTTTACGATAGAGAATATATCAGATCTCAAAGATTTTGTTGAAAAGGTCAGAGATATTCTGCAGAGATTTGCGAAGCAGGTTGAGGTAGAAATTGAAACGTTAATACATCCAACTGAGGATAAAGGGAGAGTTGTTAAAGCTGTCAAAAATCTTTTTCCAGACGCTGACATAAAAATAGAGGGCGAAAAGCTGTATGCAGCATCCCAAAACCTGAGCAAGTTAAGAGAGTTGCTGAGAAGGCAGAGAATTCTTGATACTGCCAGAGCAGAGCTTCTGAAGAACAGAGTGGGGAATGAAACAACAGTTTACCTCAACAAGCAGACAGCACTCATATCGCGCATTAATTTTGCAGATGAGGATGTTATTCTCTCCCCCCTGCGTGTTACATTTAGAGTGCACGGAATTCCGTTTGAGCATTTTGTTGACTGGCTAACACCTGAAACGAGAGATGGGAAACCTATGAGGGAGATTGAGCTATGACTCCAATACAGAGAATTCTGGCTACGACAGATGGATCAATTACAGCAATACTCGAGGCCATCACGGGAGAGAAAGTCAGTGTGGAGACCGTTGAGCAGAAGGTTATTGAAGCGAACGGAGAAATTGCAGGTCTTCTTAAAGTAAATGAGGGTGATAAAATCAACTACAGGGTTGTAAATCTCAGGGCAGGGGATGTGCTCGCCCATGCCGTATCTTATACTCCCATCAAAAGGCTAAGGCCAGAGTTCAGGGAAGATTTGATGAAGGCCGATATGCCAATAGGAAAGATTATGCGAAAGCACAGAATAGAGGCAAGAAGGGAGATAAACTGGTGGAAAATAGAGAAAGCGGGAGAACTTGGAAAGATTTTTGGTATTGATGGAGAAGACAAATTGCTGGTTAGAAACTACAGCATCATCCACAGGGGAGAGATACTGATAAACATCACTGAATACTTCTCTTTATCGAAGTTATACGAGCTTACATAACAAAAACAGCTGCAGCAACAGCTGTGGCGTGCATCCCCTCCTCCACTACTGTTTTTGCTGTAACGCTGAAGGTCTTTGCCGGTTCAATTCCAAAGGCAGTCCTGAGCATGTATGCTGCCATCTCCTCTGCGTATTTGCCTACATCTCTGCCGTTGCAGTAACCGTAGTATTCTGTCAGGTAACCGTTCAGGCTGGGGTCGGATGAAATTGCTGCACCAATAGTTGCAAAGATCTCCCTGCCAGCTTCATTGCTTGTCATCCTTGCCATTACACAGAAAACAATCTGCCCGGGGTAGAGCTCTTTAAGGCCGTCTTCCCTCTCAACAACCTCGCATCCCGGTGGGTAGATACTGCTCACTGGCACGAGGTTGAATTTTGCTATGCCAGCATCCCTCAAAGCAAGCTCAAAGCTAACTAAGGCATCCCCGTGGCTACCCACGCCTTTGGTGAAGAACACCTTTTTCGGTACCCATTTCTGAGATGCCATGCTACAGCTCTCCTGAACGTACTCTCCGGCCACCATTCTTGCGCTCGTCATTTCACTCATTTCTCCGCACCTTCTGGAATTTATACCGAATATATAAATATTGTTCTCAAACGGCATATATCGCCGGTTTCCCCGGTATTGCGGATCTTCTTTTATCCTCAGGAACTTTCTCGGAATCCAGTATAACTTCCACTCCGAGCTCCCTCTTAAGGAATTCGAGATTCTCCTTAATAACATCCTCCTCTCTGACAGTCAGTCCTTTCATCTTTACCTTAAATACCCGCTTGACAAATGCAGAAACTTCCTTTGCCATTCCTTTAAACTTCTTATCCGCCATAATCTCCTTCATGGCATCCTTCATGTTCCCCGCCCTTGCGGCTATCTCTGCCACTTCGCTTTTCCACTGTTCTGCAGGGGCTATGTAAACTTTTCTTGCTTTAACGAACTTCAGAACTTCCTTGATATCTTCCCGAACATTTTTAATGTACTCCTCCACAGCTTCAGCCTCGGCATCAATCTTGGATTCGTCGTATTCAGGATACTTCTCGAGGCTTATGAACGAATCGTGCTTCCAGTGCCATATCTCCTCGCATATGTGCGGGGCAAATGGCGAGAGAAGCCTTAACCAGTCGTCGAAGATGATTGCCAAGTTATTTCCTCCCCTTCTGAGATACCACCGCACGTCAGCCATTACTTCAAAAAATGCAGTATTTACAGCCCTTCTCGTCTGAAGTCTATCCATGGCTTCCCTCGTCTCCTTCACAGCTCTCTGAAATCTGCTGATGAGCCAACTGTCGAGTCTGCTTATCTCCTTGACTTCCCTTGTGTAGTACTCCTTTGCAAGGCTGTAGAACCTCTTGAGGTGAGCGGCAAGGCTCTCGACATCCTTCTTTCTCCAGTCTGCATCGCTGTCGTACTCAGATGCATATAGGATGTACATCCTGGTTACATCCGCTCCATTTTCTTCCACAGCTCTCTTCATCGTGAGCAGCGGACCCTTGCTCTTGCTCATCTTCTTTCCCTCGAGGCTGACGTAGCCGTTCACAGCTATGGCTTTAGGCCAGTACTCCTCGCTGAATATTGCTACATGGTGGAAGAGAAAGAAGAGCAGGTGGTTGGCAACGAGATCCTTGCCCGAGCTTCTTAAATCCACGGGGTACCAGTAGGTAAAGTCGTTCCTTATTTCTCCAACAATATTCTTTTCAATGCCCGCTGAACTTGCTGCCTTTTCGGCATCTCCATTGCCAAGGAGAACGTAGTCGAGGAGTTCGGGTGTTATGTTTTCAGCTTTGAGTTTTCCAGCGTTGATGAACTTTGCGAGTATGTAGTATGCCATGTATATAGTGGAATCTGAAAGACTTTCTATCAGCCACTCCTTATCCCACGGGATGTGCGTGCCGAGACCTTTTCTACGGGCGCAGGCCTTATCCTTCAGCCATTCTACCTTGTTCCTGAACTCCTCCTTGTAGTAATCAGGTATTATCGTCATCTTTTCCAGTAAATCGAACACCTTTCTTTTCCAATCCGGGTTTGAGTAGTTGAGGAACCACTGGTCTCTCACAACCTTCACAACACACTTCGTTCCACATCTGCAAACCACCGGCTTCTCGCTGAATTCGTAAAATACATCACCGATTCCTCTGTCAATCAGCTCGCTCTGAATGCGCTCTTTAACCTCAGACACCTTCATTCCCGCATAACTGCCTGTAACACCGAGAAGGATGCCTTTATGGTACTCCTTTTTGTAAAGCGTACTCGTCGCCTTATCGAGTTTTTCCCGCTCTTTCTGGCTTTTTATTCCCATTTCTTCAACGATTTGCTTTGCTGGAATCCCCCCTTCTTCGCCCTCGATTTTTATGAGGACGACTGGCTGAATTGAATCTACAACGCTTTTATTGATTCCAAACTCTTTTAGCCTGTCATTCTTCTTCAGCTCCTCAACGGCAACGTAGTCGTAAGGGGCGTGGGCTGGCACACTCATCACAACACCAGTTGCGTTATCTGTATCCACAAAATCAGCTGGTAGAATGGGAACTTTATTTTTAGTAACCGGATTTTCTACGAGCTTGCCAAAGTACTGTCCCGCATCAACTTCTTTAATGAGCTCAACCTGCTTTTCCGTGTACGTCAGTTTTTCGTAAGCTTCCTTGCTTACGAGCCACCTCTCCTCATTTACTCTTGCAAGAACGTACTTTGCTGGCTTGAGCCATATATTCGTGACGCCAAACACGGTTTCCGGCCGTAGAGTTGCACAGGGAAAGACAATATCATCAAGGTAGAACTTGATTACCGTAAAGTCAACAATCGTTGCGCTCTCGCCCATGAGCAGGTCGTGATCTTCCACGGGATTTGCATCGTGTGGGCAGTACCGGACTGGGTGCGTACCCTTTACAATAAGGCCTTTCTCCCTCAGCTTCCAGTACTGCCATTCAATGAAGCACTGATATTCCTTATCCGTTGTTGTAAAGGATCTTCTCCAGTCTATTGAGTATCCTATTGATTTCAGGGCTTTTACCGCCTCCTGTGAGAAGTACTCGACAATCTTTTCCGGAGTTGTGAGGGTTACAAGTATGTCGTACGGGACGTCGTGATACTCTGTGTAGACTTTCATCGTCCTCTCATCTCTCCTTGCAATCAGCTCCGCAAGCCCTATGATTGGTGTGCCGGTAACGTGAAAGCCCAGAGGATAAAGCACGTTATACCCGAGCATTCTCTTATAGCGCGCAACTGTATCACCTATGGTAAAAGTTCTTGTGTGTCCTGCGTGCAAATTCCCGTTGAGGTAGGGATATGGAATCGTCAAAAAGAATTTTGGTCTTGAATCCGGTTCTGCGTTAAAAATTCCGCTTTCCTCCCACTTTTTCTGCCATTTTTTCTCTATCTCCCTGAAGTTAACGTCATGCATGCCTTTTCGCTTTCCGTGGGATTTAAAAAAATTATCAAAGCAAACCCTATTATGAAAGAAAAAGAAGTTTGGATTGAGAAGCTTACTCTGAATACTCCTGAGTCATCGATTTCCAGTTCCTTGTTCATTTTGGATTCCATGTAATTCTCGTTGAGTCTGTGGCATAGCTCTTCCCTATGCGGTTAACAGCATCAACAACGACTATAAGTACCTCTCCCTTCTTTGGCACATCTTCAGGACTCTTGAACCCGATGTAGGCTGTTATGTTGTCCCCCTCGGTATTTATGGGAACCCATGTCACTGGCGTAACACCCTTAGAGGTGTATGCGAATACGTGGATTCCGGGAAACGGTACATTAAACTGCTCGTAGATCTTTTCCGGAGCTTCGCTCAGATTGATGTAAACAGCTTTTGCACTGTTTATTTTTAACAGATGCGTGCCTGAAATGTTGTAGTGCATGAAATCAACCTTAATCGCAGGCAACTTTTCAGCTTGCTGTGAACAACCGCAAAAAACAATTGCAAGCAGAATAAGAGCCAGCACAGTTTTTGCAAGCCTCATCATTAAGTACGGGTGATTGCGGATATATAATACTTTTCGAATGGTGAATCTCAGTGTCTGAAGCTTTCAACTTTCTCCTCAAACACCTTTATAAATTCCTCCTCCTTTCCCATATCCACGAGCGTTGCTGCAGCAATTCTGTGAGTTGCATCGGCAATTCCACCAACAGCCTCGCTTGCAGCCGGGATCAGAACATCCAGTCCGGGAGCCTCATTGTTGAGTATTTTCCTTTCGAGAGGGATTGGCACTCTACCGCTTAGCTTCACTACGTTCCACTTGAACTCTCCTAAATCAGGAATGTCCTTCGGGCAGTTCTGAAAGCCCAGGATATAACGATCCTCCTTGACGAAGACCATGTCCTTTATCTTCTGACAGAATTCTCCAACAGCTTTAACACCCATGGGTGAGAAGGAATCGCCAAGATGGAACCACTGACAGTATTTTTCGATGTTCAGCCCTCCATTTCTGAGCATGAGTATTGCTTTTTCGAACTTCTCATCCCTCACCTTTTCCAGCCTTTCAACTTCGTCTATAGTTTTTTCATCGAATCCTTCCAAACATGCCTTTACTCCTTTCCTGTATCCCATTGCCTCGTATGCAACGACACCAAGTGCAGTAAGCCTTTCAGCAACGATATCTGCAAACTCGTCGAAGAAATCTATGAAGTATCTCTCTTTAAAGCGTTCTATTTTTATCCTGGCCTGTCCCAGATTGATTGCCTCGTCAAGCACAAATCTGTCGAAGCCGAGAACTCCCCCGGATCTGTCGTGATAATCACCAACAGAGCCTATTACAGCAAGATAGGCATAACGCTGCATCTCTTCGCTTATGCACGCACTCAACAGATAGTTCAGCGTTGAGGCTGAAACAAATGTATCTCCGGATATTCCAAAAAGCTCGGGATCGAAAACAGTGACATCCCTGCTCTCTATCGCCTTTGCGGGATGATGGTCTATTATCATTACTTTGCATCTTCCGGCGTTAACCCTTTCTATCATGTCGGCGGCAAGCCCAGCGAGGTCGGTGTAAATGACCGCACACCCCTCATGCCTGCCGTGAATCACTTCAACAATAGCAGGATGCACCTTTTCAATACATATAAGTTCAACACGATGCCCGAGAATCTCACAGAGCTTTGAAAGAATTGCAGCAGAGCATATACCATCTGCGTCATTGTGATGGGCAATTACAACTCTCTCTCCCTCATAATCCGTTATCATCTTTCCCATCTGCTCCAGTCTTGCGACAAACTCATGGTTAAGGAAGCTGCTCACAGTCATGATATATTTTTTCACCGCATTGTTTAAAAAATTTAAATTTTAAAACCCACTATGGTGCATGATAACTTCAGAGAAAAGACTGAATTACTGACTGAATTACTTATTGTAGGGGGCGGGATAACCGGGGCAGGAATTGCCCTTGATGCAGCCTCGAGAGGATTAAAGGTAATTCTGGTAGAAAAGGGTGATTTTGGGGGAGGAACGAGCAGCGCATCCTCCAAGCTCATCCATGGGGGAATCAGATATCTCAAGAACAGGGACTTCAAACTTGTTTTTGAGGCGCTGCATGAGAGAGGTTTACTCCTCAAGCTCGCTCCCGGACTCGTAAAACCCCTCCCCTTTCTCATACCTGTTTACGATGGAGGCTTTAAGGACATAAAAAAGCTCTTACTGTGGGCATTATCACCAGAAAAAACCACAATGATGGAACTGGTTAAAGCCCCTCTTGCTCTCAGGATGGCAGTCACACTGTATGACCTCCTTGCCGGCAGGATGAAGATAAAGAACCACAGAATTCTTAGCAGGAATGAAGTGCTTGAGGCTGAGCCCCTCCTAAATCCTGCAAGTCTGAAGGGGGGTGGGATTTACTGGGATGCTTTTGGTGTTGACTACAGGCTGACACTTGCTGTGGTAAAGAAGGCAAGAGAATACGGGGCGATATGCCTCAACTACACTGAAGCTGTGGAATTTGGCAGGAATGGAGGAGGATTTGTTGCCAGAGTAAGAGACAAGCTCAGAGGAGGAGAATTCACGATCAATGCAAAAAAGATTGTAATCGCTTCTGGGCCATGGGCTGATCTGGTGAGAGAGAGAGCCGGAATAAAGAACAGGATGCTGAGACCCACAAAGGGTTCTCACATCGTACTGCCAAGAGAGAGGCTGAACATAAGAAATGCAGTTGTTATGGAAGCTGCTGACGGAAGACTGACTTTCGCCATACCCTGGGATGAAGTGGTGATTGTGGGAACGACGGAAATAGAATATCACGAAGACCCGGATGAAGTAAGGGCAACCAAGAAAGAGGTTGACTATCTTCTTGACGTGGTGAACAAGTATTTTCCCTCTGTAAATGTTGACTACCGGGATATTGTCACAACGTACTCGGGTATAAGACCGCTCATCAACGTAACCGGACTAAAGGCAACCGATGTTACAAGGGAGCACAGGATTGTGGAGGATAAGGGTATTATCACAATCCTCGGAGGGAAGCTGACAACGTACCGGGTGATGGCAAAGGACGTCGTTGATAGAATCTCAAATAAAGAGTGTATAACACACACTGTTCCGCTCAAGGAGGAATATATGCTCCCTCTCGATTTTGATGATGACATAGCCGAGCATCTTCGCCAGACCTACGACAGGAAAGAAATTGACAGAATCCTGAAACTTGCCAGAGATAAAACTCTTAAAGAAAGAATTCTGAGTGATAAACCGTACATATGGGCGGAGATAAATTTTGCTGTTGAAAAAGAGTTTGCTGTAAAGCTCATAGATGTTATGATAAGGAGGCTCGGTCTGTTCTTCAAGTCTCCAGACAGGGAGATTGCAGAGCGTATAGCCGTGCACATGGGCAAACTTCTTGGATGGAGTGAAGAACGTACCGCAAGAGAAGTGGAGGAATACCTAAGAGAGGTTGAAAAGAGTAAAAAGTGGTTAGTCAGTTAAACGACAGCTGGATTCACAGCAGGAGCATCTGATGGAGTCAATTGCGGCCACAATTCTTTTTTCTTTCTCCTCGTCAAAGTTTATTTGCTTTGAAGTGGCATTTGATGCATCCGGTATTCCATCAACTCTTTTTCCTGTCTCTACATCCAGAAACACAGTTTCCAGCTCGTTTGTTAAAATTACAAAGCCGGAAACGCCCAGTAACCTTGCAATTGCAACTGTTCTTCTTTCGAGAGGTGTTAATGGCCTCGCCGTCTCTTCCTGCTTTACAAGAATGAATTTGGTATCTTTTACGAGAGCTATTGCATCCGCTGCTGCTTTAAAAACCTCTCCATTGACTTCAAAGGACTTTGAACCGTCAGACTCTACTGTGTAGCCCATTTTTTTAAGGAGTCTGACTATTTCTTCAAGCTTCATAGTATACTCTTCAATTTACCTCCTTTAATCTTTTTCTTTTACTATCTGTTCTCTCCCGTAGACTATTGCATCTCCTCTTGCTATAGAGAGTTCACCCTTCCTGACGTCTATTTCAAAGAAGACAAGATTTCTTCCTCCCCCTCTTCTGAAAGCCTCTGCTGTAAGTTTGTCTCCTGGAAATGCCGGTTTAAGGTAGTTCATCTTTATCGTTACTGCGAACCTCTTGATATTGTCGGAGTTTGCCGCTATGCCGAGCGCAAAGTCAGCAAGAGCCGCTATGTATGAACCGTGGGCTGTTCCATGAAAGTTCGTGTACTCTTCCCTGACAACTCCTCCGACTTTTGCGTACCCCTCTTTTATTTCTTCGATCTCAGCGTTCAGAAATTTCCGGAATCTGTCTGCTGTCAGGACATCTTCAAGTCGCATTTCCATCACCTATTGCCAGAAACGATGCAAGGAAAGCTAAATCTTCGAAGTAAACAAGTTCAACACCTTCAAGGATCTTGGATCTCAACATATTCTCTCCAATATTTTTCCCCATAGAAGTATATTCCTCTCTTATGCAGTACTCTATCGCCTCTTTTGCTACGGTAAATTTTCTCTCTCTGTATGCCCAGAATCTCCCATTTTCAAGAAACACTGCGTACTTTCTCTTCTTTCGAAGAAAATTCTTTATGTGCTCTTTATCCTCGAATGGCGGGCCGATCTGCCTTGATAATGGTGAGTGCTCTTTAACCCCCACCTCGAAAAGCAAGTAGCATTTCTTACCCGCAAAGAAGGAAGAGCGAAGAGGCATGAAGCCGTTCCTATTCAAAAACTCGTGCAGTTTCCTGCACGCCCTTTCAAGCTGGGGATAAAGGTTATCCTCTACAATATCCGGCTTTTCAAACTCCACTGCATAAACAACTCTCCTCTCCAGTTCTGGAAGGATGGCTTCAATGGATGGCGCTTTGGATTCTCTTGCAACGAAGAAATCCACGGATGGGGAATCAATGAAAGCTCTGCATAACACAACGAACCTTGCAAGGTTATCCAGTTTTAGGTTTGCTGCAACGTTCCTCCTTTCGTCAACCGGATCGATAACAAGCAGGCATTCAAGCTCTTTCTTTCTGTAAATTTTTTTTCTGCCAATATCTATCACCGTATCTCTCGTCCAGTTTGCAGCATTCTTTATCACTTCAATGAATGTACCGTAGAAAACGACAAGGAGTTCGCAGAGGTAGCCAGAGAAGCCTCTGATCCTGTACTCGGCCCCGTATATTCCTGCTGCTCTCAGAAAGCTTTTCAGCAACCTGACTTCATTTTCCTTCCCCTTTATTCTGCCTTTAAGCCATTCATGGTGGAAGGGAGTTCTGTCGACTGCCGATTTAATCTTCTTCGGACTTTTCAGCCTGTAGCACGGTACTATATCTACCTCAACACCTCTAACCCTTCCATGAACGTAGGGGTGGGCTGCATACCTCAACTCGTATTCATCAACGACAGCTTTTCCTATCTCAAGTCCTGTGCTTTCAAGTTCCTCTTTCGGCACATCTTCAGGAAAGAGAATGAACACATCAATTTCAAGGTTGTTTTTGAGCCAGGTGTCCCTTGCATAACTTCCCAGAAACCTGTATTCAAGCGGGCTCTTAACAGTTCCATCAAGCCTTTTCCTCAGCTCTTTTTCTGCCTCTCTTGCCTTTTTCCTCTCATCATCGGTGGGGACAACAAGGGGTAGGGCCTGCCTTACAACTTCTTCAGCATTCATCTTTTTCACCCAGGGGATATACAACCAGATCCTCATATACTGGCCCTTTTTGTGTGAGAGTACTCTTTTTCAGTCTGAAATCTCTGACCTGCATCCAGCCAAAGTCATCTTCAAAGCCCTTAAGTTCTTTCAGCAATCTGTCTCTTTCTTCGGGCGTTATTTTCTTAATTCTTGCAACTGTTGCATGCGGTACAAATTCCTTCTCCTTTCTAAATCCAAGGCTTTTCATCCTGTCATCTATGGCCATCGCCAGCCTGCCCATCTCAGCACTTCCTTCACCAATACCAATCCACACCACCCTTATCCTGTTCTGATTGGGGAAAAACCCTATTCCTTTGATATGCACTCCGAATGGCTGCATAGCTATCTCCGACAATCCCCTCTTAATAGCATTAATCCTGCTCCCGGGAACCTCTCCAAGAAACTTAAGAGTGAAATGGATGTTTCTCTTTTCGACCGTCTTCAATCCTCTGTATTTTTTCAAAATACCCTCCATCTGACAGATTTTATCCCTGATTTTGTCATCCACATCAACAGCAACGAATAGTCTCACCATATCCCCAAGGGCAAAGGATATTAACTGGTAGAAATAGCTTGTGTTGAATGCCTCGAAAATCGGAGAAAGCAGGAGTGAAGTACCTCATCCTGAGACCTCTTGGATACCCCCTTAAAGCAAGCTACCATGAATATCCAACAGTGGATAATCCAAAGGTTTTCGACCGGTATGCGAAGGATCAGTGGAAAGGAGAATTTGTTTCCAGGGGAAAACTGCTTTTTGACATCAGAATGTTTCCGGATTTTGCATTTGAGGTTGTTAACACAGAACCCGAATGTGGTGTAATCACCGAATCCACAAAAATACTTGTGGAGATGCCAAGCAGAGCAATAGAGACTGAAATAATTAGAGATGTATGTCTTCAGGATGTTGTTGGTCAGGAGGAGGCAAAGAGAAAGGCAAGAGTTATTCTGGAATTCCTTAAAAAACCGGACAAGTTCGGAAAATGGGCTCCCCGCAATGTTCTGTTTTTTGGCCCACCGGGTACTGGCAAAACTATGACTGCAAAAGCTCTTGCGAATGAAGCTGGAGTGCCTTTTCTTTCTGTAAAATCCACAAAGCTGATAGGGGAACACGTCGGCGATGGTGCAAGGAGAATACACGAATTGTATGAGAAGGCAAGGCAGGTCGCTCCCTGTATAGTTTTCCTCGACGAATTCGACTCAATAGCTCTCGATCGCTCGTATCAGGAGCTTCGTGGGGATGTTTCAGAAGTTGTCAATGCGCTTCTTACAGAGCTCGATGGTGTGCAGAGAAACGATGGAATCTGCACGATTGCTGCAACCAACAGGATAGAAATGCTTGATTCGTCAATAAGAAGCAGATTTGAGGAAGAGATAGAGTTTTTACTGCCGGGTTATGAGGAGAGGCTTGAGATCCTCAGAAGAAATCTGAATGAGCTTCCACTGGAAGTTAACGCCAAACTCGATGAAGTTGCAAGGATGATGGAGGGTTTTTCGGGAAGAGACATCGTTGAAAAGGTCATAAAATCGGCATTACACAGGGCCATTGCTGAAGGAAAAGAAGGTATAGGCACAGAAGACCTGATTAAAATAGTCTCAGCGAAAAGCATGTTAAAGCAACCACCCAAGCACATGTTTGCCTGATATGCATCAGCTTGCACATTTCTCAAGGTATTTTTCCAGACGTCTGAGTATCTCCCTGCTCCCGATTTTAACCAGAAGAGAAGAGATGATTCTGAAGAGGGGATTCATTTCAGAAGTTCCCTTCCACACACCCTGACTAAACTCCCTGAGGTTATGCTTCCAGCATTCATATATCAACCTGAGATGTTCAGGAGAGGCACTTTTTATTGAGAACATCTTTCCTTTTGTTCTCAATGCGCCAAGGGGAACGTAGAAGAGAGGGGCAAGGACGCAGTGAAATCTGTCGAGTCTCTCCACAAGCCTGATTGTATCGAGTACATCATCTTCTGTCTCCCCCGGCAGCCCGAGTATGAGAGTGCAAGCTGGTAACCATTTGTATCTGTTCAGAATGCTTATCGCCTCCTCAACTATCTCTGGCCACTCCTCAGCGCTGAAAGGCTTTGGCTTGTTCTTCATGTATTTCTTTATGAGTTTAGGACTCCCTGTCTCTATTCCGGGCTGGACTCCATGCCAGCCTTTTCCCGTTATTTCCGTAACTTTCTCTATTATTTCTGGAGCTGCCACTACTCCTGCAAGCGAGCAGTGGGTCGTTCCTGCAGACTTTACTCCTTTTACCTTCATGACCTCTTTAAAGAGTTCTATTACCGCATCTTTGTTTGGCTCAAAGTTCTTTGACTCACATCGATACAGAAGGATGTCCTCAGCATGCAGCCATGCACTCTTCTGGCCATACCTTGCATTGAGCCTGACTTCTTTCAGTATCTGTTCAATCGGGATATCTCTCTTGCGATGAGTCGTTGGATCACAAAAGTTGCATTTTCTCGGGCAACCTCTGCTAACCTCAACAAGTCCGTTGATGCTTGGCCCGACTATGGGCGGTATCTCTTCAGGTTCAGGAGGCTCAAGTTTGAACACCTTTCTGTTACATCCATCCATTATATCCTTGATTACTTCAGGTCCGTCTTTCTCAAATTCTCCAACAAGCACATGATCAACGAGATCTTTATCAACAAGTTGCCATGCTCCCCCTCCACCAGCGATAACCCTGCATCGTATCTTTTTACGTATGGTTTTTAATAAATCCATGAATTTCTTGCGGTTGTAAGGAGTCAATCCGGTGCCAAATGCAAAGGAGGAAGTAACCGGTCCGATTCCGAGCGGATCCATAACTGTCAGCCCGATTATGCTTGCATCGTCTGCAAAATAGCTGAGATACCGGGGGTGGGCAACCACTACACTCTTTCTTCCAAAAGCCTTTATTAGCGACGCTTCAACCTTTCTGAGCCCGTACTGGGCATATCTTGCATTTCCATTATCTGCAGGAACGAGAGGTGCAAACAGCCTGTCGTAGAACAACTCTGGAACGTACTGGACGGGTGAGCAGGAAAAGAAGCCGAAAAGAGATATATTTCTGAATTCAGTCATGAGGGAGTGGTCGGCTGTCAGGATTATTCTTTCCATTTTTAATCACCGGTATTTGTAATTTGAACCCTTAAAGATTGCGGTGTTCACCACACTACACTACTGACCGCACTGAATTTTGCTCTATAATTCTCAGCAATGGAAAAGCTTAACGTCAGCGAATGATAACACCGGAAAGTGAACGATGAAAGGTGGAAGGTAGAGATTGTAAATATTGTGGCAACATCTGAAATCGGGGAAGATATCGACCTGAAGAGGGTTGCGAAGCTTGACGGAGTAAAGTACAATCCGAAGGTTTTTCCCGGAGCAGTTTTGAGGATAAAGCAGCCGAAGGCAGCAGTTCTTGTGTTCAAGAGTGGAAGAATAGTCTGTACAGGAACGAAGCGTATCGAGGATGCAAGAATAGCGGTAGAAAAAGCGGTGAAAATAATAGCTGATACAGGCATCCGGGTTAAATTTGGCGAGATAAGGATTCAGAATGTTGTTGCCTCTGCGGATCTGGGTTCTGAGATTAACCTTAATGCTTTAGCCATTGGATTTCTTGAGAGAATTGAATATGAACCCGAGCAGTTTCCGGGGCTTGTTTACAGACTTGATGATCCAAGAGCTGTCATCCTCGTCTTCAGTACAGGGAAGATAGTCGTTGTAGGATGCAAAGATACAGATGAAGTAGAGAGAGCGGTCAAAAACGTCTATAGATCATTTTCATCTCTTGGCCTTATATAGGCGCTTTTGTTCAAGTAGTTTCGTTAAATCGTATATCTCAGGGCGAGTTTTCAAGTGAACAAAACATTTAATACATCCATGTATAACAAAAAACGATGGCGCTTGGATTCGTCCTCATAAAAGTATCACCAAAGTATGAGAAAGGAGTGTATGAGAAGATAGCATCGTTAAAGGAAGTTCATGAACTCTACCCCCTTTTCGGAGAGTACGATCTGATAGCAAAAGTAGTTGTCAAGGATTTTGAAGAGCTGAGCGATGTTGTTGTCAACAAGATAAGGGCGGTTGAGGGAGTTATAGAAACGAAAACGCTCACTGGAGCGAAGTTCTGATGGATATGGCAGAAACGATAGAAAGCCAGAAGGGGCTCAGGATCATTGCCAGAAATGAGGTTGGCGTTCTCAGAGATATAACAGCCATAATAGCCGGTAAGGGGGGAAACATAGGTTATGCACAGAGTTTCATACTGCAGTATGGCGAGTATGCAGGAAACGCCCTCATGTACTTCGAAATAGAGGGAGGTGACTTTGGAGCGATAATCACCGAAGTTAAAAAGCTTCCGGCAGTTATAGAGGCTGAGGAGGAGCCCACGTTTGAAGACGTATTTGGAAAGCGAGTGATAATATTTGGTGGTGGTGCACTGGTCTCACAGGTGGCACTTGGAGCCATAAGCGAAGCTGACAGACACAATCTCAGGGGGGAGCGCATCAGTGTAGACACAATGGCTGTTGTAGGCGAAGAAGAGCTTGCCGAGGCAGTTAAGGCAGTTGCAAGACTCCACAGGGCTGAAGTCCTCGTGCTGGCAGGAGGTCTCATGGGTGGAAAGATTACCGAGGAGATAAAAAAGCTCCGGAAGTATGGAATACCGGTCATATCCCTCAACATGTTTGGAAGTGCTCCCAGCGTCTCTGATCTTATTGTTAGCGATCCTGTTATGGCCGGAACACTTGCGGTGATGCATATTTCTGAGAAGGCAAAGTTTAACTTAGAAAGAGTGAGAGGGAGAAAAATCTAAGATTGGCGAATTGTTTTTTCAAGAAATACCTTGGCCTCCCTCATCTCGTCAGCTTCATCGAAGTAGAGAGTTCTCACCGCAAATATGGATGGTTTTCTGAGCTTCAGTCTGATAAGTTTGTTTTCCTCATCCACTTCAAAGCTCTCAACGTCATCAAGCTTTGTTTTAAACGGCCTGTAGTAAATCTCGCCGTTCATGTAGTAGAACCTCTCCTTTCCGAGCATCTGGACGGTGAAGAGAAATACAACAAGAAAGAAGAACACGAGCACTATGATGCCTTTTCCGGGGCTTAAACCAGTGGAAATTCTGTAGGCAACCGTGGCAATGGCAAAAATGACGAGATACATGCTGTACATCAGCCACTTTTTCTTTGCCACAGGATTGTTTACGGCCCTGTACTTCCATATCATGTTCCGTACCTCCAGTCTGTCAGGTACTTAACCTGTTCCTTTGTAAGCTTGTCTATCTCTATACCCATACTTTCAAGCTTCAGCCTTGCAACCTTTCTGTCGAGCTCATCCGGCAGCCTGTAAACCCTGTTTTCTAACCTGTCTGCGTTTTCAGCGATATACCCTGCTGCCAGTGCCTGATCAGAGAAGCTCATGTCCATAACTTCTATGGGGTGTCCCTCAGCTGCAACAAGATTTACCAGTCTGCCCTCTGCAAGAAGGTAAAGCTTTTTCTCCCCCAGATCGTACTCTACAACATTGTCTCTTATCTCCCTGATGCTCTGGCTCAGACTTTCCAGATGTGGAATCACTATCTCAACGTTGAAATGACCAGAATTTGCAAGAACTGCCCCATCCTTCATAAGCTCCATGTGCTCCTTTCTTATCACATCCCTGTTACCCGTGGTGGTTATGAAAATGTCGCCAAGCATTGCGGCTTTTTCCATCGGCATGACATCGAATCCGTCCATCAGAGCTTCAAGTGCCCTTATCTCGTCCACCTCTGTAACAATAACCCTGGCCCCCATACCTCTTGCCCTCATAGCAACGCCCCTGCCGCACCATCCATAACCAGCTACAACAACATTTTTACCGGCAAACAGCATATTTGTTGCTCTTATTATGCCATCTATCGCAGACTGCCCGGTTCCGTAGCGATTGTCGAAGAGGTACTTTGTGTATGCATCGTTTACGGCTATTACTGGAAATGCAAGAGCTCCTTCTTTCTCCATTGCTCTCAACCTTATAACTCCTGTTGTTGTTTCCTCGCTTGCGCCCATAACCTTCTGCTTTCGTGAATGAAGCAAGGAAATGAGGTCTGCCCCGTCATCAATTACTATATCAGGCTTTGTATCAGCAACACCTTCAAGGGCTTTGTAGTACTCTTCAGTCGTCATTCCACGTTTTGCAAAGCATTTGATCCCCATGCTCCGTAACGCATTTGCAACGTCGTCCTGTGTGCTCATGGGATTACATCCGGTGATGGCTACTTCAGCTCCAGCATCGATGAGAGTGAAAACAAGAACTGCTGTTTTTGCCTCAACATGCAGTGCCATCCCAACTTTGTGGCCTTCAAGGGGCCTCTCTCTGCGCAGCTCTTCTCTGATTTTCCCAAGGACTTTCATGTGCTTTTCTGCCCACTGTATTTTTTTCAGGCCTTTTTCAATGGTTTTTTCAGCCTTTTCCATGGTACCCGGTTGACTTCAATTTTAAAACATTTACCTCTGCATGAACCTCTCAGCAAAACTTTCATAAGCCCCTGGAGTTAGACAAGTATCGAGCGGAGGTTGCCGAGTCAGGAAAAGGCGTTGGATTTAGGGTCCAATCCCGAAGGGGTCCGAGGGTTCAAATCCCTCCCTCCGCATTCATCCTGAAGATACCTCAGATCAAAAAAGAAAAGAGTTTGATTTTAAACCGTTATACTGTCACTTGTTTCTACGTTCGCACTTGAATCGTAAATCCATCCGTCCTTCACTACATTATCCACCGTGAAAGTGTATGTTCCTGCAGCGTTCTTTACTGCATCCGACTCCAGTGATATCTGTCCATTGGCATCTGTCAGACCGGAGTCAGTATCTGTGGTCAGCCCGCTCCAGTGACCATAGACCGTCGCATTTTCAACTGGCCCATCATCACCAACAATGATCACGGTTGCTATGGCATAGGTGTACCATCCGTTCAGCTTTATCACCTCTGTTGACATCTCAATGCTGGCAACATGCATCAATCGTGCTGCTGAAGTTGTAAAGTTGTAGTATAACCCATTGTTATCGACAGCAGTGTTTCCTGCTACATCTGTTGATTGCACTTCAAAGTAGTATGTCGTGTCTGGAGTCAGGCCTGTGAGGGTTATTGAGTGGTTGACAACCAGTGCTGCGTTTGATGCTGTACTTCCCAGCAGTGTGGAGTTGCCGTAGTTAACAACGCTGTCAGCAGGCTCGTTTGTTGTCCATGTAATTGTTGCGGTGGTAGCTGTTGCATTGACGGACACATTACTTATAACGGGTGGCGTTATATCCACAGTGAACGACCAGTTTGCAGAGTTGCTGTTACCAGCAACATCCGAAACGTTCAGAGATACAGTATGGACCCCCTCTGTCAGTACGGCGGCACAGGACACAACTCCAGTAGTGGAGTTGTATGTGTGGTTAACAACGCTTCCATCAACCGTCATGATAATGGAGGATGCATTGATGCCGCCTGTATCACTGACAATTGCTGAAATCGTTACATTTGAAGTGTTCACGTACGATCCATCGGCTGGCGTAAGGTCAGATATTGCTGGCGGTATTACATCTTCGCCAGCAGCTTCATCTGCATCGACAAGGCCGTAGCCGTAAGCAGTATCCCGTTTTTCAGGCCCTAAATCATCCGCAGTCGTTTGCAGGATATATCTTACATCCACATTTGTCAGCGTTGGATCGGAAGCAAGAATGAGTGCCGCAACTCCGGCAACATGCGGGCATGCCATCGAAGTGCCGCTCAGTGTTCCATAATCGTAGCCGTACGTTCTCGTCAAAGTTACTCTGTAAGTGGGCAGCGTTGAGTAAATATTCACACCGGGGGCTGCAAGCTCCAAATATGGCCCTGTATTGCTGAAGTCCGCTATTGCATCGCTGCTGTTCGTAGCACCAACAGCTATAACTGAATCGTATGCCGCAGGATATGAGTATTCAGTCGTGTTCGGGTCTCCATCTCCATCGTTGCCCGCTGCGGCAACAAGCACAAGTCCGGCATTATAGGCATTATCACATGCTTCTTTTAGAGATGGCGAATCCACAGACGAACCCCAGCTCATCGAAACGACATCCATGTTGTTGTCAACAGCCCACTGGATGCCCGCTATACAGTCGCTGAGCCATCCCGAACCAAGCCTGTCAAGAACCTTCACGGCATAGAGGTTGACTTCTGGAGCAACACCAACAACACCAATGCTGTTGTTTTCAGCGGCAATTATACCTGCACAGTGCGTGCCATGCCCGTTATCATCCAAGGGATCTGCATCGTCATTAACGAAATCGTATCCACCCCTGTAGTTATCACTCAGGTCTGGATGTGTGTAGTCTATTCCCGTGTCTATGACACATACGTTGACACCGGCACCCTTGTTTCCATAAGCCCATACTACATCAGCATCGATTCTGTCAACACCCCATGGCAGTGTCTCCTGAAGCGTATGCACCCTAACATCCTTTTCCACATACTTTATACGGGGGTTCTTCTTCAACTTCTCAATGGCATTTGCCGGGATTTCTACAGCTTCTCCATTCACCAGCCATAGATGTCTCTTTATCTTTCCACCACACTTTTTGATGTGTGCAATATCATCTGAATTTGGCCTGTCCTTGAAAACTACAATTACCCTTGTGTCATCCGTTGCTTTGGCTGCGGCCATTGGAAGTAGCAGAGCCAGAATTACAATCAAACAGCCAAACTTGATTATTTCCCCCATCCTATCACCTATCACCGCCATCCTTCTGCACACATTCAAATATAAAGATTTCTAAAAATTAATATGGTGAATAAAATTAAGTATTGAATTATATATCTCAGATTAACTCAGATTGCACTGAAACCCCATTATATAAACGTTTATTGGCAATAGCATTGCTGGCATAGTAGATGAACCCAAAACATAAGGTTAAAATGAACCGACGGTGTTGAAAAAAGAGGGAGGTCTCTACTATACGGATAGCCGTTGTTGGGTTCGGTAAAGATATAAAGGCCATCAGAAGGCTTGCAGACTGGCTCAGGGCAGACATAATACTCTACAAACCGGGAATATGGCAAAGCTTGCTGGAGTACGATTGCATAGTTGCGTATATGCCTTCAGGTATCGTCATGAGGGGTATGTGTCCCCGGTTGCGAAGCAAGTGGGTTGATCCCGCAGTCGTTGTGGTTGATAAGGCAATGAGATTTGCAATTCCACTGCTCGGCGGACATCATGGAGGAAATGAGATCGCCAGAATTCTGGAAAATCACGGCCTTACTGCAGTCATAACAACGGCCATGGAGTACAGCGAAGGTTTGAGTGTTGGAATTGGATGCAGGAAAGGTGTAAAAGCTGAAGATGTTATTTACGCTATAAAGACTGCTCTTGCCGAGCTGGGAGCGACTCTTGATGATGTGAGGGTTGTGGCAACAGTCGAACTCAAGAAAGAGGAAAAGGAGATAGCATGTGCTGCTGACAGAATAAAAAAGCCCCTGAAATTTGTTCCTGCCGAAGAGGTAAACGAGGTGGAGGTTGAGAACCCGTCGGGGGATGAAGAATGGCTCGGGAGTGCAGAAGTATGTGCAATCTACTGCTCAAAGGAAAAGCAGTTAATCCTCTCGAAAAGATGTAGAGGTATTGCAGTTGCAATTGCAAGGTGAGAATAGTATTTAAAATCAGACAATTTTATGATGGGAGAGGTGTTCGCTTGAAAGGGCTTGTAGTTGTGGGGCATGGAAGCAAACTTCCTTACTATAGAGAGGTTATGGAGTACCATGTGAAGAGAATAAGGCAGATGGAAATCTTTGATGAAGTCGAAGTAGCCTTTGCTGCACACGGAAGGAAGCCGACTGTTGACGAGGTTATTAGAACGATGAAATCGAGTGAAATTTATCTTGTACCGCTCTTCATGGCCTACGGCATTCACACAACCGAAGAGCTGCCCGAAATGCTTGGTTTTGAGTTTAAAGAGGGAGTTATAAAGGGAGAAATCAATGAAAAGAGAATTATTCTGTGTGAGCCGGTTGGAAAAGATGACCTTATAACGTTCGCAATCCTCAACCGGGTTTTTGCAGCTAAATCGTTTAACGTCGAATAAGTTATTCGTCGATTAGTTAATTTTAAATACTTTAACATATGTTTCACTCCATGGCTTCAGTGATCTCTACTGGTTCCTATCTTCCAGAGGACGAGACTCCGAACTCCTACTTCGAGAGCTATCTTGATACAACAGATGAGTGGATAAGAAAAAAACTTGGAATAAAGAAAAGAAGATTCCTGAGATCAGACCAGACAACTTCTGATCTTGCAGCAAACGCAGCGATGGAGGCTTTGAGTAAAGCCGATGTCAGACCGGAGGAAGTAGAGCTGATAGTTCTGACGACAACAACTCCAGACATGATTGCCCCTTCAACTGCCTGTATAGTTCAGAAGAAGATAGGAGCAGTGAATGCTGGAGCATTCGACGTAATGAACTTCTGTTCTGGCTTTAACTATGCTTTAGCTGTCGCCTCACGCCTTGTTGGCAGTGAAGTGCAAAACGCACTTGTTATAGGAGCAGAGGCGTATTCGAGATTTCTTGATTTCTCTGATCGTAGAACGTGCGTAATCTTTGGTGACGGTGCTGGAGCACTTTTTCTTAAAGAGAACTCCGGACGTGGAGTCTTTTTTAACTATCTGAAGAGTGATGGCAGTGGATGGAATATAATTCAGATACCTGCCGGGGGGGCGATGTACCCGGCAAGCCGAGAAACTGTAAGTTCAGGTATGCACACGTTCAGGATGGATGGAAGAGGTGTGTGGGATTTCGCAACAAAGAGAATTCCGGGTGAGATAAACAAAGCTTTAAAAAAAGCTGGACTGGGCATTGAAGACTGCGACTTCTTCATATTTCATCAGGCAAACTTGAGGATTATTAAAGAGATCATAAAGACCCTCAGAATTCCTGAGGAGAAAACACACACAACAATTGAAGAGTACGGCAACACAGCAAGTGCATCGATCCCCATTACTCTCCACGATGCAGTAGAAAAAAGGAAGATCAAAAAGGGAGACGTTGTTGCCCTTATTGGATTTGGTGGTGGGTTTGCATGGGGTGTGAATCTCATCGAAATCTAATGTGTGTAGTAGCTGTAAACAGCAGTGATGATTGCCACAAGCATTGGTGCTATGAAGAAGCCTGCAACACCTCCAACTATGGCACCTCCAACAAAGGCGAGAAGGAGGGCGAGTGGATGAATTTTAGAAGCATAACCGACGAAGTGCGGGCGGAGAATAACTTCTGGAACAAAGTACAGGAAGACGAAGCCTATAACAGAGAACCATATTGCAGTGTTGAGGTTATTGAGGGCAAGAAAGAAAGCAACAGGGGCAAGAACCATCCATTCAGCAAAAACAGGGATGAGGGCTGCAAGGAACATGAGGCCACTGAGGAGCGGAGCGTATGGAATCCGAAAGGCAATAAAGAAAGGTATGCTTGCAATACCTATTATCACAGCAAATGCGAAATTTCCGAACCAGAGAGCAAGAAGGGTCTCATCAACCTCTGCAATAAATCTTGCAACCTCTCCTCTTCTATCTTCAGGAATTACTCTTATCGTTTTCTCAACAAAAGTGTCACCGTCGAGAAGGACGTAGACACATACTATTGCAGATATTATGAAGTTCATGAAAAACATCACCGCCCGGATTGTAACATCTATGGCAGAGAGCTTCACCCTGCTCTGAACGATGGAAATCAGGCTGGGTATCCATGTCTTGGCACCCTCAACATACTTCTCTTCAACGCCTGCATTTCTGAGGGCATTTACAAGGGCACCTTCAACCTCATGCTGGTGACTGAAGAGATAAATCACCTGATTCACACCCTGGAAGACTCCATAAAACATCAGTATGAATATCGGGACTGTTATTATGAGAGTTGCAATGAGCGACGATGCGAATCTCCCTGCTCTGTTTTCTATCCTCTTCTTTATTGGTTTGGCAACATATGCAAAAACGATGCCCATAACTATTCCATCAAGGAGGGGGGAGAAAAAGAATGCAACAAGAATGAAAAGAATAACAACGCTGATTATGAGGGCAGTTGCCCATCTGTCACGCATGTTTTACTTTTATCCCAGGAGTATATCACATTTTCCACGGAGGTGATTTCATGATTAACCCACTCAGAGATGTTGAGAACAGGAGGAGAATGATAATGGAAATGGGCGGCCAAGAAAAAATTGAGAAATTGAGAGAAAGTGGAAAGCTTACCGCGAGAGAGAGAATAGAGTGCTTGCTTGATGAGAATAGCTTTGTTGAACTTATGCCCTTTGTTGAAAGCAGAAATACAGATTTCGGTCTTAAAGCTTTGCCTGCTGATGGCGTTATAACTGGTTACGGTACTGTAGATGGCCGGCCGGTTTGCATTTATGCTCAGGACTTCACAGTACTTGGTGGCAGTCTGGGAGAAATGCACGGTCTTAAAATTGCTCATCTGCTCGATTTTGCTCTTGAATCAGGAATACCTGTGGTGGGGCTGTGTGACAGTGGAGGGGCAAGAATACACGAGGGTGTTGATTCACTGAAGAGCTATGGAGAGATATTCCGCAGAAACGTGCAGGCAAGTGGAAGGATTCCCCAAATCAACGTGATAATGGGACCCTGCGCTGGTGGAGCGGTCTACAGCCCGGCGCTTGGGGACTTCGTTATAATGACGAAGAACCGGGGATGTCATATGTTCATAACCGGGCCAAAGGTTGTTGGAGCCGTAACAGGCGAGAAAATCTCTCCTTCAGAGCTTGGTGGCTGGGAAATTCATGCTGCTAAAAGCGGTAACTGCCACCTTGTTGCGGAGAACGACATCAGTGCTATGCAGCTTGTGAAGAAACTCCTCAGCTTTTTACCTCTCAACTGTGACGAGAGTCCACCAGTTGTGAATACCGGCGATGATCCGATGAGAAGAACACCGGAAATATATGAAATAGTTCCTGAGGACCAGAAGAAACCCTACGACGTCAGAGAGCTCATAAGGGCGGTGGTGGACTGTCGGGAGTTCTTGGAGATTCAGCCGAATTTTGCACCAAACGCAACTGTTGGCCTTGCAAGAATCGACGGAAAAAGCACCGGTATTGTGGCAAACAACCCGTGGTTCTATGCAGGCTGCTTGGACGTTGATGCAAGTGATAAAATTGCCAGATTCGTAAGATTCTGTGACTGCTTCAATATTCCTGTTGTTACATTTGTCGATGTTCCCGGCTATTTACCGGGAGTGGAACAGGAGCACAGAGGTGTAATCAGGCACGGAGCGAAGGTGATTTACGCTTACAGCGAAGCAAGCATCCCGCTCATAACAGTTATAGTCAGGAAGGCATACGGGGGTGCGTACATTGCCATGGGGAGCAAGCATCTTGGAGCGGACATTGTTTACGCATTTCCCACTGCTGAAATAGCCGTGATGGGTCCGGAAGGGGCTGCGGAGATAATATTCAAAAAGGAGATTGAAGCATCTGAAAAGCCGGAGGAAGTAAAACTGGAGAAGATAGAAGAATACAGGCAGAAGTTTGCCAATCCGGTCAGAGCGGCAGCAAGGGGTTATATTGACGATGTTATAGACCCGCAGTACACAAGAATGCGTATCTCCTCAGCCCTCAGAATCCTTGAAAGAAAGCAGAGGAGAAAGAAGCATAGAAACATGCCCATGTAGGATGTAGACACGCAAGATAACATGCATAAGTATTCTCCAAGGATTCTTCAAAGGCTTTTCCTGTTCCTCCTCAGGGGCAAAAAGTTTATTAATTGATTAGCTTAGCTTGCTATCCGTGATTCATCATGGCGAGAAAGAAGAGGCAAGCCAGAGTGAAAGATAAATGGACCCTCAAGAAATGGTACACGCTTATCGCTCCTGAATATTTTGGAATGGCGGAAGTAGGTGAGACACCGGCAGATGACCCCAGTAAGGTTATCGGCAGAAGGGTAGAGATTACGCTGGCCGAATTAACAAATGATTATTCAAATCAAAACCCCTATAAGAAACTCGTTTTTGAGGTTTACAGAGTCGCAGGAGATAACGCATATACAAGCTTCAACCGCTTTGAACTCATGCGTGACTATCTGAACAGCCTTGTGAAGAGAAGAACGAGTAAGATAGAGGATGTAATTGATATAACAACAGCAGATAATTATGTCCTTCGAGTAAAGCCGGCAGCATTTACAATCAAACGCTGCAGATCTTCACAGAGGAAGGCAATGAGAGCTGTGATAAGAGAAACCGTCCTGCAGCTTGGTACACAGGAGAACTTCATTCAGTTCCTTCAAGAATGCGTGCTTGGAAAAATTCCGGCTGAGATATACAAGAGGGCAAAGAAAATCTATCCGCTGCGAAGAGTTGAAATCAGAAAAATAGAGCTCCTGAAAGCACCTAAGACCGAAACACCGGAGAAGGTAGAGGCCGTGACTGCTTAGACCCTGATGGTAGCAGAAAATATGGCGGCAGAAATTTTAAATTGTAGCCGATTTTAAGCTGTAGTTGGATTCTAAAGTTATGTTTCTATTTTAAAAAATTCTAAAAATTACTCAAGAATTTCTACAATTTCTGCTTTTATTCTCCCCTCGCCTCCGGTCGGCTCCACAAGTGTTCTGCCGCAGACGAGACATTTAACAACCGTTGAGGGGTGGTCGAAGATTGGCTGTGTATTCTCACAGTCGGGGCACTTAACCCGGATAAACCTGCTCTTCTTTATACCCATATAAACCACCTACTCAACAAGCTCAAATCTCTTTGCCCTCCAGGTCGGGCGATGATATGCTTTCTTACACTCTGTGCAGCGGAACCTTATATTCACTCTTTTAGTCGGCTTGTCTCCACCAGGCACCTTGCTGAACTTACCGAGGTTCCCTACCCTGCCTCTTCTTTCTTTCTGCCTGTTAATCCACTTCAGCGAGCTCTGCCTACCCCTGCTGACCTTCTCCACCTCATGAACTGTATGCTTTCCACAGTGCTTACAGAAAGTTTTAACCTTCTTTGGATACTTCATCTCTTCACCTCAATTATCTCCGCCATATCTCTTTTTATGAGAGCTTTAGCGTTAAGGGCTGGAAGTGACACAACGTCTTCTTTATTCAATTTATATATTTTTCCGTCGACACCCTCAAACTCAGGAATGTCGTTTTTAACCCTGACAAGAATGTCATCTCTGCTTCTCTCCTCATTTTCTTCATCACTCAGTGCCTCAAGTAATTCCTGTCTGAACTCCTTTATTGAATCTACAAGCGTTCTGAAAAAATCCTTTTCTTTTTCCGTAAGGTTCTCAAACCCCTCCACTCCACTCGCAGTTCCACAGACTTCAGCCCATGCTGCTCTGATTATTTTGCTCATCCTCAGCTCAAACAATCTTCTCTGGACTCTCCTGAGCGTTCTGAGTTCATCGTCAATTCTTGGTAGTTCACTGTCTCCCGCTTTTATTCTCTCTTCTTCCAGCTCTCTTATACCTTTCCTTATCTCACTATAAAGATTTTCACCAATGGGCTGGATTTTTCTCTTGCTCTTCTCAAGGAGTACGATCAGTTCCTCAATGTCCATATAAGGCCATCCCCCTGCAGAGAAGGAAAACTGCCAGGTATTCAGGAACGAGAACTTTCTCACCTGCTGGAATTCTTACATCTTCCCCTGCCATCCTGATTCTGACCTTTGATAGTGTCCTGACTTTAACCTTTTCATCTCCAAATACTATGGCATCAGTGAGGGGGTCAAAGTTTTCAAGCTCATCAACGGGAGTAACCTTTAATCCGGTTTTTCCATGCAGTGACCCCGGCAATCTTATGAGTCTCTTTGTATCAGCCGTAACTGGTGCATCGATGTGAACTGCAAGCTTCGTTTTGCACCTCTCAACAAGTGTATTGATCATACTCTCAACTCTCTTCCCTACGCCCTTAAAGATACCTAAATCACCACCAGCAGCTTTCCTGACAGTCTCTTTATTTAGCATCTGTATCAGCCTCTCCCTCTGCTTTTCTGTAAGCCTGTACTTTTCCAGATTATCTCTTTTAACCTCCATAATCAGACTTTTCACCACACATCTGCAAGTCCTGAGCCACTGCGTTGATTCAGCATTCAGAGGTTTGTTTATGAGCAGGTAATCCACGATCTCCCTTCTCTCTGGCGAGCCGAGAAGAGCAAAATCCTCGCTGTAAACGTGCAGGTGATACCCTCTTCCTCCTGAAAAGACAATCTGCATATCTTTCCTTCCTATTCCAAAATCCTCTTGAAGGATTTTGACGAGCCTGCTTATTTCCTTTTTTGCAACCTTCAATGCAGATTCTATTGTCCTCGTCTTAACGGGTAAGTGGTCAGCATCTATGTCGAATATCAGATCCGCCCTCATCCAGCTCTTATCATCCATTCTGTCCGCATCCGGGTGCTGATAGTAGGCTGAAGAGTAGTAGATATGGGCCGGTATAGTATTCAGAATATAGGCTTTAAACTGCTCCTCGCTTTCAAATGCTATGTGGCGATGCATAACAAAGGATGGGAGGTTTTCAAGGGGCACAAATGCAAACTCTCTCCTTCTGAATTCTCTGGGCATTTCGAGTTTCGTATTTGCATAGTACTCGGAAAACTTTCTCATGAGGTATATTCTCGTTCTTTCCATGCTCGTTCCTCTTTCAATTCAAGCAAGCCGAGTTCGGCACCTATCTCGAGCCACGCCCATGCCCAGATGACGCACTCAAACGCTCTTACGAGATCCTGCCCGTCAAGGAAGTATATGGCATCTGATGTGTAAGCATCTATGTTCTTGATGATCTCTTCACTCTTTCGATTTTTTGCTTTAACGCCTTCTCTCTTTTTTCTGAGCCTCTCAAGCCACTTTTTCGTTTCTGTTTCAAGTTCCTGTTTCAGACTCATTTTTCGTTCTCCGGAGTCATCATCCATAGCATCCAGTTCATGTCTCCTCAAGTCTGTTCACCTTCAGAGTGAGGCCCTCCCGTCCAACAACGACTATTTTGTCGCCGGGTTTCAACTCTTCATCACTTTCAAACATCCATACTTCCCCCCTCACTCTTGCGTATCCCTTACCGCTTTGAAATGCCATAACTTCGCCCTTTTCTCCTATAATGGCCTCTCCACCAACCTTTCTCCTGATTTTTCTGAGCTGCACTATCTTGATCACAAAGAAAGTGACTATTCCAGCAAGTCCGAGAGCTATTCCGGCTATAAGCATCGGAAATGAGGAGTAAAAAGTTTCCGGCATTAAGGGCTCGTTGAAGAGAGTTATGGCTCCGAGCGTCACACACAGAATTGAGGCTATGCCGAGAACTCCATATGTTGGTGTCATAAGCTCTGCAATCAGAAAGAGGATGCCGAGGAGGATCAGAATTATGCCGAGGAGATTGATGCTAATCACTCCAAGCCCTATCAGAGATAAGACAAGGCATATTGCTCCGGCAGTTTCTGGCAGAACTCCGGGTGAAGTCAGACCGAAGATAAGTCCATACAGGCCGACAAGAAAGAGAATTGATGCTATCTGTGGGCTGGAGAGCACTTCGAAGACTGTAGCCTTCAGGGGTTTCTTTGCCCTCACTATCTCAACTGTCTCGAAGTTCAGCACAACTTTTTTCCCATTAATATCAACCTCTTTCCCGTTTATTTTTGAAAAAAGCTCATCCTTGGAGTCTGCAATTGCATCAACAACTCCTGCACGGTATGCCTCATCTGCCGTCAGGCTCAGTCCCTCTGTAACGAACTTCTCGGCTATATCGGGTGGTCTGTGTCTTGCCTCCGCTATGCTCTTCGCATAGTTTGCGAGGTAGTTTATGGTCTTGTTCTCCGCAACGCCGAGGGGTGTTACGGGTGTTGCAGCCCCGACGGATGTTCCACTGGACATTGCAGCGATGTTGCCGGATATAAGAATAAAAGAGCCGGCTGAAGCCGAAAAAGCACCGGGGGGATAGACATATGTTATTACCGGAATATCACTCTGGAGTATGTCTGTAACTATATCCTTCATAGAAGAGACAAGCCCGCCGGGAGTGTCTATAATCACCAGAACGGCATCGGCTTTGACATCCTCAGCCATTTGAAAAGCATTGCTGACCTGAACAGCGGTTCCATGGTTTATTTCTCCTGTTATATCGACCTCAACGACCTTTGTAGCATGGACGGGTGACAGGATCAGGAAGATGATGAGCGTGGCAAGTATCATGCGAAGCATGAAGGGTCTCTTTTTTAACCCGTTATTAGCTTTTCCACATTATTACCGCAAACCTTATATCCATTCAGGGATGGAAACAGAAAAATAGAAAGGTCATGAGGTGTGAAAGGGGAGGAGGGCTCGTAGTCTAGCGGTTATGACGTCGCCTTGACGAGGCGGAGGTCCCCGGTTCGAATCCGGGCGAGCCCATTATACCACTCATGTATCTCGCAGCTACAGGGTC
>JARQZL010000055.1 GCA_029984855.1 Archaeoglobales archaeon | reverse complement strand
GAACTCGTGGAGAAATTGTTTGAGCTGTTTGGTGGACAAACAGCGAAAAACGAATAAAAATCTAAAAGGTTTTTAAGGTGGAGGGCAACTTTGTGAGAATTGGAATATCAGAGTTTGAGGAGGGCGGAGGAGAGGAACAGAATTATGAAATAGTAGTTGTTACAACTCTCAAAGTAGATAGGGAGAGGTTGAAGAGGTATGGCTTTACTGGAATTTGATCCGGAAGTAAATGCGATATACATACGTATGAAAAGGGAAAAGTTGAGAGATCAGAACCTTTAGCAGATAACATCATTGTTGACGTTGATGAGAAGGGAGAAGTTGTTGGTATAGAGGTCCTGTTGCCGAAACTGGATGAGAGGCAGGTAGAGTTTATTTCCAAGGCGTTAAAAGTGAGGGCTGAAGGTTAATTTCTATTGGACGCTGCCAGAAAAGTTGTTTTGTTAGAAATGTAGTAAGGGGAAAAGTATTTCGAGTTGAAGAACTATATAATAGCCTTTCAACCCGAGTATCGTGAACTCTATGAATTGTGAAAGAGAGCAAACCGAGTACCTGTATGCCAGTCCATCTGAGTTCCCAGTCACAGTTACGGTAAAATTCATATATTATCAAAAATAAAAACAAAATATGATCCACCTCATAGTATATGATATAACAAACGACACAAACCGTACACGCCTGGCAAAACTCCTGCAGAGGTATGGGCTTGAGAGGGTGCAGTATTCAGCATTCAGAGGCGAACTGAATCCAAACGACAGGGAGGCGTTATCTAAGCAGGTCAAAAAGTTCATCAAAGATGAAAAGGACTGCATATTCATACTCCCGCTCTGCCGTAGATGCTCCGAGACCGCTATAGTTGTAAGTAACACTGGAGTAGAACTTGTTAAGGATAGCAAAGTGGAATTTGCTTAGCTTAATAACTACTCAGCTTAACTAAACACAGAACCTTGCAACCTCGCAGTAGTTGCACTTTTTGGACTTGCTTGCCCTGGGATACTTCTCCTCGCGAATGATGTCTCTGACTTTCTGAATTATTTTCATGAGTGCCTTTCTGTCCTCAGGTGTGATCTCCACCTCAATCCAGTTCTTCCCCTCCGTAAGATAAACGTAAGCCTTCTTCACCTTACAGTCGAAATTCTCTTCAACAAGAACAGCATAAGCTACGAGCTGCATCTTCCACTGGTAAAACAAACTCTTAAATCTGGAGAACTTAATATCCACAGGTATGTACTCTTTATTCCTTCTAATTATCGCATCAACACAGCCCTTTATCCCATACCTCTGGCTTTCGAGGTATACGTTCTCCAGAATTTCGCCCTCAATCTTCCTTCTTGTAAGGGATTTGCCCACGTTTTCATGAACTTCCTTTCCAACATTCATTTTCGGCCTTGTAATCTTTAACCCCATCACTTTTATGAAGTATAGCTTCCGGGGACAGTAGAGATACTGCACTATATCACTGACTTCAATCATCTAAACTACCACCTCTGCCAGAAACCTCTGTATTTTCTTTCTCCTCTCAAAAAAGATGCTATTCTTCTTGCCTGCTGGAGAATTATTGAGGAATAGCTGAGGTTTCTTCCCATGTGCTGCGTTTTCGTTTCAAACCTCTTCAAGACCTCTCCAAGCAGGGTCTTTCTTGCTGAATCGTTCAGCATGCAGACGAAGTTTTTCATCTCGCATTCAGCAGCTTTAATCTGCCTGTACGAGATGAGCTTGATCACTGCCCTGTCAACGATTTGCTGCCTGAACTCCTCCATTAAATCGAGGGCAATGGAAGTTCTCCCAGACCGATCGGCATGCAAAAATCCGGCATATGGATCAAGACCTGCAAGTTCTACTGCCCTAATGCATTCTGAATGGAGGATAGCGTAGCCATAGTTCAGCATTGCGTTGATTATATCCTGTGCATACCTCGTCTGGCCTGCTTCAAGCCCCCTTCTCCCCTTGAATCCGTAGTCCGGAGGGAATATCAAAGACAGCGAATTCCAGTACTCCTGACTTGCACTCCCTTCAATTCCAAGAATTTCCTCTCTTACATCTTCTATTTTACTGCCGGAGACCTCACCAAGTGTATTAATGGATAATTTGATTTCTTCTCTTGCATCCATCAATCTTTCTGCAAGTTCTGGATTGCTGTCTTTTCTTGCCTTTGCAAGGTTTGATAGAACTGAAATCTGGTTCCTCAGCTTCGCATTAACGAACTCCTTTGCAAGCGTGACACTTCTTTCATCGTTATATGCCAGATACTGCTCCCTTCTCGTTTTGGCCGTACCAACAAAAGGATGCATGAGTCTTCCAATGACCTCACCACGCCTGTCAATAAAAGCTACATCTACGGCGTTTTTGAGCATAATCTTTACTGCATCGCTGCTTAGCGATGCTTTTCCAGCTATTATTATCTGCTTGAGCTCGTCGGGCTTCACTCTTCTTACAACTTTGCCCTTCTCCTTTACAACGATCAACTCGTTTTCCCTGCCTATGTACTTCCCAAAGCCGTCCACAACGAGCCTCATAGGCATGCATTCCTGAACATACACTTTGGATTGCACTCATCGGGCTTTCCCGGGTCTGTTTGTTCGTAGACTATCTCTGCCTTCTTGTCCCTCTCCTCAATCCACCAGCTCCTCAGATTTGCATCTATGTAGTGGATATCCTTTGTAATTGACATTCTGTCTTCCCTGAATGAAATTGAAACGGTGCAGCCTATATCTACGGGAATCTCGTACAGGCTCTCGAGTACCAGCGCATAGCCCGTGGTGTACAGTCTTGCACTGGTTGAGGACACCTTTACGTCGAAAACTATGTTGTGCATGTAGTCATAACAGTCCACGGCTATAATTCCCGAGCAGCCAAGCAAGCTCCCATCCATCCTGTGCTCGACGAGGAACGGCATGGAGGTAGCAATGACGTCCTCTTCGCTCGCATACGGCTGTTCTGCTCTTGCTTTAAGAAATGCCGACTTGCATGCAGCAATTGTGTAGTCCCAGGCCATGTTCACAGCATTCTCAATTGCCTTATTCTGGATGTCTGGCTTTGCATCGAAGTTCAGCTTTCTTGCCTCTCTTATAGCTCTCGCTACAGCCTCGTGAATGGCTTTGCCCAGCCTTATGTTCAAATCTTCTCCTCCTTTTTCTCTTTCGACTACTGTCAAATAAACATCTCTTGCCGTTTTGCAGTAGGTGCTGCATATGAGGTACATCGGTAGCTTAATGTCGTAATAAGGTTTTAAAGGAGGTGAATGCCAGTTCCACCCCCTTAATTCTTCTGGAACAGGATTTGCCCTTATTCTTGGCCTCAGATTTAGAACTACATACTTGTGCTCTACATCGTTGAGGAAATATACCATACTATTATTTTCTGAGAAAAGATATTTATCATTTGCTGATATCTTTTTACCGATTTACGAATTCATGTTTCTTTAGAGAATTTTATACTAATCATTTGATTAAATTGTGAGGTATAGCGAGGTGTGAAGGGTGGGGTTGCGGATTCTGATTTGAGTTGTAAAATGCCCTGATGGAGGGTAAAAGCTGGCTTTAAACGGAATGTAGAGTGTGTAAGGGGCTTGTTTACCACAGCACTCCTTTAAATACTTGTGTGCATTTTCAGGTATGCAAATGAGGGCCGTAAAAAGAAGCGAAATGCATTTTTATATTTCAGGAATTAGTGAGATTTGGGATGAGGGAAACAGAGAAGAACTCCTGAAAATGGAGATTGAAATGGATGTGCTGACATCAAACCCCTCCCGGAAAAACGCGAAACAGAGAAGAACTCCTGAAAATGGAGATTGAAATTTCAGTACGTCGATTATCACCTTGCCGTTCATGTCGGGAAACAGAGAAGAACTCCTGAAAATGGAGATTGAAATCCCTCCTGCTCAAAGAGGGCATCCAGCCCGGTTGGGCTGAAACAGAGAAGAACTCCTGAAAATGGAGATTGAAATTTTATGTTAA
>JARQZL010000054.1 GCA_029984855.1 Archaeoglobales archaeon | reverse complement strand
GCAGCAATGGGGATGAGGGTTGCTTACGTCGAGAACATCAGCAATACAATTGTCCTCGCTGATATGCATACTGATGCTGAGGTAGAGCAGATTGAGCAGTATCTCAGGGAGAACGAGCTTAACTATCAGGTGATCAACCCGCAGCCAGAAGCTGTTTAATTTCAGGTGATAGCGATGCCGAACAGAGAAGAGACGGGCAAGTTCGTGGCTTACAGGGATGCAATATTCCTGGCTCCATTATCAGAGGGACGAGGGAGAGTACATACTTTCACACCATGGCATGAATACCGAGATGGTGCTCCACTGCACGGTGGCAGGGCAGTGCTGTAAGAATATTTGGTGGTGCAAATGGTGGTTATGTGCATATACATTATTTAGGTTGTCCAGCCTGCAAAATGCATGGAGCATGGTTGAACTATACAATAGCCGCACTGTTTAAGACATCGACAGACATTTCATCCTCTCAGTTCGTTTACGAGGAGGGTGGAGGAATTAACGGATTGAATATTTACATTCGAGATAGAAAAGTATTCTGCGGTGCATGGATTCAAGTGTCTGATGCTACTACTGGTAACGCTCATTCTCTTTTTCTATCTATTGATATCGATGTAAACAAAAAATATTTTGTGGCAAATGTTTTCGAGGGTAAAAAGCAGCATTCAGCATTTTTAAACAATGTAAAATATGGGAGAGCAAATATATCATGGAAAATGTTGTCTCACTCTGGCACATGTCAGTTCGGAAGAAATTCCGGAGATACTGTAACCGATATTTCAGTTCAGAATGAAGCAAACTATTCTACTAGAGACAGTCAGAAGTCAAATCAGCCTACTACCACACCAAACGCAACGTCAAACCATCCTGCATCACCCGGCGAGGAGTTTATCGAGCTGTACGCAATACTGGAATCGAAGTCGATGGCAACATGACGAACGTTGCAGAAGTTATGTGCTGAACTCTTCGCTACCGCAAGCGTAATCAAGGATTGGAGCTAAAAATGAGCGTGCTGCGGCAGCTAAAAATTATCAAAACGATTAAACAGCTTGCGGAAGACAAATTCTCGAAAGACATTGTTGTCGAGCAGTACGGTTTTGGTATTATCATCGTACCCCGCGACCTCGAGGAGCTGAAAGAAATAATTAAAGAGCACCTCGAGAAAGAGAAAAACCTCGTTTTTGAGTACGAGAAGCTTGAACACTGGGAAAGAGAGAAAGAACATGTCGAGCAGGAGAAAGAAAGAGAACTCGAACTGGAAATGGAGGGTTACTGATGGCAACACAGGAAGAAGTCCTCGAGGCTATCAGGATCAAGGGCTACGCCGACCTGAAGGACCTCAAGCAACACTTTGGAATTACTCACCAGGGTAGTTCATGGCTCCCACAGCGATTGAGAGCACTTGAGCGTAAAAATCTGATTGTCTCGATACGAACTGGGAACATCTCGGTCTATCTGGCAAACGATTTTGACTGCGATTGGGAGGAGGCAAAGCAGATCCTCCTCGAGTGGGGCATCCTCCGCAAGAGACCGAGGGGAAGACCCAAGGGGAGCATCGAATATCGGGAGGAATCGGCTATGAAGCTACTGAGGTTTGTCCGCGAGAGCAGGGTTGTAAACTGGAGGCAGATTAAAGACACTCTTAACTGGCGCACAAGAACGCTCAACAAATACCTTGACAAGCTCATTAGAGGTGGGCTCATCTTTGAGATAAGGAGCGGGCATCTCAGATTATTCACGACATCGCTGATCTAATTTTCGGCCCCCACGTGGGGGCGGGAAATTGTTCACTCATGATCTTTTAAAGTCTATTCTGGCATAGTCATCCATGAAACCAGCTTTAGAGGATAGTGCTTTAGAGGATAGTAGAAGAGGGCTGCTCAACGGAGATGCGCCACTGTGGATGCCTCCTGGAAGTGTCAGAGCTTTAATTGCTATTGCTGTTGTGGTTGGCTACTTCATCAAAACAGGCTCTGTTGACAAAGACATTGTTATGCTCGTGCTCGGCTTCTATTTCGGATCAAGGGCTGCAAGGGCTGTAAGCGGGAGGAGATAGCATGATGATTAATGTTTTCGATGATCGCAAGGGCTCAGTTGCACACATTCTTGCAGGAGGAATAACCCGCTTCATTCCAGTGATGTTCGTGATCTTCATAGCATACGAGTTCATCGAACACATTTATCTTGCAGGCAAGGAGAAAGAAGCGAACTTCTTGGGTGATATACTTGAATATGCCTTCGGAACGATGCTGATGGCAGTATTCTGCGAGATAACTCCCTGTACTATAGCAGTCCCTCTGTTTGTGGTGGCTGTGGCGTGGCTGTGGCATGTAATGGGCAAGTGGAAAGAATGCCGAGGCTGACGATTCTCGTTCCCTGGGAAGCAGACGGGAAGATCATTGAGGTAATTGACATCGCGGAGGAGAACATAACGATTCGCAAGCTTCCTCGCAGCTACGATCTGAATCAGCTCAAGGAGGGATGGGATTGAGTTTTGATAAAATTCTGGAAAAGAAGGGTATTGATGTAACGCTGATCCACATAACGAGGACCAACAATAATGGCTACATTGAGGAATCTGAAACTACGATAGCAACGAAAGCAGTTGTTCTACCCCTCACCGCTGAAGAGCTCAAGTTCTGGGTTGATGCGGGCATCACAAAAGCGAGCTTGAAGGTTTACCTTGCCGACGACATCAAAACCGGAGACAAGATCGAGATCGATGGCAAACGCTTCCTGATTCGGGCTTTTGAGAACTATCAGACCTACAAGAAGGCTATTGTTGAGGCAGTAGAATGACAGTTAAAGACGAGAACAAGATTCCAGACTTACTGAATGCCTTACAGAAGGAGAAGGAAGAGATACTGAGGAAAGCGGGAGCTTTCCTCGAGGGTGCAATAAAGCAGACGATAACCGAGGGGCGCAGCGAGTGGCCACCCCTGAAGCCTGAGACTATACGCAGAAAGAAGAGCTCAAGACCACTCATCGACACCGGCAAGCTTAGGAATTCAATCACTCACAAGGTTGAGGCCGACAGGAACAGAGTTCTCGTGGGTGTTTTCGGCGAGTACGCCGTAGTTGCAGCCGTGCACGAGTTCGGTGCTCCGGGGAAGAATATTCCTGAGAGGGGCTACATCCGCCCCACTTTTGACGAGAAGAAAGACGAAGTCAGGAGATTAATAGAGTCCGAAGTCAACAGGCTGATAGAGCGCTCGCTGAGGTGATATTATGCTTGAAAATCAAATCTGGGACGAACTGTATGCACAGATCCCGAAACAGCTCGAGTATAATGGTGCTCTTGTTGACATGCAGGTTCTGAGGGCGAAGCAGATGGTTGACTTTGGCTATCCTGCCCTCTTCGTTAACTTCCTGGATCCCGTAATAGATAGATCCAACACTCCACTGAACGAGATCCTCGCAATCACACTGGTGGACAATCCCGATGGCTACAAGGACATCGAGTACACCAAGGGCATAGTTTTGAGACAATCAATAGATCTGAGCCTGTACGACAACGACATCAAGCGCATAGCGAAGTTCCAGAACGATTTGTTTTTATGGGCGAAGAAAGACCTCTCGCTTACGAATGTGACGATCTTCGATGTCGCCCCTCCGCGCAACCTCGATTTCACTGAGGATGAATACATTTACCGGAGGAACATCGAGGTCATCTGCAAGTACGAGGTTTCGTGGAAAGAAATAGTTACAACAGTTGAAGAAGCGCAGTACACTACAGATGTTCAGCAAGAATAGAGTTCAGGAGATCTTTTTGTAGTATTCGTAAACGACCTCCAGATTTTTCAATTTCTGCTGCATTTCTTCAAAGAAATTCTGTATCAGCTGCTTCATTTCGTCGTGGTACGCTGTCACTTCAAAATGCAGCTTAATGTTAAATCTGCCATAATTGCTGTATCTGTTCTTTATCTGCTCTTTCTCTTCCTCCCACTGTCTCTCTTCCTCTTCCATCCGCATGGTTTTCTTGGCTGCGTTGAGCATGGCTGCGTTGGGCATAACCGTATTCTATCCTAATCGAGTTAAATCTGCCGAATACGTTCATAATATGATCTTTTTAAAGTCCATTTTCTTAAGAAATTTCTATGCTCGGCAACTGGCTCGGAAGCTGGGAAGATAAAGCCGATATCGCAAAGACGAGTGCGGCGCTGCTCGATGTAGCCACGCACTACCTCGTAGCTCCGAAAAAGAAGAGGATCTACGTGTGGTGCAAGGACAGAGATGTCGAGAAAGTCAGGCGGATAATCAGTGAGAGGGAGGTCATTGAGGTCAAGAAGCTGAGAGGAGAAATGAGTCTTGTAGTCGGGACATACTGAGGTGTTTTGCATGTCCCAGCTCCTGGCAAATGTCTCGTTTGCAAGCATTCAGGAGGTTAGGGTTTATCAGAAGAGGGAGGTAATAGTTTCCGCAAGTTTGCGGACAGACGAGCCCGACACCCTGATAAGCGTTCAGGTGACCCACAAACACGGCAAAAATCCTGCTGGGCCTCAGACGATCGAGAGCATGACTGTCAGCTTTGAAGAGTTCCTTGAGATCTTCGAGGCTGTGAAAAAGCTCTACGAGAAGATGCAGAGAGTAGAGGAGATCCTGTAATGTGCTCTGTGGACATGTTCCTCGGCCAGAGGCTCATGTTGAAGAAGGGCCGGGCTGAGTTACTGTGGGAAGCTCTATTCGGGAATGAAGAAAAGAAGTCGAGATCGAAATCGACATCAAAATCAACATCGAAATCGTGTTCGAAGTCGAGATCAACTTCGGGCCCGTAAGTCAGCGGAAGACTGCCCGCTTTGCGAGCGGGATGCCGAGGGTTCGAATCCCTCCGGGTCCATGAAGCCGCTGTAGCATAGTCCGGGATTGCGGGCCCCTTGTGAGGGTCAGGTCGCCGGTTCAAATCCGGCCAGCGGCTTACTAAAAGTGAGCTCGTTGAAATCAGACCAATAGCCCCGTGTTGTAGCAGGTCAAGCATTGCGGGCTTTGGAGTTCCGGCCCGTTAGTGATGTGGCAGTGATTACCTCAGTAAATAGACACCCGCACGGACTGGATGTAAGAATAGGTGTATGTATGGAAGGGCTGGAACGAAGAAACCCGCCGACCCCGGTTCGAATCCGGGCGGGGCTATCCTGTTTTTTAAAGTCTATTTTTT
>JARQZL010000053.1 GCA_029984855.1 Archaeoglobales archaeon | reverse complement strand
TAAGTCTGTTGAAGAGGTTTTCTTCGAGCTTTCAAAGGTTCAGAAGATTGTCGAACCAGGAAGAGAGTATTTTGCAAAGATTCCAAAGAGAGCGAGAAGGATCATGGAGGTGTTTCCGGAGTTACCTATGGGTTAACTTAGCGGAGTTAAGGTAAGTAAATAACTTTTTCTATTTAAGGTGATACCTGGCAGTGGCAGTGCCAAGTACGGTCATAAATTTAAAGGCAACCTGGTGAAGGTAGACTTACCTTTATAAATCTTGTCTTAAACAACAAAAAGGAGGGGTAAAAGATGAAATCATTAAAAATCATAGTCGAAAAACATCCAGAGGGGTATGTGGCCTATCCTTTAGGTTTAAAGGGTGTGGTGTTGGCGAGGGAGATACTTACGAGGAGGCGTTGGAGAATGTAAAATCTGCGATAAAATTCCATATAGAGACTTTCGGAGAGGAAGTCTTAGAAACAGATGAAGTGGTGGAGACTTTTATTGCAGAAGTGGTAATATAAATGAGATTTCCAAGAGATTCTCCCAAGCGTAAGGTCATAAAAGCATTAGAGAGTCTCGGTTTCAAAATTGTCAGGGTTGGAAATCACATATCAATGGTAAGAGAGAACCCGGATGGAACTAAAACTCCATTAACCATGCCCAACATAGGATAAAAGGTTCAACTTTGAGGGTAATCTGTCGGCAGGCCGGGATAAAAAGGGAGGAATTCCTGAAAGCTTATGAGAAAGCCTGAACAACTTAACAGGCGGATGTATGGCTTCGCTATGCTCGCCCAAATTCGCTATCGCAAACTTCGCATATCCCCAGAACGTTAGTAGAAATTCCGCACGCCGCCAAAAGTTTAAGTTTAAAAACCGATATATAGAAACATAGGTGGTAAAAAATGGTCATGATGAATAATATGGATAGAGAAGAATTATTGAGCTGTTAAAGAAAAATAAAAACGAACTTAAAAAGTTCGGAGTAAAAAATGGGAATATTTGGGTCACTTAGTAGAGATGAGGGCAGGGAGGATAGTGATGTTGATATTTTTGCGGAATTCGAAAAAGGAAAGGCAACATTTAAGAATTTTGCTGGACTGATAGACTATTTGGAGAACTTATTTGGGAGGCCCATAGATATTTTGACACCGGCAGGTATGGAATCTATAAGAATAAAAGATATAAAAGAGCATATAAAAAGAGAGATTGTGTATGTCTAAAAGAGGAGATAAAAAATATTTAAAAGATATTCTTAACTCCTGAAAATGGAGATTGAAAGTATGAGAACTCAGAAGACCGCAGCAATCTCAGCTTGGTAGCCTTGGTAGATCTATCGTCCCGATTTGTTATCTGCAATTCTGCCAGAATCACATGTCGTTTAATGAGAAATAGATTGAGAACGAGAGCCGCCGGCGGGATTTGAACCCGCGACCTGGTGATTACAAGTCACCCGCTCTTCCAGCTGAGCCACGGCGGCATTTTACGCTGAACTGCAGGGTTAAAAATTTTTACCCTGTGCAAGGCTTGTTATAAGCTCCGTCAGTGCACTGATATCATCTCTTCTGAAGGTTCTGTGTCCGGGAACCTCCTCATCAGAGACTACTGCAAGAACTCTCCCGTCAAAGGAGAGATCTCCTTTATCTCTGTTCAATATAACTATCTTGTCTGTAGGCGCAGCTCTGAATCCTTCAGTCAGAATTATATCGTATCCCTCAAAGAACCTGCATAATTCTTCAAGGCTTCTGGCACCTTCCATGATCAGGGCGGTCTTATTTTTGGAGACTATCGCAACATCTGCCCCGCTCTGCCAGATCTGGTATGAGTCCTTTCCTTTCTTGTCTATTTCGAAATCATTTTTTACATGCTTTATCACAGCAACTCTGTAGCCTTTTTCCTTCAGCAAAGGAACAATCCTTGTTATAAGTGTGGTCTTCCCACTGCCAGATTTTCCAACAACACTGACAATGATCATATGAATCTCACTGTTTCGAGGTTATAGGGTGCGCGGGTTTCGATGCGGTAGGTTTTGTAGATACTCGATGCAAGATCCACGCACTTGTTTTCATCACCATGTATTGTTATTATCTTTTCTGGTCTTGAGCTCAAAGCGCGAATGTAGTTCATTAACTGCCTTCTGTCGGAGTGGCCGGAGAAACCATCGACAGTTTCCACATCCATATTTACTGTCACAACCTCTCTCTTTCCATTGGTGGGGAAGGGTATCTCCTTCCAGCCCTTCTGGATTCTCCTGCCAAGTGTCCCTTCAGCCTGATAGCCGACAAATATCAGGGTGTTCTTCTCCTCTCCCGCAATTCTTCTGAAGTACTCCATAACCGGTCCACCGTTCAGCATGCCTGAAGTTGCAAGAATCACTGAGGGAGACGAATCCTCTATAACCTCCTGTCTCTTGGACGGTGAATCAACTTTCACGAAGTTATCACTTATGAAGGGGTTTATCCCATGGTGGAATATTAGGTCTCTGAGTGAGACGTTGAGGTACTCGGGGTAGGCAGTATGAATTGCTGTGGCTTCATATATCATTCCGTCAAGGTAGACTGTTACCTCTTCAAGCCTCTTATTTCTTATGGCCTCTTCGAGAACTATCATTACTTCTTGGCTCCTGCCAACAGCAAACGTGGGAATTAGAACTTTGCCACCTCTCCGGATAGTCTCGTTTATTAGAGCAATGAGCTTTTCTTCAGCTTCTTTCCGTGAGGGTTGAAAGTCATTGCTACCACCATACGTTGCCTCCATTATCAGAGCTTCAAGGCGGGGGAAGTTTGTTTCAGATCTATCAAACAACCTCGTTCTTTCGAACTTGAAGTCACCTGTGAAGGCAACGTTGTAAAGCCCCTCTCCTATGTGGAAGTGGGCTATTGCCGATCCAAGGATGTGACCAGCATTGTAAAATGTGAGCCTGACGTCCGGGCTTATATCAGTGACCACGCCATAGTCGAGAGGTATTGTGTGCTTCAGAGCCTCTCTTATAAATGATGACTCGTACGGAGTTGCAGCCCCCTCTCGAGCTGCAACCTCGATAAAGTCAAGCTGAAGGAGTACCATCAGGTCTCTTGTAGGGGGAGTCAGATAAATTGGTCCCTTATACCCATACTTGTACAGCACAGGTACAAGTCCACAGTGATCCAGGTGTGCATGCGTGATGACGACAGCATCAATACTATCGAGTGGCTGCACCTCTGGGATGTAGAGGTAGGGCGAATGCTGTATGTTTGACACGTTTACTCCACAGTCTATGAGAATCCTGCTTTCAGGGGTCTGAAGAAGATAGCAGCTTCTTCCAACCTCCCTCGATCCGCCAAGGAATGTCACTCTAACCCATTTTTCTTCATAAATTGCTCCTCTGTGGATTTTTTCTCCGATTCTTCTCAGAATTTCCTTTCTTTCATCTTTGACGCTGAGCATGTACTGTCGTATATTTTCAACTGTCTTCGATCTTATTGGTGGAGTCCGCATTACCTTGGGGCTCCAGCCCACTGCTTTCATTATCTCTCTCAGTGTTGCCCCCTGTTTTCCTATAACCACTCCCGGTTTCTCGGCCTCAATAATTACTTCCCCGTTCTCATCATCAAAGAAAAAGCTTGTAATCTGCGCATCCTCTGGAACGACCTGTTTTATTATCTTTTTTACTTCTTCAGGAGGTTTCAGACATTTTGGATCTGGCCTGATGATGATTCTCTTTCTCAGGTCTTTTGCAAGTCTTTTGATTATGTCTCCACTCTCTGCAAGTTCTTGGGGGTTCCCTATGTAAATAACTAAGAGTGGCCCCTCAAAGTCGATACGTCTTACCTGTATGCCTCTCGGGATAGCTCCCGCTACCTTCTCTTTTAGCTCTCTAAGCCTGTCGGCTGCCATAAACTCCAGCTCAAATCTTTACTTCTTGGAAAAACTTTTAAGAATTTCATCGATTTCCTCTGGCTTTAGCTGGGTGTACTCCTCCTTTGTTATCTTGACCACATCGATTCCATCACCAGAAGCGGAATCTCTCTTCATTGCTGAGGATATTGCCCTGACTGCAAGCTTAACGCCCTCATCTGCCGTAATTTCGGGGCTGTATCTATCCTCCAGAACCCCGTAAGCGGTCATGCTTCCAGAACCGGTTGCAACGACCTCTTTTTCCTCAATTGCTCCCCCAATGGGATCTATTGAGTATATGCCTGCTTCTCTGCAATCAACACCGCCTATAAGAAGCTGGACAAAGTATGGGAAGTACCTGACCGAATTAAGCATGTTGGACAGCATGGTAGCAATTGCTCTTACCGTTGCTTTTTCTTCTTTTCTTATTTCGTACAGGTTGGTTTCAACTGTGACAAGTCTTGCAAGGAATTGTGCATCTCCAACGCTTCCTGCAGTGGTCATTGCCACTCTGTCGGCAATTTGATAAATCTTTTTGGCCCTTTTACTGGCTATGTAATTGCCCATTGTTGCCCTTTTCTCGGTTGCAAGTACCACGCCATCCTTGCAGACCAGACCAACTGTCGTTGTTCCTTTAAATACCATATCCTGCATGTCCTGCATCATACCCTTCACTTCTCGATTTTATTTTTATGGCTTTTCGGCCCTTTTGATTTTTACGGCTTTCCTGCCTTCCGGCTAAAGCCTTAGAAAAGCCTGTGAGATATAGCATAGGGAATTTTTAAAAACTTTTCGGCTTGGCTTGGAAGGTTTTGATTCCCTTATCATTCCTGTCATTAGACCTGTCCACATTAGCATAAAACTATAAATACTAAAAATCATGCATTATTATGCTAAAGGTAAAGGATATTGTTAAGGAGTTGAAAGTCTTTGAAAGAAACAAAGTACCTCTTGAAATCAAAAT
>JARQZL010000052.1 GCA_029984855.1 Archaeoglobales archaeon | reverse complement strand
ATTTTGATTTCAAGAGGTACTTTGTTTCTTTCAAAGACTTTCAACTCCTTAACAATATCCTTTACCTTTAGCATAATAATGCATGATTTTTAGTATTTATAGTTTTATGCTAATGTGGACAGGTCTTGCCTGATGGTAGTAAACTCCTATTATATAAAAACAAGCACTCCTGAAGGCCGGAGGACAGTACTTTATTAATACTGACTGGCCCTGCACACTATAATGAAAATCTGTCAGGTTTGCCATCGCTTCTCTCCATATACCGGAGGGATTGAAACTCACGTCTATGAGATTTCGAAAAGGCTGGCCAAGGAGTTTGATGTTGAAGTCCTTACAACTGACCCCTCCGGAAAGTTAAGGAGTATAGAAGAAGTAGATGGATTCACTGTTAGGAGATTCAAATCATACGCTCCATCTGAAGCGTACTACTTTTCGCTGGATCTGTATAGATATCTGAAGAGAAATTCTGACAAGTACGATGTGATTCACACCCACAACTATCATGCGTTTCCGGCATTATTTGCAGCAATGACCAAGAAGCAGAATAAGCTAATTTTTACACCACATTACCATGGAAAAGGGGGAAGTGTCATCAGGAGTTTACTGCTGAAACCGTACAGGCTGCTCGGCTCAACAATTTTTAAAAAGGCTGATGCGGTCATATGCGTCTCGGATTATGAAAGGCAGCTTGTCAGAAGGGACTTTGGTGTTTATGCCGTGGTTATACCGAACGGTATAAATTTAGGCAGAATACAAAACGCCAAACCTTTTGAGTTTCCCGATAAATTGATCTTTTACGTTGGGAGGATTGAGAAATACAAGAATGTACACACAGTTGTTGAATCCATGGAATACCTCGATGGCTTTCACTTTTACATTGCCGGAAAGGGTAATTTTGAGGAAGAGCTAAGGAAGTTGATTAGGAGGCTGGGGCTTGAAGACAGGGTAAAACTTTTGGGCTTTGTGGATGAGGAAACAAAATATAGATGGCTCAAAACCTGCTCCGTTTTCGTAAATCTTTCACCAATCGAGGCGTTCGGGATAACAGTCCTAGAGGCTTTAGCCTGCGGTAAGCCAGCTGTAGTGAGCGATAGAGGAGCTTTAAAAGAATTTGCCGAGAAGTTTGACTGTGTTTTTGCTGTGAGCGGAAACTCTCCAAAAGAACTGGCGGAAGTCATAAGAAGAGCTGCAGAAGTTAAAGTCAATGTTGACTTGAGGGAGTATGACTGGGACAGTATTGCAGAGAGGACAATGGATGTTTACACATCAGTTTTGAGAGCCTGATCGGGCTCAATCATATCATTTAATTGCCTGCTTGCTGTACGATTAAATTCAAAAAGCACATATACCAGATATATTTAAAAACGATCGTGCCGGATCCTGAATGGGTGCAGTTCTGGAGTGTTTTCGAAAAAATCGTAAAGAGCGCGATCAGTGGCACATGGTTGTTTGATTTTCACACGCCGGAAGGTCTTGCGAAAGGGCTCGTTCTCTGCTCCATAGCAAATTCAGAATTGAACAGAATACTTGAATTCCTCAAGCTTCGGTTAAAACCTTCTGAGACTTTGCTTGATTTCCTGATTCCGGGCAATACATGCTATGCTACCACATGGTACACGAAAAAGGAAGAAAAACTCAGAAGAATCGAATTGCTTGGAATACCAAGGTCGTATGAGGATGAACTGAGCAGAACCAAGGGTGTGCTGGCTGCACAATCAGCACTGCTGGAAGTCAAACAGGCCTTGGAAATGCACAAAGGTATATCTCCAGAGTGGAGAAGAGACGAAATAGACGATAGAACCAGGATGTTCACCCATAGAACGCTACTGTTTGGGGGCCCGGTATCGAACCTGTATTCAGAATGGCTGATTAACGAGTCTCCCGTTAGATTTAACCTCATGTCACCCAACTACGACCTGATAGACAGTGATGGAGAGATATTTTCCCCGGATTACGATTTTAACAGGAAAACCTATCTGTCAGATTACGGATTGATTGTATTCAAGGAAAGGGCCAGCTTTGCCCCCAGTGGTATTATCGGATTCATGGGATGCCACGGATATGGCACACTGGCGTCAGCAAAAATTCTTACCGCTGACATAACTGGAGCGAAAAAAGCTGCAAGAAAAGTTGCAAGTCGGCTAAAATCTGGAAGAGATTTCTATGCAGTGCTGGAAGTCGAGGTAGATCGAGGAGTTATTGAAAAAGTTGATGTTGCGAAAATCGTGGAGTTCTGATTGATTTTTGAATGATTTGCTGAATCCTTCGTCGGCAAATCTCTTCAAGGATCCTCCACAACTTCCAGAAACTCAACCCTCTTTAAATCATCGTCAAACTTATCTTTTTTATTCCGTAATGCTTGCATGTTGCAGCTATCAAGGCATCGTTTGGGAGTAACCTGTATTTCTCGATAATTCTCTTTGAAATATCTCTTTGAAATATCAAAAATTGCGTCCTCCAGCGAGAGAACAATAAGATTGCTCTTCAGGAAATTCAGGGTATGCAGTCTATTCAACATCACTTCTTCCCCATACCCTTTCTCAAACGCATCTTTAATCCTGTAAAAATTGGCCCCTTCAAGCCCTAAGCTCTCCAGAACGCTACTGATAATAATTTTGAATCTGACTTTACTTCCCAAAAATTCCACTCTAATTACAATATCGCAAGCTGTTAGATTTTTCGCCACTTCCTTTAGTAATTCCACCGAACTCAATATTTTAGCTCCTTCAGCAAGTTTCTAAGCTTCTCAACCTCCTCAACAGCATTTCGCCATTCGATGCTGTCTTCCCATATTTCATGATTGTCTACGGGAACGCCCTCTCTCAATCCTGTCTTCCAACTCCTCTAAAGTACACCTGTACTTCTTCCTGAACTTACCAACAATAGCCTCATAATACTCAAGTTCGCTTGAAAGTCTTTTTACGATTACACACTTCAGGTTTAATAGTAATTGCCATAAAAATACAAGAGTTGTTATTAAGGTTTTCTGCAGTTGGACCGTATTTTCTGGACGACTTTTTGGTTTTTCCCTTGAAGAATTATTACGGTATCAAGGATTGCATGCATTTTTCGAACCTCGTATGCTTTCTTTATGGCTTCTATCTTCTATTTCTTCCTCAAATCTTTCTTTGGTCTTCCTGGCTTCTTTAGCTTAGGAATTTCTCCTGTTTCCCTGTATTGTAGATCTGATTCACTCTTCTTGGAGTTATGTTTTCGATCTCTGCTATTTCCTTGGTGTACCCTTCTCTTTCTCTCATTATCCATTTTTACGCTTCTCGTCGTTAACACTCATGCTAACGAGAGCCGAGCGTAAACGACCACATTTCGTCGAGTTTCACGCAACCGTTTGGTTGACTGGAAAAATAACTTCGGGAAAAATACAGAGTTTTCTGGGAAAAATTCTTATGCCAGAAAAACCAATAAATTCTGGTGATCCAAATGAATCAGGTAACAGGTAAGATCGGAAAGAAGTTTGCACTCTATCTCCCCAAAAAAATAGTAGAATCCCTCAAAATAAAAGAGGGGGACAGGGTAAGGATATCAGTTGAAGAGGGAAAAATAGTTGTCGAGGTTGTTAAGAGCCCCCTTGATCTTGCGTTACACGGGAAAAAGTTCGCTAAAATTTCAGCCAGAGAAGTTGAGCAGATAAGCTTAGAAGAGCAGAGAAAACATGAAAGTCTTGCTTGATACTTCATTACTCCTTCCCACTCTTGGAATTGAAGTTGAGAGGGCTGAGAAGATTTTAGAGAAGCTGAGTGGTCATGAACTTTATTATTCTGATTTCAGCATCCTTGAGTGTCTCTGGGTAGCGAGCTCGCTTAAAAAGAAGGGAAAATTCGAACAGAAAATTTTTGAAGCCGGAATGCAGAGCATATTTGAAGGTTACGCTAAAGCTGAGATTAACGTAGATATCACCCTTAAAGCCTTTGAACTCTACGAAATGGGGCATAAAGATTTCATAGATTGCATACTTTACTCAACTGCCCAGCATAGCAACATGAAGTTTGCCAGTCTCGACGAAGAATTGAAAGAGTTTGTGAGAGAGAACGGGCTGGAGTATATCTTCTTCAGTTGAATAGGGTGCAATTACCCGAATCGGCGATTTGACCTTTGGTAGTTGAAGTTGAGCAACACAAAGACAAATGTCCTCGGCCACTTCTAAGGAAACCCTTAAAAACCTCACTTTCCATATACTCCATCCAACTGGAACAGGTGGAAAAAAGCGAAATCTATGCTTATTTACGACAAATATTACAAATTTGGTGGTGTTCAAAAAAGAGTTAGCTTAAAACTAAACAGTAAGGAATTGGAACTTGTTTTGAATG
>JARQZL010000051.1 GCA_029984855.1 Archaeoglobales archaeon | reverse complement strand
CTCCTCTCTTTACGAGTTTCTCGTTGTACTCTTTCCAGTCTATTTTTGGCATAGGTTGGTTAGAGGTTTTATCTGGGTTTAATTTTTATTGTGTATTATTCTGAGTGGGTTTTGTTCGACAAGGCATTATTGCATCCTCTATTGAAACAGGTTTTTTCAGCTCAGCCTGAAGTTTGCCAGCAATCTCAACCAGCTTTCTGTACGTTTCCTCGCTGAGTTTGATAGACTTTGTAGTCATGGTAGAGAATATAGTAAAAGTGGTACTTATATCTTCTCAATTCATCAAAATACTACAACTCCATCGACCTTATTAGCTCCCTTATTTCCTCTCCTACTTCCTCATCTTCCACTGCAAGCTCAATGTTCGCCTTAAGCCAGTCTACCTTGTTGCCTATGTCATACCTCCTGCCCTTAAACAGATAGGCATACATCCTTTCCCTCGTATTTAGAATTCTCATCGCATCTGTAAGCTGAACCTCGTTACCTTTTCCAGGCTTCGTCTCCTTAATGAACTCGAAGATCTCTGGCGTTAGAATATACCTGCCCAGAATTGCAAGGTTTGAAGGGGCTTCATCGATACTCGGCTTCTCAACCAGATCTTCTACCAGATAAACGGAATCCTCAATCTTTTTACATGCCACAACACCGTACAGGCTGACTTTTTCCACAGGAACCTCTTCTACTGCAACAATCGATGTTTTGTATCTGTTGTACACCTGAATTAGCTCTTTTGTGCATGGCGGCATCGTTATTGTGTCCCCAAGAAGCAAGGCAAATGGCTCATCATCGACAAAAGATTCCGCATACCTAACAGCATCACCCAGTCCCTTCTGCTCCTTCTGCCTGACAAAAAATATGTCCACCTCCTCCAGAATTCTGTCGAGCTCTGTGATGTAATGGTTTGGCTTTGGCACATCACTCCTGTCAAAGTGGTCTTCTATTGCCCTCTTGCCCTTTCCCGTTATAATGAGAATATCCTTGATTCCAGAGTGGTACGCTTCTTCCACAACATACTGAATTACTGGCTTGTGAACTACAGGCACCATCTCCTTGGGCTGTGCTTTTGTGATGGGGAACATCCTAGTTCCGTAACCCGCTGCTGGAATTACAGCCTTTTTGATTTTCATCGAACTCACCTTTATTTATCCAGATTCGTTTTATCCAGTCAATTCTATCAAAATCCGGATCCTCGGATACTATAAATTTTATGCCGGCCTTTTTCATGCTTGCGACGTGTATAGCATCCGATGGCTTTAGACTGTATTTGAGCATAGTCTCTTTCATGAGCCTGTAGTCTTCACCACCCAGCTGAACTATGCTCACAAAATTCATTATCCTGTCCAGAAATTCAAAAATCTCGTTGAGTTCTATTCTATACTTCCTGTTCAAAATCCAGACAACTTCATCAATCACAACGATGTTTGTTAAAAGCTCATGGTTTTCCAGCTTTTTCATAAGGTTGACGCAGTAATCGAACGTTTCGTCACTCTGAGAGTATCTGAGGTATATTATATAGCTCGCATCTATGAAAACTTTCAAAACTCATCCTCCAGACCGAATTTATAAATATCCCTCGCAATTTTCTTTCTGTTCTCTTTGAGCCAGTTCACAAGCTCGTCCACACCGGACCTTTCAATCACGATCTTTCCATCCCTCTCATCGACAAGCAGAAGCTTGCCGGGTTCGATACCGAGTCTTTCCCGTATGGCTTTGGGTATCACGATCTGTCCTTTTGGTCCAACTCTAACTTTCAGTCTAACCATTGGTATAACTTCGTACAACCAAGAATATAACACTTTCTACCAGCACACACCTTCATAGATGGCTGCCTCTTTTCTTGCCTTTTCTATTCTCCTGCCATCTATTACAATTTTGCCCCCATAATTTAACTCTCCAAATTCTTTCCATTCGGTGACGATTAGGACAGCTTCAGATTTAGCGATTACATCTTCAGCAGAACCAGCGTATTCAATCTGGGGAAAGAGGCACTTGAAGTTTTCCATAGCCTTGGGATCATATGCTATAACTTCAGCTCTTTCCTTCAGCAGAGCTTCAACCACCGTTACTGCTCTGCTCTCTCTTATGTCGTCTGTATCTGGCTTGAATGCCAAACCCAACACGCCTATCTTCCTATTCCTTAAATCGGGAACGTGCTTCTTCAAAAGCTCAATCAACTTCAAAGGCTGTTCTTCGTTCACATCTACCACTGCCTCCAGCAGCTTTGGATTTTCGCCAGCTTCTTTAGCCCTCGCAATCAGGGCTTTTACGTCTTTGGGGAAGCATGAACCACCGAATCCTATACCCGCTCTGAAGAACGATGGATTTATCCTGTGATCCAGTCCAACTCCCTTAAATACTTCGTAGGCGTCTATGCCAAGCTTCTTGCAGACGTTGCCTATCTCGTTTGCAAAGCTAATTTTGGTGGCAAGGAAAGCGTTGCTTGCGTACTTGATCATCTCAGCCGTTTTAATGTCGGTAACAAGCTTTGGGCAGTTAAAAGGAGAGTAAAGTTTCTCTATAACTTCTCTCGTTTTATTATCTTTGACGCCAGCCACTATTCTGTCAGGATTGAAAAAATCTTCGACTGCGCTACCCTCTCTCAGAAACTCGGGATTCATCGCCAGACCAAAATCCTCGAAGGCTTTCTTGCCGGACTCTTTCTCCATGATCGGCTTAACAACCTCTTCTGTAGTTCCCGGCACAACGGTGCTCTTAACAACAACTACATGGAAGTCATCCTTTTCCTTTAACACCTTTCCAAGCTCTTTGGCTGCAAATTCAATGAATCTGAGATCTATAGAGCCATCTTCTTTTGAAGGAGTACCAACACAAATAAAAGTGACATCCGTGTCCATAATCCTCTTATAATTGGCCGTAGCCATATATCTGTCCCTGTTTTTCTTCATTAGCTCTTCAAGCCCTTTTTCGAATATTGGAGGTTTTGCAGAATTTATCATCTTAACTTTATTTTCATCGATGTCAATAAAAACAACCTCGTTGCCCAATTCAGCGAAACCAATACCCGTTGTTATACCAACGTAGCCAGAGCCTGCTACAGAAATTTTCATCGATAGCAGGAG
>JARQZL010000050.1 GCA_029984855.1 Archaeoglobales archaeon | reverse complement strand
CAGCAACTTCATCACTTCCATCTGTTGAACCATCTTCCGCAATTATCAGCTCGTAGTCATATCCTGTTGCTTTGATAGCCTCTGTAACTTCTTTAACTGCTCTCTCGAGTCTTCCAGCCTCGTTGTACGCCGGTAGTACAACTGAAACTTCTGGCATCAGCTCAGTGCTTTCGAAACTGTATTAAACCATTTTCAATAGTGCTCTCTGTGAAATGGGTTCAGGCTGCTATTGGTGTTACCGTACTGCTGGTACTTTTCTACTCTCTCAGAGAGGATCTGGGAAAGATCAGAGAAATTATCCCCCACTTCTTTATTCTGGCGACCTTTTCCTATTTTCTTCTCAATATTCTGCTTGCATTCAGAGTTCAGTTTCTCCTCCAGAAGATGGAAGTACCTGCTAGCTTTCGATGCGTTCTTGCATCTCATCTTGGCGGAATGATAGCTGGTGATGCCACTCCAGGGAGGAGTGGTTACCTCTCTGCCGCAAAGTTCCTGACGGGATGTAACTGCAATCTGAGCACGGCTATGGCATCCATCCTTGCCCCTCAGGGTATGGAATTCATTGTGAAGGGCATTGGAGCCATGCTGGCAATAGTTTACTTCCATTCCGGTGGAACCATTGCAGGGATTGCTGTTATTGCTGCGGGGGTTGTTATACTTGTCCTGCTCTGGAGCAGAAGACTTGACAGATTGATGGGTTTAATGCCGTTCAGCAGGCATCTCATCTCCATGAGAGAGTGGGGGATAAGAGTCAGAAAGTATGCGCTCCACATACTTGTCATCAGCCTTGCTGGCTGGCTGCTTGTTGGCCTGCAGTGGTATTTTGTCGGTCTTGCCCTCGGAATGCAGCTGAGATTTATTGAATATCTCCTCCTCCAGCCCCTTCTTTCGTCCCTTATGTTTGTGCCGGTAACGCCTGCCGGGCTTGGAATTATGGAATCTGCCTCGGTAATAGTTCTCTACATGTTTGGAGTCGAGCCCTCAATTGCAGCTGTATTTGCATTCATGACAAGATTGAGCGGAGTTGTTGCCGATCTTCCTGGTATATACGCTTTCCTTCATCTGCGGTAGCCTAAATGGGAAACTTTTTTATCCCTTTAGGCCTGTTGAATTTTGTTATTAGATTCCCGGTGATTGGATGAGGCGTATAACTGTTATACCTGGTGATGGGATCGGCAAAGAAGTAATGCAGGCTGCAATGCTGGTTCTGAATGAGTTAAGCTTGCCATTCAGGTACACATGGATGGAAGCTGGAGACGAAGCATATAGGAAGTATGGAAAAGCCTTACCGGATGAGACGCTTGAGGAATGCCTGAAAAGTGATGCCGTGTTGTTCGGTGCTACAGGAGAGACTGCTGCGGACGTTATCGTCAGACTCAGATTTGAACTTGAAACTTTCGCAAACATAAGACCGGCAAAGTCATACAGAGGGGTTAAGTGTCTTTACGATGATATAGATATAGTAATTGTGAGGGAAAACACTGAATGTCTCTACAAGGGGCTTGAATTCGAGGTTGCAGACGGGGTTACTGAAGGAATCAGGGTGATAACGAGAAAAGGCAGTGAGCGCATAGCTCGCTTTGCATTTGAACTTGCGGAAAGAGAAGGGAGAAAGAAAGTAACGGCACTGCATAAGGCAAATGTGATGAAAAAGACTTGTGGACTGTTCAGGGATGTTTGCAGAGAAGTTGCAAAGAGCTATGATATTGAATTCAATGATTATTATATAGATGCAGCATGTATGTATCTGGTCATGGATCCGTACCGCTTCGACGTCATTCTCACAACGAACATGTTTGGTGATATAATAAGTGACCTTGCGGCCGGTCTTGTTGGGGGACTTGGACTTGCCCCATCCGCAAATGTTGGCGAAAAACACGCTCTCTTCGAACCCGTTCATGGCTCAGCTCCAGACATTGCAGGAAAAGGAATAGCAAATCCATCTGCGATGATACTGACGGCCGTGATGATGCTCAAACATTTTGGTCATCTCGATGAAGCTGCAAAGATCGAAAAGGCACTGGAGAATGTGCTTGCAGAGGGAAAAACAACTCCTGACCTTGGTGGGAACCTGAAAACCATGGAGATGGCCCAGGAAGTCGTAAACAGTCTGAAGAGTATGTGACAGACAGAAACTGCATGCGGGGTCAGATATAAAGAGGCATCATTCGCAGATATAAAGAGGCATCATGAGATTTCTATCAATTTGGACGGCAAATCAGAGAATAAACGAGCATGTTGTGAATGCTGTTCTGGCTGTTATTATTGGATTTATTGGAGGTCTTGGTGCTATTGCCTTTCGTTTTATGATCAAATTCTTTCAGGAATTTTTTTACCATAATCCAAATGATTTTCTTACATTCTGCGATACAGTTCCTGTTTATCTCAAAATCCTCACTCCTGCTGTTGGAGGATTAATCGTTGGTCCAATTATTTACTTCTGGGCAAAGGAAGCGAAAGGACATGGTGTGCCGGAGGTGATGGAGGCGCTTGTTGTAAGAGGAGGGCGAATAAGGGCAAGATTGACGTTTTTGAAGATGCTGGTTTCAGCCATCTGTATAGGAGCTGGCAGTTCGGTTGGCAGAGAAGGCCCGATTGTGATGATTGGCTCCTCTGCTGGTTCCATGGTGGGTCAGCTTCTTAGAGCGCCTCAGGAGAGGCTGGGGACACTGATTGGCTGCGGAGCGGCTGCCGGTATTGCTGCAACATTTAATGCTCCGATTGCTGGAGTCCTTTTTGCTGTGGAGATACTATTAAGCGATTTTCGGCTGGAAAGATTCAGTCCAATCGTTCTTGCCTCTGTTACAGCCACAGCAATATCCAGGCGATATTATGGCGATTTTCCTGCCCTTAAAGCACCACCATACCATCTGGTAAGCATGAGCGAGTTCTTTTTCTATGCCCTGCTGGGGGTTATTGCTGGATTCATAGGTCTTCTTTTTATAGAGGCACTGTACAGGAGCGAAGATGTATTTAATACGCTGCCGGTTCCAGAGTACCTGCGCCCCATGGTGGGCGGCGCACTTATGGGTAGCATGCTTGTATTCATACCCCACGTCTTTGGTGTTGGTTACGGAACTATAAACTTGGCCCTTCTGGGTAGCCTGCCCCTGAAGATACTTCTCCTGCTGATATTTGCAAAAATACTGGCAACCTCTGTTGTACTGGGTTCTGGTCACTCTGGTGGCATATTCGCCCCTTCCCTGTTCATCGGGGCAGTGGCTGGCGGGGCATTTGGTTCCATTGTTCACTCCATCTTTCCCCAACTAACGGCCAGTTCAGGTGCCTATGCCTTAGTGGGTATGGGAGCGGTTGTCGGTGCCACCACACACGGCCCAATTACAGCCATTTTGATAATCTTTGAGCTAACAGGTGACTATCACATCATCCTGCCCCTTATGGTCTCCTGCATCATCAGTACATTCATCGCCACCTCTCTGAAGGACGGCTCTATCTATACAATCAAGCTTAAGCGCAGGGGCCTGAGTCTGAAACGGGGCTGGGAGCAGACCATACTGGAGTCATCTCAGGTAAAGGACATTATGACAAGAGACTTCCAGACCGTTCCTGAAGATGCGGGGGTGGATGAGATCATCGATATGATGGGAAGAAGTCCCCGTTCATACCTTCTGGTAACAAATCCGGAAGGGGAGCTTGCGGGTATTCTCTCATTTCATGATGTTAGAAGTGCCCTGCTAAAGGGAAAGGACAGGGAGAAGGTTACAGCCGGAGATATTGCAACAAAAGACGTTGTTTTTGTGACACCGAGCGACTCTTTACTGACTGCTCAGCACAAGCTGGGTAGCTTGGGCATCTCACAACTGCCGGTTGTGGATGAAAGGAATCCGAAGAAAGTTGTTGGTATGGTCTCTCTGAAGGATATTATCGCATTTCATGAGAGAGAGCTACTTAAAAGAATTTAGCATAGATATCAGTCCAAATTTTTAAGCCTCAACTACCTGCGCCTCCTCTTTTTTCTCCTTTTTAAGCTTAAAAACATCCTTTACGATTACAATATCTCCAACTGACTTTACAAGCCTGTATGGTATGATTATTCCAGGTGCATGTGAGTCGATAAGACCTCTATTAAACTCGCCAAGTGCAAGGCCTCTGATCTGCCGCCTCTCGGGATCTATAACAACATCATCAACTCTACCGATGTATCGCCCCTCATCACTGTATACTCGCAGACCAAAAAATGTTGATATCTCGCTAATCATTACACTCACCAATTTTCTGTTGTGAGAGGGATATATTAACTTTTTTGCCGCACACTTTTATACCTTTGGCACAGATTCCTCAAGTAATGAAGTCATCATTCAGCATCGGTAGAATTGCAGGAATAGAGATTAGAATTCACATAACACTATTTATAATACTGGCTATACTGAGCTACTTCCTTTATATCACTCCGTTTCCCTACGGTTTTCTGGAGGTTAGGCCAGAGCCTTGGAAGGCTGTACTGTCTATTGTTGCTTCAATCTCTCTTTTTGTGGCAGTACTGATCCACGAGCTCTCACACTCTATTCTGAGCAAGAGAAGTGGCATAGAGGTAAAGGCAATAGTTCTTTTTATATTTGGCGGGGTCTCGATGATTGAAGAGGTTCCAGAGGAACCAAATAAAGAAATCGCTATTGCGGCTGCAGGCCCCTTAACGAGCCTCGTTCTTGCAGCCATCAGCTACGGGGTTGCTATGTTTGTACTGCCCGTCTTTTTCATCGTTTTTGGAAACTTCAATCTGGTGCTTGCCATCTTCAATCTCCTGCCAGCGTTTCCTCTCGACGGTGGTAGAATACTCAGGGGGATAATCGCCAAGAGGATGAACTTTATCAATGCAACAAGAGTTGCTGCCGAGACCGGCAAGGCACTGGCAATAGCCATGGGTGCTGTAGGGTTATTTATGAGCCCCTGGCTAATTCTAATTGCTCTGTTTATATACATAGGTGCAAACGAGGAAGAAAAAATGGTACTGGTCGAAAACATTCTCAAGAAGATAAAGATAGCAGAGATAATGACACCAGATCCAGTGTACGTCACACCGGAAATGAGAGCAGAAGAAGTGCTCGAAGTTATGCTGAAGCACAAGCATCTTGGATATCCTGTGGTCGAAAACGGAAGGATTGTGGGCATAGTCACTCTCAACGACGTGATAAGAGACAAAAATGCACTGGTGGGTGATGTAATGACAAAGAAAGTTGTAACAATCAGCCCCTCAGATTCTGCATTTAAGGCGTTCAAGTTATTAAATGAGCACCGCATAGGTAGGCTTCCCGTTACTAAAAATGGAGAACTTGTTGGAATAGTTTCAAGAACCGACCTGATGAGAACGCTGGAAATAGAGGGAGCGATGAGTAATGAATGAAGCAAAGAAAGTTGTGCTGGTGGGGACAGCTCATGTCTCACCGAAGAGTATTGAAGAAGTCATTGAGACGATAGAGAGGGAAAAACCGGAGGCTGTTGCAGTAGAACTCTGCATGCGAAGATACCTTGCGTTAAAAGGAAAAAAACAGAATATACCTGTTGTTGACATTATAAAGAAAGGAGAAACACATCTTCTCCTGCTTCAACTTCTTTTGAGCTACTTCCAGAGGAAAATAGGAGAGGAATATGGTGTTAAGCCCGGAGAAGAGATGCTTGCTGCAATAAATAAGGCAGAAGAAACAGGAGCTGATGTACTTCTCATCGATAGAGATATAGCCATCACTTTCAGGAGGTTCTGGAGTTCTCTCTCCATAGTCGAGAAGCTGAGGATAGTTTATAATCTCATAAAGTGCTTCTTTAGCAGTGAGGATGTGGACGTTGATGAGATGCTGAAGGAGAACGTCCTTGATGCAATGGTAGAGGAGTTCAGAGATATCGCTCCATCTGCGGCAAAAAGTCTGATAGATGAGAGAGATGCATTTATGGCTGCCAGCATTCTTGAAGCCTTAAAAAAGTACGACAGCATCGTCGTTGTTGTGGGCGCAGGGCATAAAAAAGGCATACAGAGGTACCTCTCTAACCCCGAGCTAATCCCACCTGTTGAAGAACTGACTAAGATTGAGAAGGGTACAAACTACCTGAAAATCGCAGGTTACGCTGTTTTTGCTCTTGTCATTCTCATCTTTGCAGCAATTCTCTCCACACTCAATACTGCACTCATTCTCAAGGCATTTGCTATCTGGTTCGTTATAAACGGAGCTCTTGCTGCTGCAGGTGCGGCAGTTGCCGGAGGGCATCCTTTCTCAATAATCGCGGCCTTCTGCTCAGCATGGCTCACATCCTTAAACCCTGCGATGGCTGCTGGATGGGTCTCCGGAGTAGTTGAAGCATGGAAGAGAAATCCAACAACAAAGGATATAGAGGAGCTTTCTAAGGCTGAAAGTCTTTCTCAGCTTGTTAAGAATAGGGTGTTCAGGATACTACTCGTTGCTGCACTGACAAATGTCGGCAGTATGCTGGGAACATTTGTAGGTCTGTACTATGTGATGCAGGTCACGGGAGTGGATATAACAGAGGTGCTGAGAAACAACGCTGCTGCAATCCTTGGCTGGTAACCATTATTTGTAGAGCAATATAATTCGAAAAGTTTATATAGTATTAATGATGACAAACAATCAGTGATTGTTATGATGAGTAGAGTGATGAACTCGAGAGATGAAGTTGTGAAATTTTTTGCTGAGGAACTTGGAAAAATTGCAGATGGAGAGAGTAATGGAAAAGAGCCTGAAGAAAGGCTTGCAGAGCTTCTTGAG
>JARQZL010000005.1 GCA_029984855.1 Archaeoglobales archaeon | reverse complement strand
ACGGGTTTGATCAGGACTACGTCAGAGCCCGCCACCACATGCAGCAAATGGAGAAGCACGGGGTAGTGAAGATCCACAGGCATTCGAAGAAAAACGACGAAATCGAGCTTCTGGTGAGCGTCGACATTTCACTTGGAGGTTTCCCGGAAAAGCATGAGGAGAAAAGGGCAGAACAGGAGGGCTGAGTTGCAGAGGTGTTTTTGTGGGCTTCAGGGAATTATTTAAAACAGGTATCGTTGCATTTGGCGGGTTCACTTTGGCTGAGACGGTGTACAAACCCAGGTACAGCATAATCGGGCATTGGGATGCTGACCACGTCGCAGTTTTCGAAGACGTGGTGATCTTCGCACCATTAAAGCCTCCAAGAAGGATTGAAGACTTTGTTAACAGGTGGTATATGCAGATTCCCTTTAACAAACTTAGAGCAGTCTGTTCGATAGTTGACGTCCTCCCCGCCTTGGAAAGGCATGGGATTCCCCTGCCTCGGGCGGTTCACGGGTTCGGCTCCACCGGTGCATGTTCCATCGGTGGAGCATGGGGTGCGCCACCACCCCGTTAATGCGCCCTCCGGAGACGGCGCCTATGGTTTTATTCTTCTTATTTTTATTTTTATTACCGTTTAAATTCTCAAGCATGTTTACGTCCGCCGCAGCATCCTTGTGAACTTCTGCTCCGCAATCCCTGCACTTCAGCATCCTCCCCCTAACAACAGTGTTCATCGAGAAACAGATAGGGCACCTTTTCGACGAGTTTTCAGCGGGATTGTTGTCCAGATCGCTGGCCTTCACAACCCTTATTCCGAGTTCCTGACCCAAGCACACGTAACGTTTAAAGATGTAGCTGTAGCACCAGATGTTGTTTAACATCTGGTTGACCTTCCTTCCTTTATTCTCGCTCCTCACACCTTCAGAGGGATAATCAACGATTACCAGTCCAACACCCTTTTCCTTGAACCTCAGCATGTCTGCTTTAACCATCGCATTTAATGCATGCTTTAGCCTTGTCTGCTTTATCCCGTGCAGCCGTTTGAGCTCCCTGGTTGAATAGTGGCAGTTCGTCGACTTTGCTATCTTAGACATGTAATCTTCGGTTCTCCTGCTCCAGTAGTACCAGTCTGACAGCAAGTCTCTTCCTGAGTATCCTGTTGGCTGCTTCTCCCCCTCTACGAGGCTGCAGGAAGGGACAACAACGTTTAAGTCGACTACAGCTATCTTACCACCGTTCTCAGCTTTGAAGTCTTTGAAGCCTTTGAAGCTGACCAGAACTGACTGATGAACGTACCACTTCTTCTTAACTCTATCGTAGATTATCTCCGCGTATCCCTGCTTCCCCTTCCATCTGGGTTTCCCCTTCCACCTTACTTCCAGCCTTTCTATGCCGTACTTCTTCTTTAACACTTTGCCGAGGGGAATCGACATAGTTTTGCTGTTTAAACTGTAGCCATCTCCCCTTATCACGATTATCTTGTATCTCTCTCCCGTCACTCTGTCCTTCCAGTAGCCCGGCGGTCTGACCTTCTTGATGTTGTCTGGCAGTTCTCCGTTCTTCGCCTTCTCCAGCAGTTCGAAGAAGCTGTTCCACGCCTGATTGTTCTTGTTTCTTATACCGGTTGCTATGTATGCTCCAAGCGTTGGTGAGAAGGCTTTGTATTCAACTTCGCTGCTGAAATCTACGTTTCCCTGGAAGAACGACTGTCTTCGCTTGTAGTTCAGCACGTTGTAGAAGGCTGAGCAGGCATCGGCTAACTCCATTAAAATTTTATGCTCGTCCTTTGTTGGAGACAAACAGAAAACGTTCGTTCTGTAAGCCTTGAACTCCATGCCCGCTCAGCCCCCTGCAATTTTCTTATCTTTGGTAGATATATATGCATACTCATCTGTTTGGTAGATATTATTCATCTTTATTGTATATTTTATATTACTCTGCCCTGAAAGGACGAAGCTTGGAAAGTTTATGTCAAAAGACTGATCGACTGGCACGCAGAAGAATTCGGCCAGGACTGGACGAAAACGCTGTCGAGGGCATTTTTATACCGGTTTTGACCTGAGCGAAAGGTACGAAGATCCCGAGTACGATCCAGAATATGGTGGGTACGGTGAAGCTTTCTCCTGGATTGCAGCATTCATCGAAGACGTAAAACAGCTGCTCAGGATGCTGAAAGATGGAAAGATGCCAGTGAGTTTGCGAACAGACTCTGTGAGAAATACAAGTTGAAGTTGTAGTTTTTGCAAAAGTGTCTTATTGTTTTTTAGGTATCTGGAGGTAAAACCATGAAGGTAAGGGTTACTAGCTTTAAAGAAGTTTCCGAGTGCCCGACACTCTGTCTGAGCCCTTTGAGGTATTTCGGTGAGTGCCACAGGTGCAAGGTCTTTCTTGATAGGGTT
>JARQZL010000049.1 GCA_029984855.1 Archaeoglobales archaeon | reverse complement strand
ATACCAGTAATGCTGACCGGCGAACATGGAAACTGTCTGCGGTAACGCCACCACTCCCACGGCAAGAAGACTGATAGCTATTACAGCAATCTTTCCAGAGTTCATACTCTCATTCCCGAGCTATTTGTGAAATATATATGTTTTTCTCTTTTTAAATTTTATTATTTAGTCAATACTCATTACCACCATTTAATTCCATAACGTCGGCAAAACCCTTAAATAGCGACAATCTAAGGTTGTGGTAAAATTTACCTTGGTTAAGGGAGCTGAGAGTTACCTTGGCTAAGGGGAACTGAAAGTAATATTTCATAATTGAGGAGAGTGATGTCCATGGCAAGATTTCCGGAGGCGGAAGCAAGACTCTTTAATGTCAAAATCTGCATGCGCTGTAACGCTCGAAATCCTGTAAAGGCGAAAACATGCAGAAAATGCGGTTACAAAGGTCTGAGACCGAAGTCGAAGGAGAGGAGGGGCAAATAATTTTATAATTCTATGTTTTTCTCCATTCAGCCCGGGGAAGTTATTCAAATCTTCGGGGTGTTGTCTTTCACATAGAGAACATTAAGCCAGATGCTGAGAAGAGAATTTGCAACAGGAGCAGCTATAAAAGCGAGCCCGATGGCTGAAGGCAGGGCAATTACTGCTGCAAGAATAATTGCTACCATAATTCTGGGATAATTCTGGATTGCAAATTCAAACCCTTCAGATATCGCCTCAAAAATTCCACAGTTCTCCGCTATGAGAACGTATCTTGGCATGGTCAGCAGAGGGGTTGAGAGGAGAGCCGAGAGTAAAGCGGCAAAATAAGCAATCTTGCTCTCTGTTATGTAGTACAGCAGTGTGAACGGCATTGCAAAGGCAAGTAGTGCAAGGCTGCAGAGCAGGTCGAGGGCTACAAGTCGTGGTGTGTAAAGCAGTCCGTAGCTCCAGCTATCGGACAGTCTAAATCTTCCATTAGTCGCAACGTCCAAGGATGAACCAATGAGAGCGGCATTAAAGAATTCCAGTGCAACGAAGGCAACAATCCCAAATAGAATGAATACTGCTACACTTCTGGATGGATTGGCCGTAACAAACTCTTTCAGCTTTTCTATATCCCCTAAATTTATAAGCTGTTCTGCCGGAATTATCGTCAGCACGCCGGCAACGAGTATCAGATAGAACACAACAATTCCGGCAAGCGGTATGAGCATTATGGCCGGATTCCGTGCAAGGAGCTTTATTCCACGAAGCATGGAGGTTGTAGACATGCAAAATAAAAAAGTTGGCACAATGAGTGTAGCAGTATTCAGACCCGCAGAGTACATAGATGAAACTGTCGAGAAGTTCAGTAAAGAGGGATTTAACGTCGTTGCTGTCCCCTTTCTCAAAACGGTTGTAAGTCAGGAGGGCATTGAGAGACTGAAAAAAGCAGACTTCTCGACTGCAATCATAACGAGTCAGACCGCAGCAAAAATAGTTCTGGAAAATATCGGGCTTGATGGAAAGAGGGTAATTGCGATAGGTAAGAGGACTGCAGGTATGCTGGAGAAAGCTGGAATAAATGCTGAAATCCCATCAAAATTTGATTCAGAAAGCATAGTGAGGGAATTCGCAGAAAAGGTTGAGGGTAGAGTTGTCATCATGAGAAGCAACAAAGGCGACCCGGTTCTGCTAAAAATTGCTGAATATGCGGATGTAGAGGAAATAGTCCTTTACACAATTCAGGAAGAGCACGGCAGGGAGCAGCTGGATGTATTAAAAAAAATAGCTGACGGAGAGGTTGACGCAGTCGTTTTCTCAAGCAGGATGATGGTGCGCAGTTTTATGGAGCTTGCGGAAAAGGAGGGTTTGCTTGAGAAAATCAGGATGGCTCTCTCCAGAATTACCGTTGTTGCTATAGGCCCTCCAACAGCAAAAGCACTGGAAAGCTATGGTATAAAGGCTTTGATGCCTGAAGAATACTCATTTGATGGGGTTATCGCCCTGCTAAAATCAAGCGAAAGCAATAAATTCATCTGTGCCAAATAGTGGCAATATATCTTCAGGATAAGAAAGTTGCAACGAAATACGAGTACGGCAAAGATATTGCATAAACATAAGTAAGGTGATTACATGAACATAAGAATTTTAAAAAGCGAGATAGATGGAGAAGCCATCCCTCCACCATCGAAGAGCTACACTCATCGAGCATTTATTGCCGCATCCCTCTCACCTTCGGCATCTGTGGAAAACCCTCTCTTATCAAACGACACAATAGCAACTCTCAACGCCTGCAGGTTTATCGGGGCTGAAGTCATCAGAAGGAAAACAATTGCCTTCAGAGGAGTTGAGGACATAAATGCTGCAGGCTACATAAATGTGGAGAACTCCGGAACCACATTGAGGTTTTTTCTCGGCATCCTTTCCCACTCAAAACAGCTATGCGTATTAGATGGCGATGAGTCTCTCAGGAAAAGGCCGAACAGAAGTCTTGCCCTTGCTTTGAACAGGCTTGGCGCAAGGATCAGGGGTGATGAGCAGTTTAGAGCCCCTGTAGAGGTTTGTGGGGTCCTGAAAGGAGGTAAAACATCCATTAAAGCTGAAAGTTCCCAATTTATATCATCCTTACTATTCTCTCTCCCCCTTGCAAGGCTCGATTCTGAAATTGAGGTTGAGGAGGTTAAATCCAGACCATACATAGACGTAACCCTTCACGTGCTTGAGGAGAGCGGTATTGTGGTTGATGTTGAAGATGAAAAGTTCTGGATACCCGGTGAACAGCAGTACAGGCTGCGAACTTTCAGCGTTCCTGCGGACTTCTCGTCGGCAAGCTATCTCATTGCTGCTGGCCTGCTTGCCGGCAAAATCAGAATTCTAAACATGTCGGATTCAAGGCAGGGTGACAAGCGTATAGTTGAAATAGCAAAGCAGATGGGCGGAAAAGTCAGATGGGACAGGGACAGGGGTATAATTACCGCCGAACAGTCCGAACTTGAAGGAGTTGATGTTGATGCATCTGACATACCCGATCTCGTTCCAACTATTGCTGTTCTTGCAGCAGTTGCGAAGGGCAAGACAACAATTTACAATGCAGAACACCTCAGAATAAAGGAGATAGACAGGATTGAAGGCTGCTATGCGAACCTGAGAAGCCTTGGTGTTGATGTTGAGAAAAGGCGGGATGGCCTCATCATCAGGGGTGGAAAGATTGGAAGTGGAACCGTTGATTCGTTTGGGGATCACAGAATGGCTCTTGCTTTCTCACTCCTCGGCCTTGTGACAGACGTTACGGTTAAAAATGCTGAAGTTGTCTCCGTCTCGTTTCCCGGCTATTTCGACGCCCTTAAAAATCTCGGTGCCAGGCTGAGCTGCTGAGCTTTTTACCTTCCACGAGAAACTTCCATGAGAAGGGTTAAGCTTTTTTACTGTCATGTATATGCGGGGGCATGATTGAAGAAACGACGATAACGAGGGCGATAGCCGGAAAGTACATGGAGAAACTTCTGAAAAGCGTTGAATCTGATGTATGCATAGTTGGCGGTGGGCCTTCGGGTCTTGTTGCAGCTTACTATCTTGCAAAGAACGGTTTTGATGTTTCGCTCTTCGAGAAGAAGCTCAGTCTTGGCGGCGGAATATGGGGCGGTGGAATGATGTTCAACAGGGTTGTTGTTCAGGGTAACGCTCTTGAAATCCTTGATGATGCTGGAATTGAATACGAGAAGTACGATGACACTCATTATGTTGTTGATGCGATAGAACTTGCTTCTGGTCTCACATATAATGCAATAAAGGCGGGAGCAGCCATCTTCAATCTGATAAATGTGGAGGATGTGATGATCAGGGATGACAGGATGGCTGGCCTCGTCATAAACTGGACGGCAGTTGAGATATCTAACCTGCATATTGACCCCATGACGGTTGCATGCAAAGCCGTTGTTGATGCAACAGGTCACGATGCATCTGTCTGCAACATCGTTGCCAGAAAGACAGGCAAATTGAGCTTAGCGGGCGAGAAGTACATGTGGGCAGAAAAAGCTGAGGAAGCTGTAGTTGAGAACACTTCTGAGGTTTATCCGGGGTTGTTTGTCACGGGTATGAGCGTTGCTGCCGTCTATGGCCTGCCGAGAATGGGGCCCATATTTGGCGGGATGCTGCTCAGCGGGAGAAAAGTTGCAGAGCTTGTGAAAGAAAAACTGAGATATTAGAAGATATTAGAAATTCAGTCTGAAAAAGCAGTCTTTACTTCTCGTATGGAGGTAGAGCCTGTAGAGCAATGTACTTCTATTTGCAGGAATCTTGAAAGCTTTTTCGTTTCCTATAGCGATGAATTTCTTTCTTGCCCTCGTTATGGCGACGTTGAACCTTTTTGGGTTTGATGCAAAGCCAAGGTCAATTGTTGACGTTACACTGAAAATTATTACATCTTTCTCTCTCCCCTGAAAAGCGTCAACAGTGTTAACCTCAACTCCATCAACCATCCCTGAAATAAGTTTTGCCTGTCTTACGTAAGGTGTTATTATGCCTACTTCATCTTTATTCAACCCGCAGTTAACGAGTTCTCCACATAATTCAGCAGCAGTTCTTGCTTCCTCCCTGTTATACTTAGAACCCCGCCCTTCCTCCCTTCCATTGACAGAAACGAAGACAAGGGGTTTATCGGGATGCAGAGCCTCCGCAAATTCTCCTTCCGGAGTTATTTCGAGTTTTATGTTTTTGCAGCTCCTATGAGGTTTTATCCTGTTTCTGTAAACGTACTTCGAAACAAAACCGATTATTTCGCTGTTACTCCTGTAGTGATTCCTGAGCCAGATCACTTTTCCTGTGTTTTCAGAATGGAAGAAGTTGAATGCACTGTACTTTGAAGCATCTCTTGAGAGGACAGGTGGAAGCTGAAATGGATCACCAACAAGCACAAAACGTCTGCCCTTCTCAAGTCCGAGCAACACTGCTGAAATCAGAGCCTGACTCGCCTCATCTACAAAAACGATATCAAAGCTCTGTTCCAACATGGGAAAGAGTGCACATTTGATGAGTGTCGATCCCACAATCCTTGCCCTGTTCAGAATATTCAGCATTTCTTTTTCCAAAAGCTTCAGTCTCTCTGCCGTAATCTCCACAAGCTCTTCTGCACTGCTCGCTTCTTCAACGCACACTTTCTTTGAGGCAAGCAGCTCTAATGAAAATTTTTGAGCTTGAGGAGAGATCTTTGACGGATTTCCCACCCTGATTGCACTGCTCTGCCTCTCTATAACATTATCAACTGCTCTGTTTGTATGTGAGGTAATCAGAACTCTGTTACCCGTGGATGCTGCAAGCTCTGCAGCTCTTGAGATGAAAGCCGTTTTTCCAGTTCCCGGCGGGCCAACAACAAGCAAAAGTTCTCCATCTTCGAGCTCAAGAGAGGAGAGAGCTGCGGAACTCTGCCACTCATCAAGCCCATCGACTTCTCCTTTCACAACTCGGCCTGTCACTTCTGGCAACCAGCTGCACTTCTCTATCGCCTCTATCTGCAAATCATAAGAGATGAGATTTTCCAGTTCAATGAGGTTTAACTTTTCACTCTCTGGCACTTTCAGTAGCTTTACAACCATATACCTGCCTGAACTTATAATATAGCCAAGTTCGCTTACCGATTCATTTACCGATTCATCCACATATCCAAGGAGGGTGCCCGGAGTCAGAATTTTTTCAGCCTCGATAACTCCAACATTTCTTCTGCATGCCAGAAGCTCTCCCCTGAACGTTCCACGCTTCATAAAGTTCTCAATGATTCTCTCTTTCTCCATAAGAAGTATTGATTTGAGGTCATTGAGCTTCCTGCATATGGCACCGTTGCATTCCATGCAGACAATATACCCAACTGCTTTAAACCGCTTAAGAGTGATGTGAAAGTGTGAGGCTTGATTTATTTCTTATAGCAAAGGGCTACTTCAGCACAAGACAGAGGGCGAAGGAGGCGATAAAGAGGGGATTTGTTTACGTTAATGGAGTGAAGATAACAAAGCCTTCTGCTTCCGTGAGAGGGGATGAGGATATAGTCGTAACCTCCGAGGAAAAGCCAAGAGGATACTGGAAGCTGGCTGAGATTGATAGAAGGTGGAAGCTGATAAATAGAGACAGTGTCGTGCTTGACATAGGCAGCAGTGCTGGCGGATTTTTGCTTTATGCCAGTGAGAAGGCAAAGAGAGTTTACGGAATAGAGTTCAGCAGGGAGTTCGAGGATGAACTGAGACACATGGAAAGTAAGAGGGATAATGTGAGAGTCTTCATTTCAAACGCCTTTACGTTTGACTTATCCAGACTTGAACCCCTTGATGTCATCCTTCATGATTTAACTCTTGAACCCGTAGACTCCTTAAAGGCTCTACAAAGGTTTCTTCCCATCCTGAAGGATGACGGAAGAATTCTTTTCGTTATGAAGGGCACAGGCCATGTGGACTTTGGAGAACTTGAAGTTCTGGATAGCTTTAAATTACGGAAGAGGGAGACATACTTCCTGCTCAAGAAGAGTTAAAGGTAAACCTCCACCTTTATTCTGTCCATCGTATCGAGGATCAGTTCTTCGAACTCTTTGGCCTTGTTCAAGATTGAAATGAGCTTGAACTCCCCAACTTCTTCCTCCATCTCCGGGTGGGATGATATGAAGTCCTGAAGGCTCAGCACAATTGAAGCTGTATCCCCGTATACATCATTAAGCATTCCAAGCATGAGTAATAGTTTTGACTTTCTGTCAAAGACCATTGTTTTCACCTGTGTCATCTCAGCCCAACAAGCTCCTCAAGAGCTTTCTTCGGGTCTTTTGCCTTGACAACCCCGCTTGCGAGCAGCACACCTTCAGCTCCAAGATCGAGGGCTGTAACGTAGTCCTCATGTGTGCTTATTCCGGCACCGCAAAGCACCTTTACTTTTGAGTTGACATCCTTCGCAGCCCTTACAGAATTTTCCACGGTTTCAGGCTCTGCCTTCGAAACAGGTATACCCGAACCAATCAGTTCTGGAGGTTCAACTGCAACATAATCCGGATTTAAGGCTGCTGCGGCTGCTGTAGTTGCAATATTGTTTGTGCAAACAACTGAAGTCAAACTCAGCTCCCTGAATTTCGATACAAGGAAATCTATATCTGCAAGTTTCAGCCTTCTTTCGCTGTGGTTTATCAGGCTGCCCTTTGCTCCCTTCTCCCTGAGCATCTCTGCAGTAATCCTTCCGGTATGACTCCCAAACTCCACTGCATCAACGTGCTGTGCATAAACATCAATTGAGACGGCATTTATGATCTCTGCAAGGTCGATGCTTGGAGGTGCAATCCCAATATAATCATCAACCCTGCTGGCAACATCTTCTGCGATTTTTGCAAGTTTCATGGCATTTTTTCCAGAACCCTCTTCATAGATTTTAAAATTGAGTATCACAACTCCCATATTTTCTCTTCTCCGTTATACAATTTAACGCTTTCTGCAAAATCGTATTCCTTCCGGACAACTTTTAAATAATTATGCATCAGATTATGATAATAATTCCAGCGGGAGTTGATTGTTTGAGCAGGTTGCTGATCGTCTCAAACAGATTGCCGGTTAGCACGATAAAGAAGAGAGGAGAGATACACATACTGCCCAGTGCGGGCGGTCTGGCCACAGGGCTCTCCTCTTTTTACAGGTCTTATAATGGCTTGTGGATGGGGTGGCCCGGAATTGCACTTGAGAAGATAAAAGGGAGCGAAGAGAAAGTAAGGGAAGCGATGCGAGGTCTTCAGGTTCTAATCGGTGCCACTTCTCAGAAGGAGCGAAGAGAAAGTAAGGGAAGTACTGAAATCTGAGAGCTGTCACCCCATCTTTCTCTCCCAGCAGGACATTGAAAATTTCTATTATGGTTTCTGCAATAAGACAATCTGGCCTCTTTTTCATTACTTCATCCAGTACACGGTATTCAGCAAGAATTTCTGGAATGCTTACAGACAGGTGAACAGAGTTTTTTGCGATGCAGTCGTCAAAATCGCTGAACCAGAAGACACAATCTGGATTCACGACTATCATCTGATGCTGCTTCCAGAACTTGTAAGAGAAAGACTTCCAGACGCAAGAATAGGCTTTTTCCTTCACATTCCATTCCCGTCTTTTGAAGTGTTCAGTCTGCTTCCCTGGAGAGAAGAGATTGTAGAAGGGCTTCTTGGGGCGGATCTCATAGGATTTCATACATATGACTGTGTCAAGCATTTTCTCGACAGCGTTCGCCGCTTGCTTGGTTATGAGCATACTCTCGGTCAGATTACCACGTCCAATCGTGTTGTAAAGGTTGATGCATTTCCCATGGGAATAGACTACGAGAGATTTGCTACAGTTGTGACCACTCCGGAAGTGCAAAAGGAGATTAAAAAAATCCGCAGAAAATCAGGAAATCGAAAAGTAATCCTGTCAATTGACAGAATGGATTACACAAAGGGCATACCTCAGCGGCTGGAAGCTTTTGATCTTTTTCTGGAGACCTATCCGGAATACAGGGAAAGAGTACTGCTGGTTCTCATCGCAGTCCCCTCTCGCACAGGAATAGAGCACTATAGGTTGCTGAAAAAGCAGGTAGATGAGCTCGTAGGTGAGATCAACGGAAAGCACGGAACGATTGACTGGATGCCCGTCTGGTATCTCTACCGCTATATTCCATTTCGCACTCTCGTTGCCCTGTACAATGTTGCAGATGTTGCTCTCATAACTCCATTAAGGGACGGAATGAATCTCATGGCCAAGGAGTTCATTGCAACCAAAACCGATGGGAGAGGCGTTCTGATTCTCAGCGAAATGGCTGGAGCGGCAAAAGAACTGGGAGAGGCAATTGTAGTAAACCCGAACAATGAAGAAAAAATTGTGGAAGCATTGCGAGAGGCATTAACCATGCCAGAAGAGGAACAGATAGCCCGCAACAGAGCGATGCAAAGGAGATTGGGGAGATATAATGTGGTACGATGGGCAAACGATTTTATGGAGAGATTATCGTACATCAAAAGAGTTCAGCATGAACTCATTGCAAAGCGTATCACGCCTGAAACTAAGAAGAAGCTGATTAAAAGTTATATCGAGAGTGAGAGCCGACTTCTCCTGTTAGATTACGATGGAACTCTTGTACCCCTTGTGGAGAAACCGGAAGAAGCAATACCTGACGATGAACTGATGAAAGTACTCGAGGCTCTTGCCCGCAATGCCGGAGATGAAGTGGTGATTATAAGTGGGAGGGACAAGAGAACGCTGGAGAAGTGGTTTGGCAGCTTAAACGTCGGATTGATTGCCGAACATGGTGCATGGATTAAAGAAAAAGGAGGAAACTGGGAGACAATAGAGCCGTTGAGGAACGACTGGAAAGAAGAGATACTGCCAATTCTTGAGCTGTACGTGGACAGGACTCCTGGTTCGTTCATCGAAGAAAAGGAGTTCTCCCTCGTCTGGCACTATCGGAGAGTCGACCCTGAGCTGGCATCGGTGAGGGCAAGAGAGTTGAAAGAGACGCTCCTGCAACTCACAGCCAACCTCAATCTCGGCGTTCTTGAGGGGAGCAAAGTGATTGAAATCAAAAACGTGGGCGTAAATAAGGGCAGGGCTGCATTGAGGTGGATTTCGAAGAAGAAGTGGGGCTTCATACTTGCTGTTGGGGATGACTGGACTGACGAAGACGTTTTTGCTGCTTTACCCGATAGAGCATTCTCCATCAAGGTCGGTTTAACTCCCTCAAAGGCAGAGTTCAATTTGACTTCTCATTACGAGGTCAGAGATCTACTAAAAGACCTCGCAAGCAACGTTTTAAAGGTTGCGAGCGGGTGATTGAATGAACCTGTGGAGGTATACTATATGAGGCAGCCTCTGGAAAACTACAGAGAGATTGTGGGAGATGAGGTTATAGCTGAAATACACCGGAAAGCGAGAAAACTGTACGGAAAGCATATTTTGCATATCAATTCTACCTACTATGGCGGTGGGGTTGCAGAGATACTGAGTTGTCTTGTACCGTTGATGAATGATGTGGGAGTGGAAGCGGACTGGAGAATTCTCCATGGAACCCCCGATTTCTTTATGATAACTAAAAAATTTCATAATGCCCTCCAAGGGGGGGAGATAAATCTTACTGAAATTAAAAAGCAACTGTACCTTCAAATCAACGAGTGCTTTTCCACCTTCTGCCACATAAACCATGATTGTGTGATTATACACGATCCACAGCCTCTGCCCCTTATAAAGTTCTATAAGAAAAGGCAGCCATGGGTCTGGAGGTGCCATGTAGATCTCTCAAGTCCAAATGAAGAGTTATGGGAGTTCCTCAAGAATTTTACCCTCAGATACGATGTAGTTGTTGTTTCAAGCGAAAAATTCAAAAAAAGAGATTTACCGGTGGAACAGAGAGTCATTCATCCTGCTATTGACCCCCTCTCTCCCAAGAATATGGAGATTTCCGACAGAATTATCTCAAAATACCTTAAAAAGTTCAGGATACCATTGGACAAGCCACTTATAACTCAGATTTCGAGATTTGATAAATGGAAGGATCCTGAAGGAGTTATTGAGGTATTCAAGCTTGTCAGGAAGGAGATTGATTGCAGACTGGTATTATGTGGAAATATGGCGGCAGATGATCCGGAGGGATACCAAATTTATGAGAGAGTGAGGCGAAAAGCAAAGCGATTAATAGAGAAAAAAGACGTGATACTCATAACGAGTGAAAATAACATTCTCGTGAATGCATTGCAGCGGAGCTCTGCGGTTATAATCCAGAAGTCGATAAAAGAGGGGTTCGGCCTCACAGTAACAGAGGCCCTCTGGAAGGGGACACCTGTCGTTGCATCAAATGTTGGCGGTATATCTCTTCAGATAAAAGACGGTGAAAATGGCTTTCTGGTTGACCCTTATGATACAAGAGGTTTTGCAGATAGAATTATAAGTATCCTGCAGAATCCTGAGATTGCCGAAAAAACTGGCAAAGCGGGTAAAGAGGTTGTCAGGAGAAACTTCCTGATCACAAAGCTTTTATCGGATTATCTGGATTTGCTGAACGATCTGATAGAGTAAAGCAGTAAAAAGCTGGCAGAATAACTAAGGCGAGTTACTCCACTTATGTATAGGGCCTTTGCAAGGAAAGATAAAAATTAGAAGTCTGTCATAATACGGAACTGATCTGTATCAGGCTTCATTGCGACAAGGAATCTTCTTGCAGCCCCTTCAACATCTCTTGCCCTCGTTATTGCCCTGCCCACCACAAGTATGTCAGCCCCCGCTGCAATCGCCTCGCCGATATTTTCCGGCCTTAACCCACCAGCAACACCGACAAGAACTTTGAATTTACCCTTAACCTCTTTTGCGTAGTTCCACGGTGGGGGAGCTATGCCTTCTACGTCTATAGCCCTGTGGAGCTCAACAACATCCGGCATAACACCCGTATCACTTATCTTCTCCAGCCTCTTTATCGGCTCATCAACATTGAGCATGTCCACAACGCTGTAAATTCCAGTTTTTTCTGCCTCTTTTATCGCCTTTACAATTGTTGGAACTGGTGCAAGTCCCGAAACAACAACGGCATTCGCTGTGGCGTCTGCCGCCATTCTTGCCTCAAGATTCCCTGTATCAAGCGTTTTTAGATCGAGGACAAAGAATGCATCCGGTTTTACCTCTCTCAGTTTGAGGACGGATTCTGCTCCGTAACGTTTTGCAAGTGGGGTTCCAATCTCGAATATTATATGATCGCTTTCAGGAATCTGCTTGAGAACCTTAACAACTTCATCAAGGCTTGTAAGGTCAAAAGCTACCTGCAGATAGGGTGGATCCCAGAGCTTGGTCAGCTTTCTTCCAACGAATGGATGTGCGCTCCTGTCCTTTTCGTAAAGAACTTTATCAACATCCGGAAATCCTCTCATAGCTCTTCTCAGGGATAGCTTTGTTGCACCGTAGTTGTAATAGTAAACTCTGTTTTTATCCTTAGCCTTGGGATGTATGAAAACACTTACTATGATTACAAGATCTTCAGCAGCCTCTTTCGGGATTATGCCCTCTTCAACCGCATCTGCAATGGCTTTTGCAACTGCTGCCTGAGCCGGCCCGAATATTAATTCAGCCTGCTCTAAATCCTTCACTGTGACTTTCGGCACGATCACTGCCGGAGGTTTTGTAATCAGGTTTGGCCTTATAACTGCAAGGAGTGGTGTGTGTCCTGCTGAGAGCTGTGAAAGTGCATTTGCAAAAGCCTGGCCAACAGGCCCGTTTTTATCTCCAATTAGCAGATCCACGTGAGCGACTTCATAACCCTCTCCTATAAGAGCTTCTCCAACTCTCATCTCCAACTCCATCTTAATCCCCGGGCATAGGAATACAAAAAAGAATAAAAATTTTTGGATGCTTACCTTCTCGCTTTTTCATGCATGGAGACAAATCTTGAACTGCCTGAATCTTGAACTGCCCCGCAATCACAGCAATCACAATTCTCTGAGAAAAATAATGTTGCCCCTTCCTTTTTTTACTTTTTCTACAATTCCTCTTCTCTCGAGATCTGCCACAATAAGACTCACTTTTGCCTCCGAATACCCGAGTCTCTTCCTAAGTTCCTTCTGAGTTATTCTCCCCTCCTCCTTTCTGAGAATTTCGATAACTTCTATCAGGTCATCGGGCAATTCTTCTTCAGACTCTTTTTTTTCTTTCAATCCTTTTACTTTTTTTGTTCTTTTTTTTATGAGGAACAATAACAATAACAATAATACAGCGGTTCCTGCAGTTATAACCACCGCAGCAACTTCTACGGTATGGTCGGGGCTTTCGACTGTGGGAAACTCCACCTTTGGCTCTTCAACGCTAATTTGAAGAGGCGGGAACAGAATTATGTCATGAACGTACTCACCCTCTCTTTCTATGGTTACGTTTTCCTCAGCATACAGCTTCAACTTTCCCTCTTTATAATAATAAGCCTTTATCTGGTAGTTACCCGGGGAGAGATTGAAGGAGTACGTTCCATCCTCTGTAACAAGCCTCTGTTCCGGTGTAGTATTGATTATCACTACCGCCTTTGGCAGTGGCTCGAGATTTTCCCAGTTGTAGATGGCGCCGTGAATTGTTGCTCCTTCTACAGGGACAAGCAGAACCTGCAGAGATATTATGATGACGACGGGAAAGAGTGCAGAGTACTTCATTATTATACTTATAAAAAAATCAGCTTATAAGTTTTTTCCGAATTCGAGGGCACTTTTGATTGCGACAGGTATCTCCTCGATGATATCCGTTGCACGATAGTTGTAACCGTACTTCTCAAAACAGATATCTCCAGCCCTTCCGTTTATGAAAGCTGCTGCACTTGCTGCCCAGAGAGGATTGCCGTGAACAAGAAATGCTCCGGCAACTCCGGCAAGAACGTCTCCTGTACCACCAACAGTCATACCAGCATTTCCACTCGTATTTACTCTCACTTCTTCACCATCTGAGATCAAATCTTCGGGGCCCTTAAGAAGAACCACGGCGTTTGGCTTTGCAACCTTCTTTACGTTTTGCTTCGAGGGCTCAAGGCCAAAAACTCTCCTGAATTCTCCCTGATGAGGTGTAAGGATGCATTTAACATCTTCTGGGGCTCCTGACAGGAGGGCTCCAGCATCGAGGACTGCTTTTTTAACTTCATCCAGCTTCAAAACCTCTTCTGCAAATTCCCTGATGTCATCCGCACCCATACCCATCACAACGACATGATGCTTTGCTGCCAGCTTCCGGATCTCTCCGATGTTCTTCATGCTGAGTTCATCACCCTCAAGCCCTCTGACAATTAAATCTGGAGAGAACGATGCAACGACCCTGCAAACTTTTTCTGGGACTGCAACAGTTACAAGGTCTGCTCCGGCAGAATATGAGGCGAGAGCTGCAAGCGCTGGAGCGCCTGTATATGGTCCTCCACCGACAACGAGTACTCTTCCGTGGGTTCCCTTGTGGCCCCCTCTCTGTCTTCTGTATACCATTCTGACGTCCCCGGGACCGGCGAGCTCCTCAAATGCTGGTGGTATCCCTATGTCCTTTACAACAATCTCCCCTGCAACGTCTTTTGCTTTCAGAAGTCCGGGCTTTGCCCTGTGAAATGTGATGGTCAGATCAGCTTTAACGGCAATTTCGTATTCACCCGTGTCAGGGTTCAGACCTGTGGGAACATCAACAGCTACAACATAAGTTTTACAGGAGTTTATAGCTTCAACAGCACAGGCATACGGCTGTCTTAGCTTTCCTTTCACGCCTGTACCGAGCATTGCATCAATTATGATGTCCTGACTATCAAGTTCGATATAGGTGGAATCTCTTATCTCCCTCACCGGAATGCCAGCTTTCCGGATTACCTCAAAGTTCCTTTTTGCTATTTCTGTCCTGATCTCTGAAGCCCTCCCAAGAAGGAACACTTCAATATTGTAGTTCTTCAGGTGCCTCGCAGCAACGAATGCATCTCCTCCATTGTTTCCAAGACCTGCAAAGATTGCAATTCTTCCATGATCGAATCTCCTCTTTATCTCATCTGCTATAGATTTTCCGGCATTCTCCATGAGCTGGAGGCTTGAAAGACCATGATATTCGCAGTTCAAATCAATTGCAGCTATTTCGGCTGTGGTTATGGTTTCAGGCATGTTGATCTCTCCCGCCTTTGTACTCTTCATACTTCTTCCTTGCCTGCTTTGCTTTCTCCTTCATTCCGAGCTTCTCATAAGCTTCACCAGCATGCTTCCACCATGCAGCGTCTCTTTCTGCCTCTTTCTCGCAGTACTCTACGTACTTCATCATTGCCTGCTTTGCTTTCTCCTCTTCGCCAAGCTTCTCGTATATCTTTGCCACATCCTCCCAGAAGACCCCCTCTTCTTCAGCCTCTTTTGTGTAGTATTCTAAAGCCCTCTTCCATGCATTCTCTGCTTTCTCCTTGTTTCCAGTCTCTTCCCATAGTTTCGCAACATCCTCCCAGTACCATGGTTCCTCCCCGGCATACTTTTCGAGGCATTCAGCAGCTTTCTCCTTATTTCCAGTTTTCTTCCAGAATTCGTATGCCTCTTTCCAGTAGTATCCTTCTTTTTTATTCTCTGCAAGTTTTTCGTAGAGCTCTGCAGCTTTATTATACATTCCGGCTTTCTCGTAACACCACGCTGCTGATTCAAGCATTCCTGCTTTAACGTAGCATTCAGCAGCCCTTACGTAGTTCCCCTTCTTCTCATACTTCCTTGCAGCAATCCTGAACTTTCCGGCTTTTTCAAGGGCTTGAGCACTTCTTAACCTTTCTGTAATGCTCATATCCGGCTCTGTAAGCCACCACAGGCCGGCTATTGCCGCTACAATGTATCCGGCGGTTATGTATCCAATATGAAGTGGATGATTCCATGTATAGGACTGATAGGCCGCATAAACTGCTGGGATTAGCCCGATGAGGGCTGCAATTGCATACTTTGATCTTGCATAAGTAAGAATGCCAAATACCACCGCAAGCAGAGCTGCAACGGCTGCATATCCCAATCCAAGGATTATGCGAAGCAGAACGATGGCTCCAAAGCAGTGTACTATCCCTGCTGCAACTGCAACAATTGTGGCAACAAATACGACTGCTAAAGCTGTATATCTGTCCATGGCAAAAACTGTATATCTGGGAATAAAAATCCTTCCATGTTATTTTTCTGCATTCGCAACGCAATGAATTTAAATTCTCACTCACAACCGCATGCAGATGATTGACAAAAAGCTCATCGAAAAATTCTACTCAAAGCTGTTTGCCATACCGAGAAAGCGTATATCCGTATCTCTCGGCCTTGTAACCATACTTCTTGCATCCATTCTCAACAGCACAACGAGTAAAACATTTTTCGCTCAGCGCTATTTTTTTATCGGTCTTGCTATGATAATCTTACTGCTTGTAGTTTCACGCTTTATAGGGCTTGCTTTCAACAGCAGGAGAGTTTTCTTTCTGGTACTACTCCTTCTGATATTCACAGAAGTCTTTGACTTCATTGTCATTCATCTGGGCTTCTTTGAACTCATAGTACTTGCTCCTGCATCTATTGCAGCTCTTTTAACCCTCGTCCTTTACTTCACTTCAGAATCGAATGAGAACAGAGTCGTTCTTGCAGTTCTCTTCATTCTTTTTGCTCTTTATCCTGTAAATCAGATGTATTCCTTCAACGCCCCCCACAAAATGACAAGTTATGCAATTGCAAGCGTTGCCGGTATCTCTCTTGGTATGGTATACATCAAGTACCTCGACAGAGACTACGGGATATTCAATACCAGACTGCTTTTGAAGTCCTTTATTCTCTTCTGGCTCACATGTAAGCCAGATTACTTCGAGAAGTGGCTTGAAAGAGCAGGAGAGTTAAAAAATGGCTGGATAAAGTGTCTTTCAATAGGAGAGGTCAGAGTAATCTCCACTTCATTCCACCCCGGCCCGCTGAGAAATATAGGAGGTGCCAGACTTGTTGGGAGAATTCTCGAGATGCCGAATACAATGTACCTGCATTCTGCCACCAAACACGAGCTGAACCCCGCAACCCGTAAAGACGTGGAAAAAATTGTTGAAAACATAAATAGGGCTCAGGCTCTGCCTGCAGGCAACGCTTACAGGCCTTTTGAGGTAGAAGGTGAGAAATTTCTGCTCAGAGTTTTTCCCTTCGACTGCGTTACGCTTCTGATATTCAGCGGAAAGTATGCAACAGATGACATGCCGCCGGAGATCAACAGTATCGCTGAGAGGTACCTTGGAGAGGTTGTACTCGCTGAAGCACACAACGCTCACATGGAGGGGTTTGACATCGATGCGGAAGATTTTTACGAGCTGGAGGAACTGGTAAGACAGGCGTGCAGCATACCCCGGATAAAAGATCATGTAAAATACTGTTTTCTTAAAGAGAAGTGCGAGACAAGCAGTATATGTGGGTGGATTGCGCTGCTCATGCTCAAGTATGAGAGTGAAACCCACGGTATACTCATGCTCGACGGGAATAACATCAGAAAGAATTTCAGACAGAAAATAGAAGATTTTGCACTGGATTATGGAGTTAAACTTACTGTGGTCTCCACAGATGACCATTCAAAAACCGGAATCTCGCCAAAAGTGGGGTACAAACCCGTTGGAGGTGATGAAATAGACGAGAAGATTGTCATCAGCTTTCTTGAGAGAGCCTTCAGTTCTTCAAGATTTGAGGATGGCAAAGTAAGCTACAGCAGGAAGGACGTGGAGATCAGAGTTATGGGGAAGAAATTTTTTGATGCAGTGGAAAAAGTTTTCATAGATATTGGAGAGAAAGCCCTGTATCTTCTCTGGGCGATTATGGCCTTTCAGGTTATTCTTACCGCACTTCTCGGAATTTACGTTCTTGAGATTGTTTAGAAGTCTTTTAATATATGCTTCAGCTTACCAAAAAGGATTTAAAATGATTCTTTATCTTTGTCTAAGCAGTGGTATATATGCCCATGGTACTTGATACAACATTGAGAGATGGTGAACAAACACCCGGAGTATCGCTTAGCGTTGAACAGAAGCTGATGATAGCGGAAGCCCTCGACAGGCTTGGTGTGGATATAATTGAAGCAGGAACGGCCATTGCATCGGAAGGAGATTTTAATGCAATTAAGGAGATTGCAAATGCGGGACTCGGGGCTGAGATATGCAGCTTTGCAAGAATTAAGAAGGTCGATATCGATGCTGCTGCAGAAGCAGGTGCAGATTCGGTGTTTATGGTCGCACCTTCATCCCCCATTCACATCTCAACCAAATTCCCGAAGAAGAGTGAGAATGATGTGGTAGAGATGGCCATAGAAGCTGTAGAATATGCCAAGGAGAGGGGGCTGATTGTTGAATTCGGGGGCGAGGATGCATCAAGAGCTGATTTAGAGTTTATAAAAAGGCTGTTTAGAGCTGCGGTTGATGCAAAGGCCGACAGACTCACGTATGCTGACACTGTAGGAGTTCTCACTCCAGAACGAAGCGAGATGGTGATGAAAGAGCTCTGCAAGGAATTCAGCGTTCCCATTGCGATCCACTGCCATGACGATTTCGGGCTTGCAAACATAAATACAGTTTATGCGGTGAAAGGGGGGGCAAGAGAATTCCACGCTACTGTGAACGGACTGGGGGAGAGAGCTGGCAATGCAGCACTCGAAGAGGTAGTGATGGCTCTCGAAGTCCTTTATGGTATTAAAACGAAGATAAACAAGCAGAACATCTACAACACTTCAAAGCTCGTTGAAAAAATCACTGGTGTTGTTCTACCTCTCAACAAACCGATAGTTGGTGAGAACGCATTCACCCATGAAAGTGGAATTCACACTTCTGCAATTCTCCGGAACTCATCTGCCTACGAACCAATAACACCTGAAATGGTCGGGCGGAAGAGACATCTGGTTCTTGGCAAACACGCAGGAAGGGCAAGCGTTGAGGCTGTAATGAAAGAACTCGGTTATAAAGCAACAGAAGAGCAGATGAGGGAAATTCTGAAAAGGATAAAGGAGATAGGCGATAGGGGTAAAAGAGTTACAGATGCTGACGTAAGAACGATAATAGAGACGGTTCTACAGATAAAGAGGGAGAAGAAGGTTGTTCTGGAGGATCTGTCTATAGTGAGTGGCATGAAGATAATGCCCACAGCAAGTGTCAAACTCAGGATAAACGGGCAGGAGATAATTGAAGCCGCAGTTGGGCTGGGCCCTGTGGATGCAGCAATCAACGCAATAAAGAAAGCTATAAAGGAGTTCGGAGACATTAAACTCGTCAGTTATCGAGTTGATGCGATAACCGGGGGAAGTGATGCTCTCGTTGATGTGATGGTACAGTTGAAAAGGGGAGAGCGCACTGTAACTGCGAGAGGTGCAAGAACTGATATAATAATGGCGTCTGTTGAAGCGATGCTTGAAGGACTGAATATGCTGGTTTAGCTTACAGAAGTATCTTTACACCTTTTCTATCTATCTCTATTCCAAACCTGCCCTTTATGTGGGACGTTCTCGTTGTTTTTGTTACACGCAGATAAACACCCTCTCCCCCTTCCTCTCCCTCAAGCACGATTGCATTACCAACAGCATGCTGCATGGCAACCTCAAATTCCGGTGTGTGCATCCCTTTCACTGCACTTATAATACCAACACCCTCTGTTTTCAGCAACCATCCATGGAAACGCTGTATCAAATCGTATGCCTTTGCCTCACCATGCAGAAAAGCTATCGCTGATATGGAGTCTATAACGAACTTATCGTTGTGCATGAACTTCTTTATTGATGATACAAGCTTATCGTAGTCTCTTGCATTCCCCTGATACCTTTCATCCGATTCTTCCACCCTCCCAACAAAGAGATCAACGAACTTTATCGAACCTTCTTCTTCAAGCATCCTTACATTCCAGCCCAGGCTCTCCATATTCAGCCGTACGTGTTCGGGTGAATGATCAACGCAGAAGTACGTGCATCTCGAACCTGATTTTGCCTGCGCATATGCAAACTGCTGGCACAGCACAGTTTTGCCGGTGCCAACTTCTCCGAGAATTAGCAGGGCAGAAGGGACTGGCAAACCTCCATTGAGTATTTCATCGAGCTCTCTAATTCCCATTGAGGCTCTCATGCATCCTCTCCTTCCACCAATACTCCTTAAAGATTTCGATACAGTAATGATGGAACTTAACCCCTTAATCTTATCAATACAAAATAATGGTGAAAAATTTTATTAACCCCTCGCCATGCCGAAGAGCATGGATGTTGTTATTGCAGGGGCTGTAAGGACTCCTGTCGGCAAATTTGGAGGAGCACTGAAGGATTTTCAGGCTTACGAACTTGGGGCAATAGCAATTAGAGGTCTGCTCAAAAAGCTTAACCTCAAGCCGATTTCAGGGCAGGATTGCCGTCCTCCAAAACTGCACAGAGGGGCCGGGATCGAAAGGGCATATCACAACTACGATGGTGACGAGATATACATCGATGAAGTAATAATGGGCAACGCTCTGCAGGCGGCTCAGGGACAGAATCCTGCGAGGCAGGCGGCAATTTTTGCCGGCATACCTGAGGAAGTGCCGGCGTTCACAGTGAATATGGTTTGTGGAAGTGGTTTAAAGGCTATAGCTCTTGCAGCCCAGAGCATAATTACTGGAGAGAGCGATGTTGTTATTGCAGGTGGAATGGAGTCAATGAGTAACGCCCCTTATGCGCTGACAAAGGCCAGATGGGGTTATAGAATGTTCAACAGCGAGATTGTAGACCTCATGGTTTACGACGGACTTTGGGAGAAGTTTTATGGATACCATATGGGCATAACGGCCGAAAATATTGCAGAGCTTTACGGAATAAGCAGGGAAGAACAGGATAGGCTCGCTTATGAGAGCCACATGAGAGCAGTTAGTGCAATAGACAGGGGTATTTTCAGAGAGGAGATCGTGCCTGTGGAGGTAAAAACGAAAAAAGAAAGTGTGATGGTTGACACAGACGAACATCCAAGAAGAGATACAAGTATTGAGAAACTTGCAAAACTCCCTCCAGTCTTCAAAAAAGATGGCACGGTAACTGCTGGAAACGCAAGCGGTGTGAACGATGGGGCTTCGGTATTACTCCTTATGAGTGAAGAGAAAGCTGATGAGCTGAATCTTAAACCCATGGCGAAAATTGCAAGCTATGCATGTGCGGCAATAGATCCGGCTTATATGGGTCTTGCTCCAATCCCTGCCATAAAAAAGGCTGTAAAGAGGGCAGAGCTCACTCTGGAAGAGATAGATGTCATTGAGCTGAATGAGGCTTTTGCCGCTCAGGCGATAGCCGTGATGAGAGACCTGAACCTCAATCCGGAGAAAACGAACGTGCATGGAAGTGGTATCAGCCTCGGTCATCCAATAGGAGCAACAGGAGCAAGAATAACCACAACGCTCCTTTACGAGATGCAAAGGAGAAAAGCAAAATATGGTCTCTCAGCCCTCTGTGTGGGAGGGGGGATGGGAGTGGCCATGATACTAACCCGCTGCTGAAGACTTCTTCTTACTCTGGAGAATTTTGCTCCTCATTATGTAACGGCATAACCTTAATATACTTCTTTTAATACTCATTATTGTGAGGAGGGAGGTTTGTGGTGGCGAACATACTGATAGTTGACGACTCTCAATTCATGAGAAAGTTGCTCAGGAGAATACTCGAAGGGCAATCTGGCTACACGATAGTCGGAGAGGCAGAAAATGGAGTTGAAGCGGTGCAGATGTTTAAAGAGCTCAAGCCAGACGTGGTTATGATGGACATAGTTATGCCAATAAAGGATGGAATCTCTGCAACCGCAGAAATCAAGCAGGTCAATCCGAAAGCAAAGGTTGTCATGTGCACATCCGTGGGACAGGAGGAAAAGATGAAACAGGCAATAAAAGCAGGAGCGGATGGGTACATAACAAAACCCTTCCAGGGGCCAAAAGTAATCGAGGCTTTACAGGGGGTGTTGCGATTATAAGAGTTCTTGTTGTTGACGATTCCAAGTTCATGCGAACAGTTATTTCAGATACTCTCAACTCTGATCCGGAGATAGAGGTAATTGGCGAGGCTGGAGACGGCATTGAGGCTGTGGAGAAAGTCAAAGAACTAAAACCAGACGTTGTAACGATGGATGTTGAAATGCCGAGGATGGATGGCCTTACGGCGGTGAGTGAGATAATGAAGCTTCAGAATCCGCCCGCAATAGTTATGCTGAGCGCTTTAACACAGGAAGGAGCGGATGCAACATTTGAAGCACTCAAAAGGGGTGCAGTTGACTTCATCTCAAAGCCCTCGGGTACTGTTTCACCGGACCTGAGAAAAAAAGGATTTGAGCTCATAAAAAAGGTAAAAAATGCAGCCATTGCAAAGGTTCCCGTTTACAGGAGAGCTGTTAAACCAAAACCTGCAATAAGGCACGTTAGTCCTCTGGAGAAACTCATCGTTATTGGAGCATCCACAGGTGGACCGCCTGTGGTGGAGGAGATACTGTCTTCTCTCCCCCTATCTGCAAGATTTCGCGTGATTGTGGTTCAGCACATGCCCAGGGGTTTTACTGGAAGGTTTGCAAGGCGTCTCAATTCCGTTTCTGAGTATGAGGTCAGAGAGGCAGCAGATGGTGACAGGCTTAAGGGTGGTCTGGCATACGTCGCTCCCGGCGACTACCACCTTGTTCTTGAAAGGGAGAATGGAGACATCGTTATCCGGCTGAACAGAGACCAGCCGATAAACGGTGTGAGACCGTCTGTTGAGCCAGCTTTAATCTCTGCTGCCCGTGTTGATGGGCCAAATACAATTGCAGTTATTTTAACAGGAATGGGTAAAGACGGACAGGTTGGAGTCCAGTTCGTTAAGGATGCTGGCGGGAAGGTTATTGCCCAGAACAGAGAGTCATGTGTGGTTTTCGGAATGCCCAAACGGGCTATTGAGACCGGTTGCGTTGATGTTGTTGCTGATCCTCATGATATTGTTAATTCTGTACTCAAACTTGCGGGGGCCGAAGTATGAACGAGTACCTTGAGGCGTTTGTTGAGGAAAGCAAGAGCATGATAACAGATCTGAACAACCTGCTGCTCGAGCTGGAGAAGGGAGGAGATGAGGAGGTTATAAACTCCATATTTCGCATAGCTCATACACTTAAGGGCAACAGTGCAGCGATGGGATTTGACAATCTTGCGGAGCTTGCCCACGCTGTTGAAGACCTGCTTGATGCTATAAGACAGGGAAAGACTCAGCTCAACAATGAGATCATGAACCTCATTTTTGAGGGTGTGGACTCAATCGGAGATCTTCTTGAGGAGGTAATGGAGAACGGAGCACCTCAATCAAATGCAGATGAGTTGATATCCAGAATAAGAAGCGAGCTGGAGAAAAGAGTGGAAGGCAAGGTTGATAAAGAAGAGACGGAAGAAAAGGGGCTTGAGGGTGAAGGAACAGGTGTGGAAATAAAAATAGACCCCTCATCTCAGATGAAGGGCATAGACGCAATGATTGTCCTGAAGAATGTTGAAGAGGTTGCAGAGATCGTGGACACTTCTCCATCACGAGAAGAAATCGAGGACGGAAAGTTCGATACATCCTTTCGCCTCCTTCTGAAAGGTGACATATCAAAAATCAGAGAGGTTTTACAGAAGTTACCTCAGGTAAAAGAGCTAATAGTTGGTGAGAAAGAAGAACAAGAAGAGGAAAAATGTGAAGAAAAAGAACAAGAGAAAGAAGACAAAATAAAGAAGGAAGAAGAGGCGAAGACAGAAAAACCATCGCCACCTCTGAAGAGACCAAAGAAGGAGGTAAAGATAAGGACAGAAAAAATCCAGTCTGTAAGGATAGGTGTTCAGAAACTTGACGAGCTTATGAATCTCGTCGAAGAACTCGTTGTTAGAAAGCTCAAGCTTGAGAACTCCATGCCTCCTGAGCTAAGAAGAGGAATTGAAAGGGATTTTTCTGTGTTTGATAGAGTTATAAGCAGACTTCAGGATACTGTAATGGATTTGAGGCTTATACCGCTGAAGCATGTCGTTGACAGGCTCCCGAGGGTTGTCAGAGATCTCAGCCAGAGTCTTGGAAGGGAGATTGACTTTGAAATCGTAGGATCCGATGTGACGGTTGACAGAACTGTTCTTGACAAGATCCAAGACCCACTCATTCATCTACTCAGAAACTCAATAGATCACGGCATAGAAGCACCCGAAGAGAGAGAAAGGCTTGGAAAACCAAGAAGAGGGAAGGTGAAGCTACATGCAGAGAAAATGAAGGATTATGTCATAATTGAGGTATCGGATGATGGAAAGGGGCTTGACGCAGAGGTGATAAAGAAAAAGGCCGTTGAAAAAGGAATGATCAGCCCGGAAAGAGCCCAGGAAATGAGTGATGAGGAGGCATATAACCTCATCTTCCAGCCAGGGTTCAGCACCAAGGAGAAGATCACAGAGGTTTCAGGCAGAGGTGTTGGGATGGATATCGTGGTCAACACAGTTCGCTCTCTTGGTGGCAGTGTTGAAGTGAAGTCAGAGAAAGGTAAGGGAACTACTGTCAGAATGCGACTTCCACTCACAATGGCAATCATGCAGATCCTGCTGGTCGGTGTTGGCAGCGAGAAGTACGGATTACCTCTCAAGGACATAATGGAAGTAAGACCCATTAACAGATGTGAGATCAGAACTGTTGCTGGGGCTGACAAGCTGATTATAAGAGGTGGGACAATACCTGTAATATATCTCTCAAATGCGCTGGGCGTGCAGGCGAACGGCGGTAAAATGGTGGTGGTGACGTCTTCATTCGAAAGAACCGTGGCTCTTGTATGCGATGATGTTATTTCACAGAAGGAGGTTGTTGTAAAATCTCTCGGAGGTGTTTTGAGGGGTATTCGGGGCATTTCCGGGGTTTCCATACTTGGAGAGGGAGAGGTCGTGCCAATTCTGGATGTAAATTCTCTTTAGGAGGTGGTGGTATGAAAATAGACCTGCATAAGCTGGCAAAAATGAACGAAATGGCAAAGGAAGGAGCGAACAGGGTAGCAGAGAACCTTTCAGCAATGCTCGGTATGGACGTACAGATGAAAGTCACCAAAATAGACTTTGTGACACTCAGCGATATACCTGAAGAGATAGGAGATAGCGAAATTATCGGTGCGTACCTGATGTTCTATGGCTCACCTTCAGGGCATCTGATGATCATGTTTCCTGTCACAAGCGCCAAAAAAATTGCAAACCTGCTGCTCGCAGGAATCGGCGAGAACGGAGATGGGGGGCAATTTTCCGAGCTTGATATGTCTGCAATAGCCGAGATAGGTAACATAATCACGAGTTCATTCATAGATGGCTGGGCAAATGTCCTCAAGACGGAGATAGATATTTCAACACCACAGGTTATCCATGACATCGGTTCAGCAGTTGTAGACCCGGTGATTGTAGAACTTGCAAAAGAACATGATCATGCGTTCGTCTTTAACAGCAGCATAATAGCACAGGACAAGGATATAACCTGCCAGATCTACGTGTTCCCGGACATGAATAAGCTCGTGGAGGTACTTGAGAAGGTTTAAAAGATACCATGGGCGAAAGAGTCAGAGTAAAAATGGCAGAGTACAGAGTATGTAACAGTGGCGGTGTTCTCGTAACCACAGTAGGCTCCTGTGTGGCAATAGGCCTTGTTGATCCGGAATCAGGTGTTGGTGGTTTAGCACACATAATGTTGCCAGAGGCAAAGGGAAAGAGTGATGGAGCTGGAAAATACGCTGATACAGCAATCCCTGCAATGCTGAGAGAGATGGAGGCAAGGAAAGCAAGGAAAGAGAGAATTATAGCAAAAATAGCAGGAGGGGCAAGAATGTTTAACTTTAACTCCAACAGGGCTGACAGTGTAGGTGACAGAAATGTAGAAGCAGTAAAAAGGATTCTCAGAAAGTACGGAATCCGAATTGCCGGAGAGGATGTTGGAGAAAACCATGGAAGAACAGTGGAGTTCTACACATCCGACGGGAAGATGGTGGTAAAAAGAGCAAACAAAGTGATAAAAGAGCTGTGACGGATGTTTTAAGCTTTATAAAGAACGAACTTGAACTGAAGGCGTACAAAGAGAGCTACCTGATGAGGAGAGTCAATGCCAGGATGATCAGAAGGGGAGTTAAAAGTGTTGAAGAGTACCTTAAACTGCTCAAGAATGATAAAGAAGAAGTTACTGCCCTCAAAGATGCACTGAGCATAAACGTCACGAGCTTCTTCAGAAATCCCGAGGTATGGCAGAGACTGAAAGAGATTCTGGAGGAAAATGATGAACCATTGAAAGCCTGGAGTGCTGCCTGTGCTGATGGGAGAGAGCCGTATTCGCTTGCAATGCTCTGCCATGAGACAGGCCATGAAGTGAAAATTATAGCCACAGATATAGATGAAGATGCACTGAATATCGCAAGAAAAGGCATCTACAGGGCATCCAGTGTAACGAATCTGGTGAAGGAGTTGTCTTTCATAGAAGACGTGGAGAGATACGTGGAAACTGATGGAGAGGTCTTTAAAATCAAGCCGCAGATAAAAAAGAAAGTAACATTTATCAAACACGATATAATAAAAAACGCTCCCCCGGCCTCCGATTTTGATCTTGTTCTGTGTAGAAACTTCCTTATATATATAGAGCCAGAGTTCAAGCCAATCGTCACAGAAAACCTGTATCTCGCCCTTAAAAGAGGTGGAATTCTCGTACTCGGGAAAACTGAGAGCCTTCCAGTTGAGGGATACTTTGAGGCCATTGATAGAGTAAACAGAATATTCAGGAGGGTCTGATGGAGTTTGAAACTCAGTACAAAATCTTCGTTGTTGCCCTTCTTCTCGGAGTGTGTTTCTACGTCGCAGGAGATGCCCTCACGTCCGCAATTGTCGAAGGGAAAGATTTTCTTCTGTTTTTCTTTATAAAGCTCGGAGTGAAAATAGCCATATTTGCACTTATTATTCTCATTTCGCTCTTCTTTCTTGGAGTCGGAACGCTTCTCGGCCCCTATATTTCAAAACTCAAAGATGTCCATCTTGTCTATGCACACCTCACCACTCTCTCAGCATTTGCAGTATATGGGATATACCTTACAGTGAACAACCTGTCCATCTACTTCAACGGTGTCAGAGTGGTGGAATATCTTCCCATATATATTCCCATGTATGTATCCATCTTCGGAATTGAAGTTATGACACGCTATTTGCTGATTGTCCTTGCTGTTGCTGGGGGCGTTGTGAAAGATGTCATCGATTTGAGAGAAGGTGTAGCAGAAAGCACTGATAAGGCTAAGGATGTACAGAAGGTAGAAGAACAAGAAGTGAAGACCGTGACAGAATCGGATGAAGAGGTAGGGGCAAAACAGATAGAAGCAGGAGTTGAAGACGAAGAGAGAATTCAGGGTGAAGAATTTAGCCCTGATGGAGAAAAATAGTTACTCAGAACCGAGAGCCTCGCTGGCCAGATTTTTACCTCTTGTTGTGAGAACAACCTCTTTTCTCTTTCTCACTTCTTTCAGAACCCCAAGCTGAATCAGTCGATCATATATCTCTTCCACCTGATCGACGTCAATACCCAGGAAGTTGGGAATCTCGAACGGAGATACACCTGTGTAAAGGGACATTATTATGTGTTTTTCCATCTCTGAAAGCTCTATGTCTGCTGCAACCTTGTCAAATCCACCAAATATAAACTGCTGGAGGATGTTCAATATCTCATCCCTGGCAAATATATAAGCCTCCACAGTGAATTCCATGTCATCCTCTATCTCCGAGAACTGTATGTCCAGCACCTTCTTCATTTCGCCATTGACGTCTCTATCCTCCCTTCTGACCAGTTGAATCTTATCGAGGTCTACTCTGATGAACCTCCCCGATGCAGTTACAAGTCTTATCTTATTATCCTTGACCGCTATCTGAGCCTTCTCCCACTTAACATTCTTTTGAACGACTCCTCCCTTGGTTACCGGGTACTTGACAATCACGATCTTTCTGTTGAGGAGGAGCTCTATCAGAGAGAGCTTAAACTTTTCAAGCTCCTGTCTCTTGCTTGATGTTATAAGACTTACAACATTTTCATTTTTTGGGCTGCTATGCTTTATAAGCAGGTAAAATGGAGTGTGTGCAACTTCCATGTTCAAGTCAAGCCTTCCACCTATGTCAATAATGCTTGTAAGAGGGATTTTTTTCTTTCTATCCTTTCCAATAAGCCAGACGTTGATGTTGGAGAGTATTAGCCTGCCAGGGAGCCATTTGGCATCTCTAAACCTCTTTCCGTCGGCTGCTGCTGGAGATATAAATCTCCCGATTATATCTTCAACTTTTACTTCCTTCATTGCCACAATATTATTTAGGAAATTGCTCTCTTAAGTTTTTCGGCACGTTCTATCTTGTTAAGAGCCTGAAAGGCCACACTCCTGACTCTATCGCTTGGGTCTTCAAGAGCAAGATTTAATGACTCCTTAGCCCTTCTGTCTCCGATCTCTCCAAGTATCCAGCAAACAAGTCTTCTCACTTCTTCATCATTGTGCCTTATGATGTCGAGCAATGGTTCTACTGCATCCGGTATTTTAACGAGCGAAGTTGCTGCAAGCCTTCTCTCCTCAGGCCCCCCTGATTCAAGTGCTTTGATTAGCAGTGGGAGTCCTTTCTGGTCGGCAAGCTGTCCCAGCAGCCATATAGCGTTCTTCTTTATTGCAGCACTCTCTGTTTTTTCAAAGACTTCAATAACCACGTCAGCAATACCTTCTACATCTGCGAGGTTTTCGCTTATTCTTTTTCTCACAGCTTCGCTCCTTGCAGGGGGGACTCTCGAAATACAACTTATCAGAGCCTGAATTGCCGTAACCCTCACATCTTTTACCGGATCCTTAATTGCTTCAAGCAGATGTCCCACGGCAGCTTCACCCCCCTTTTCAAGGGCTATCGCCGCAAGCTCTCTGACTCTTGTATTTTCATCCTTCAATGCTTCTGCAATCCTGTCAACCTCATCACCGATTTCGAGATCTGCGAGTGATTCAAGGGCTGCAATTCTGACCTCCACACTGTTATCATCAAGTCTCGCAACCAGGGCGTCAACTGCAGAGCTGTCTCCAAGCATGCCAAGGGCCATTGCAGCGGCTCTCCTTACCTCCGGTACGCTGTCTTCAAGGGCGTTGATGAGGTATGGCAATGCCCTGCTATCACCAAGTCTTCCAAGTGCAATGGCTGAGTTCACCCTTATCGATGCATCATCGCTCTCCAGCGCTTTTATAAGCTTGTCAGCAAGAACCCACGTTGCCCCTTTAACCTTTTTTCCTTCGAGCTTCTCGAGAAGCATTCTAAGAGCCTTTTCATCTGCCCATGCAATTGATCTTGCGGCAGCATTCCTCACCTCCTCATCCTCATCTTCACTGACTATAACCGATATGAGCTCTGTATATGCTTTCTCACCACCTATATCCCCCAGAATTTCTGCAGCTCTCGCTCTAACAGCCTGACTTCTTGAGCCTCTAAGCACTTCTATGAGTGTATCAACATCCCTTTTTTTCTCAAGCTCGTAAAGTTTAATCATGATCTCACCTGCTAAGTCATCCTATCTTTATCATAGAGCCTATACCAACTTCAGCCGCAAGACCAGATAAAGCGGAAATCCACAGCATTATCACGAAGTGGAAGTATGCGTTCACCTGATGCCCTCCATCAACTATCTTTATCATAATTGATGAAAGCATGGAGTGGATTATAAGCAGAAGCGCTATTATAAACGTGACCTGAGGGATATTGTAATGCTGCAGGCTGACTATGCTTGCAGAGGGCAAGCCTTCAGGCATTGTCATATCTATTGTCTGCAATGATTTTGCCATCAGCTTGATCACCATAATGCCCACGTACAGGGCAAAGGCAAGACTTGCGGTTATACCGTAAAGAACGCCGATAAGTGTTGTGGTCGTCTGAGAACGATACATCCTGAGGGAATGTATCCTCTCAACATTTTTCGCTATCAGGTTTCCAACCTTCTCCGGAATCCCTCCTTTAATGCGAGCATCCATGTACATCTCGCTAAATCTCTGAATAATAAATGTCTCACACTCTCTCATAAACATCTTCCAGGAATACTCCTGACTTATCCTCATATTCAGCCTTTTGTAGAGATTTCTCACCTCTTCAGTCAGAGCGCCAAAATCCTTAAAGCGAAGAGTTCTCAATGCATGAGTAGTTGTGGTCTGCTTTGCCGTTTCTGCAGCTCCAAGAGAGCGAATAAAACTTGTATAGTGCTTATCTCTCTCCCTCAGGGTTTTTTCTATCTTTCTCGTGACGATACCCGGAATTAGCAGCGGAGTCAGGGGCAATACAAGCCGAATTACCATCGGTATGGGCTGGTTTACTATGGGAAGCACCGGTGAGATTGTGCCCAAAAACATCAGCGCAACTATCACAGAGAGAACTGCAACACCTACAATCGCTATTAAAATACAGAGGCCAACCTTCCTCTCTGATTCGGTGCTCGTCTCAAACCTTGCCCAAAGTGGATCCTTAGGGATATGAGTTTTCATTGCATATAGAAAGCCTGTTTCAGTCAGTGCAAAAAGAATTACTGTCACCGACAGCATAAGGATCGGGTCTGTTCCTGTCAGGGCTGGCAGAATTGTGGCAAAAACAACTGCAAATGCTATTGACAGAACCATTGAGAGAAAGAGATCTTTGAATATTTCAACATCTTTAAGAGAGTTTATGTACATTGTCTCAAATTCAGTCATCATTACATCCTGCTCTGCCATGAGGAAATCCTCTACAGGCTGACCTGCATCAACATTGTAGGCAAACCTCTCAAGGAAATCACGGAAGATTTTGCTCGGGCAGTGCTTTGCCTGAAACTTGCATGCTTCTGGCAGACTGAGTCCCCAGTCTCTTACCAGCTTTGCTATTTTTCTGGCCTGATTTGCCAGCTCCTCAAACTCTTTTTTTTCACCTATTTTTTCGAAAAGACCGACTCTGTCCACCTCAGCAGTTGAGAGAACCCCGATATGCGTGATAAACAGATGAAGATTCTGGTCTATTTCTATCCTCTTCTTATCTGCAACAACCTTTGGATAAAGTAGGGCAAGAAGAATACCGAAAAGAGGGAGCAGTGTGAATATAAAAGACATGCTGCCCACAAACGGAGCGAAAAGATAGTAGAACAGTAAACTTGAGATGAAAGAAATTACAACAAGAGGCAATGCAAATCTCGTAAAGTATTCCCTTGCATCTATCCCGATCATCCTGAAGATGTCTGCATATTCCATATCCTCACCTCAGTATATGCTGAACGGCAATCCCTCAATTCCATTGATCCTGTAAGACTTGAGCAAGTCGTTAACTTCGTAATAGTCGAATATCCTCTCCTGAACCATTCTTTCCAGAATCCTGGCTCTTTCTTCCAGTATATTGTAAATTTGCCTCCTGTCAGGAAGTCCCATTTTTTCAGCTATCTTTTCTTCAAGAATGTACGAATTAGCAAAGCCCTTGAAGATTATTTTGTCCTCAACGTAGTCGTACTCAAATACCTCTCTTGTTACAACACCGTTGAACTGCTTGGAGAATCCTTCAATTTCGTGAATGCTTGTAACTCTCCTGACGCCCTTGCCCTTTATGTAGTTCTGAAACAGAGCTATGTTGCAGTTTCCCATGAAAGCAAGTGGAACGTTGATCGGGTCGCTTGATAGCCTCTGAATGAGAGACTCAACAGTTGCGGCATGGAATGTGAACATCGTTGGGTGACCTGTCTGCATGGCCTGGAAGGCAATCAGACCCTCTGCACCTCTGACCTCACCAACTATTATGTAGTTAGGTCTCGAACGCAGTGCTGCTTTCAGCAAATCGAACATCGTAACTCCGCCCTTGCCCTCTTCACTCTCCCTGGTAACCATCTGCTGCCATGCATTGTGAGGGGGTATAACCTCTGGTGTATCCTCGACTGTGTAGATCTTTGCATCGTGATGAATAAATGGCAGAATTGCGTTAAGCGTTGTAGTCTTACCACTTGCAGTCTCACCGGCTACAATCAGGCTCATATCATTCTCAAGCGATAGCCAGAGATAGCCTGCAAGCGTCGGTGTTAGAGTTCCCCATTTGATGAGCTGCGTGACAGAGATGGGCACGTCTTTGGATTTCCTGATTGTAAAGGATGACCCCCGGTATGAAACATCATCACTGTAGATAAGGTTAAGACGTGAACCATCTGGCAGTCTTGCATCTATTATCGGATGGGCATCACTTATCGGTTTGCCAAGTCTTTCACCCAGAGACTTGAGATAACGCTCATATTCCTCATCACTATCCCACTTCACGTTTGTTCTCACCATTCCAAAAAACTTGTGTACTCCGTACGTTATCTGCCTGTTTATCACATGGACGTCCTCAAAGTACTTATCTCTCATCAGAGGTTCGATTGGACCCATGCCTATGATGTCCCTGTTCAACCTGTAGCGAAATTTTTCGTAGGTCTCTCTCGTAACTTCGATTTTCCTGTTAAACTTGACGAAACGGTTCAGTATTGATCCTATTCCCGACCTACTCTTTCCTTTTATCACAACCGAGTCCCTCAAAATCTCTTCAATCAGGTCTGTAAATTCCTCATCCGATGCAGGAGATTCCTCCATAACAGACCGTTCAAGCACGAGTTCAAGTACAACATTGTATCCTCTTTTTTCCTCCTCATTCAGCCGGGGTTCTATAACATAATATCTTGTCTCCTGAGTTCCTTCACCCCAGATGTGGGCAAATAGCATGTCACCTATGGGGTATATGAGGTTGGGGCGGCGATTTCTCTTGTCTTCATCTGTGAGGGTTTCTTTATAAACCGGGTATTTCCCGGTAATTCTCTTGAAGCTGATGAGGTGGTCCTTTAAGTGAGAATATCTGTAAGCAAGATTCTTGAGCTCCGGCTGAAGTCTTGTCGCCGCCATAAACCCCAACTCACTTTTATATAAATTAAATCTTACACTATTGCTCTTGCTTCTATAACGATACCGATACCGCTCCTGACAGAGAAGCCGATCTTATCTCCTACCTGCTCACCCATCCCCGCAAACCTTTTGACGTTTATACTCCTCCTGATTTCATTCCCGACCTCCATCATCTCTATCTCAAGGTAAACATCAGCGATTGCTCTGAATGGGCTCAAGACGTCCTCGCTGAGATTTGTTGGGTCAATTGTAATTATGATAGACTTGCCCTTTCCTATCATGTTCCTAAAGAAAGATATAATCTGAAGTGCTGCGCTTCTTCCTTTTTCCTGCTTTACGAGATCATCAAAGGTCACATCGTTCCTCAAAATTGCGTCAAATGTGTCTATTGCCACAACATCTGCTTTCCACATCACCTTCGCTTCCATCATTCTCTTGAGGAGCTCACGCTTTCCCCTGAATCTTCCAAGATCTGCATAGAGGAAGAGCATCCTTTCGTTTAGCAAATGCGTCTCTATCCGGTTGTATGTAAGAGAGTGCATTTGAGTCAGAAACTGCCTTATTGTCAACTCCGTTGAAACGAGGGTAACTTTATATCCTGCCTCGCAAATCCCATAAGTCATGCGCTGGGTTAAAGCACTTTTCCCGGCACCGTATCTGCCCTCTATAAGGACGATTGCCCCTTCTGGCAATCCACCCCCAAGTTTCTCATTTAACTGGTCTCTATTCTCAAGATCGATAGAGTACAATCCAACACCTCCTGATAATTAACATCACTATTATCATAGTTATCATCTAAATTAATAAAGGTTTCTGTCATAATGATGGACTGAAAATGCGTAATATTCTTGGTTTCAGAGAATTAACGACTTATCAGACCCTGAATCTGAGTTCATCCCACGCTGTGCCCCTTACATATATTCTCACTGTATGCGAGCCGGAGCTCAAAGTAACATTTATATCAAGTTCAACAACGTCTCCCGGCTCCCACTCAGTGTTTCCGGAGAGAGATGAAATTGAGTAGTTCGTCTGGTAAACACCATCAACAAGCACATCAACAAGTTTTTTATCAATGGGTATCGTAGAAAGTCCTGTATTTTTCACATATATCTTGAGAGGATTCGTAGTAATGTTCCCCGGGTCATTTATTATGGTTATATCATCCTTGATGCTCTCAACGAGAACCCTGTTTTTCTGGCTCAGAACTCCAGAGAGTTCGCCAACCGTGTTCATCATGACCGCAGCTACAGCAGAGGATATAACAAGGGCAGCAATAAACAACACTATCTGACTGGCAGATGCAGAGGCCATATCATCCCTCCCAGTATGCTGAGACGCCGTTTTGAGCCACTATCTTCACCCTCGATGGCTGATATGAAACACTCACATTGATTACTGCAGTTTCTTCGGGGAGCCAGACACTAACTACAACACCATTTACCTTAACTGACGTGACGTTCTGGGTGTATATCTGTCCATCCAGCAGAACATCCATTTCACCGACAACTATTTCTTCGCTCCCGTCATTTTTGGCAGTTATATTCAGGATGCTTAGAGTTGAGTTGTAAGTGACATTGAGAATTTCCATGTGGGTATGAAGTTGCTCATATTCAATATCTCCTTTTTCTATCTGCGCACGCCGGGCTATGTTCTGTGTTGCATTGATTGTGTTGAACAGAACACTTGCTGAAAAAACTATCGCAACCAGCAATATGACACTAGCAGCCGATGTCGAGAGCCCCATGGTCGCTCACAGGTATCGAGTCATTTACTTCTCTTTCAAGTTCTTCAATTTCCCTGAGAGCCTTTTCTATATCTTCTATCTTGATTTCCTCCCCGCTCAGTTTGGAGATGAATATCAGAGATTTCATATGGTCTCTGAGAGTTGGCATGCTGTCCATCATATCTTCATTGCCAAACTGCATATCTCTCAGTGTGTAACCACGGGAACAATTTATCATAAACTCCTTCACTTCCCTGCTTATCCAGCCTATATCAACATAGAAATCAAGCAGTTCTGCCATCCTCTTTATCCCAAATGTCGTAACAAGGTAGTCAAGCCACTTCAGCACAAGTATATCCGATATATAATCCCTCCTGAGTTTTTTCAGATACGGACCGGAGACGCTCTTCCTCTCAACCTGAACAGGAGACTGCTCCTCATAAGCTTCATAAGCGGGTTGAGCGGGTTCTTCGTAGATATCCTTAGGTTCTTCTTGATTGAGCTCAGCGTCAAAGTCGATCTGGGGCGCTTCTTCCTGTACTTCCTGTGTATTTTGTTGCTCAAGCTCTTTTTTAAGCCTCATGAATTTCTCTTCAGGAGACTCGCCACCTTCATCTCCAGTACTGGAAGTTTCTTCCACCGGAGCGGCAATGGGTTCCTCTACCTCTTCATCTATATCCTCAAAAAAGCTCTCAGCGTCCTTCGAAACAAGTTCCTCTGGAACGTCCTCTTTTGGTTTATCCTTGTTTACAGCACTGAAAAGACCAAACCCGTCTTCATCTCCCATAACCTCTGTAGCAAATGGATTTATCCCCTCCGTGACCATCTCATAAATACCGAGAAGTTTTCTTACGTTTTCTTCGATTTCAGCAAGCCTGTTTCCAATTTCCTCATTTTCTGCTTTTATGGTGTTGAGCTTGGATGAGAACAGACCAACGTCATTTTCAAGGTCTTTCAGTCTTGTTTCCAGTTCACTTATCTTCCCGGATTTTTCAAATTCATCTTCTTCCTCATCTTCGATATCTGCACCTTCAAACCCGCCAAAACTCTCTTCATCTTCGATATCTTCAGTTTCTTCAACTACCTCTTCGTCAAACTCCTCTTCCTCCTTCTTTCTACTCTTTTTCCTCTTTTTATTCTTTTTATCCTCTGTTGAGCCTGAAAGCTTCTTGAGCGCTCCCTTAAACATTTTCGATCACCTACAAGTAATCCTAACAACAATAATAATGAGCACAAAGATATATTTAACCTTTGTGGAGTTTGATGGATGAAATGCTGGAATGAAAAAGACTTTTTAATAAAATAGCAAATATCCAACCGCTTCGCTAAAATATCGCTAAAATATACTTACTATTCTGGTTCTGAACTCAGGTGTCAGATAATCAAAAACCGTCCCTTTCGCATCCAGAATCCCCGTGCGTTTAACAAGTCCACTGAACCTTCCTCCAGCTATGCCGTTTGCAGCAATAGCCGCACCCTCTGCGGATTGCTTCGCAGTTCCAAAGCCTCTCACCCCTCTGACCTCATAACCGAATTCAGAGGCAAGTCTGTTAAATTCTTCAAAGAAGTATCTGTTCTCAAACATTCTCCCGGATACTGCGACTGTCTTTGATCTTGCAGTTACTTCTGCAGCTCTCACACCCTTCAGCGTAAATTCTGCAAGCCACTCCATCTTCTCCTTTTCAGAAACATCGAGCTCTGAGATCCCTCCTCTGAAAAGCAGGGATTTGGGAAACTCTCTGAGAAGATAAGCCAGTTCACCATCCATACAGCCCGAAGAGGAATAGCCAGGGAAGCCTGAAGTTCCACCAATTCCGTCAACTATTCTTCCCCCTCTGACGGATATGAATGCATTGAAACCAAAGCCGGCCTCCACCAGAACGAAGTTTTCAATACCGTCCTGCGATAGCTCATACAGTGCAAGAATGGCAGAACATAACTTATCATAAGTTCCCATGTCAATTCTGTTTATCTTCCTCCACGCTGGGACGGTTGGCAGGTGGATGACTGCAGGAATTGTATAAACAGGGAGTTTTTTTGTTTTGAGGATATTCACAACCTCTCTGAGTCCCAGTGAGGGTAAATCGAAGCTCAACGTCATGAGAGAAATGTCCTCTTCATTCAACTCCTGAAATGCTTTAACAGGCAACCCGTAACCTGAAAGGCCAGCGGCAACATCGGGTTTGATCTCTTCAAGTGCATTGACAATGCATCCCGGATTCTCCCTGACCTCTTCGGTTGGAAAAGTTATTTTATCAGCTCCGTCATCATCAAGCCAGAATATTTCGTAGCTCTTTGTTCCAGCATCTATGCCAGCGGAGATCACCAGAATCCCCCTTTGAGAAGGCTGGCAATCTTATCGCTTGTACTCATCATGGGCCTCTCCATAAAAACGACATATCCATCTTCCTCCACAGGCTCAGAGAATCTTGCATCAACCCCCATCCTCCTTATGTGCTCTCTGAAGAGCTCAAAGACGTCAAGGTTATAGAATCGAAGTCTCATTTTTTCGGCAACTCTTCCCCTCCTCTTCACATCCTCAATGCTCTCCACCATCGACCTGAGTATTGACTCCCCGAGGCGAAGACAGCGATTCTTAAAAGCTTCACTGTCATCTCCAAACTCCAGACTCTGGAATGCCTCTCTCACGATTCTTGAAATCATAAAATCCTTTGCGTATTCGTTGAAGTAGCGGAATGCGTAACTTAAATCAGCGCAGTTTGACTGGCTTGTAGTGTATTTAACCGGTGGTTGTTTCATGTTCACATCTTTAACAACAACACCCTCTCTTCCTTTCTTTCCCAGCTTCTTTATCTCATCGGCAACGGCTTCGTGTGCATGTTCTGCATCGACTATCTGCAGAACTGGTGCGAGCTTCAACCCATATTCTTCCGCCGTTTTTGATTTGTCTTCAATACTCAAAGGCTTATTCGTTCTTTTTTCCCTTATATCAAAAACATAAAAATCTATTTTTTTGCCATAGACGGGTTTGGGAACAAAGGGCGACTCCTCGCCAACTCCTTCGCAGCAAAGCATTAATTCAGGATTGTCACGAAAAAAATCTGTATCAAATATAATTCTTGCTTTTTCGGTCGTATACGGACAGACAAAGCCCCTTCTCGTCACTGCATAGATTCTTCTTCCGAACTGGAGAATGCGCACGTTGTAGCCATTCATCTTCTCTTCCAGAGCGACCTCACCGCTAAAATGCTTTTTCAGCGTTGGATACAGGGTTAAAGCCCGCCTTATCTTCGGGTAACCTCTGACAACCTCAAGACCGTTGACGGTTTTTGCTACAAAGGTGCCATCCTCATAACCTCCAAACTTCTTCTCAAGAGCATAAGCGTTAATTATATCCTGAAAAAAAGGATGATTGATTACAGCTTTGCGAAGAATACTTCTTTCTTCGAGCTTTCTTGCCGCTGACTCTGAAAGACCCAGAGCTTCTGCAACAAATTTCATCTTGCTCTGTAGATAAATCTGACAACATCTCTCTCAGTCAGTATTCCCTCAAGCCTTCCGTTGCCGACTATGAGCGCCGCACCGTGGTTTCCCTCGATCATCTTCCTTGCAGCCTCACTCATGGCTGTATCAAGACCAAGAGTCAGAGGTTCCGGGTACTCAAGAATGCTCCCGTTTGACAGCAGGTAACTGAGAGGTTTTTCCAGAACGTCACTGGCATCTCCCGTAATAATGCTCCTGAAAGCTTCACCGCTGAAGAACCTGACGAGAGTTGAAGAAGTTATCAGGCCTACAAGCACACCATCCTTTATCACAGGGAGTCTCCTTATCTTTCTGGAAATCATTGTTCTCATCGCATCCCTTATACTGCTCTCAGGTTTCGCTGTTATAACTGCCCGGGACATGTATCCGGTAACCTCCCCATTCACGTTCATCCTTGCAAGATACTCCAGATAGTCTCTCTCGGTGACTATCCCAACAACTCTATCCTCCCTATCAACAACAGGACAGCCACCAACCCCTCTTCTCAGTATAACTTCAAGTCCTTCCTCGAGAGATGCTGTGAAGTCCACAGTAATAACGTTCCTCTCCAGAACTTCCCTCACTTCTTCGTTAACAGCAGCGAGAAGGTTGTTACCATACTTTTCCTCAACTATAAGGTGCTTGTCTCCTCCACCAAAAAAGCTTATTATATCCGTTGCGGTCATTATACCTTCAAGCCTCTTCGTGCCCGCATCAGCTATCGGCAAGCGTCTGAAGCCATATGAATCCATTGCCTTTACGGCAGCCATTATCGTCGATGTTGGTGGTATTGCAACAACGTCCTTTGTTGCAACATCCATTATAGTCCCGGGCTTGAGCTGTTTTCTCTTAGCTTTCCTGAAATTATCTCCCCTCTTGCCACCTGAGAAAACATCTTTCCTTCTCATCAACACACCCCTGGCCTAATCGCCAAAGGCATCAGCACAGTCCTCACAGAGTCTCATGCCATTTACTTCTTTCAGGTTCTCACAAATACGCCCGCACTTCTCGCATTTCCCAGGTAACTCCTCCACGAAGTTGAGAGAGCCAAAAGAACGCTCTCTAACAAGACCAAGAAGCTCGCCTATTTCGAGACTGACACTGAGGATATCAGTATCCGTGACTATCCCGATCAGATCTCTACCATCTATAACTGGAAGACGTCTTATTCCTCTTCTGAGCATGATGTCTGCGGCTTCTCTAACAGAGGTTATGGGTTTAACAGTGATAATCGGATAACTCATAATATCTTTGAGGGAAACTTCTGACGGGACCCTGTTTCTTGCTACAACTTTTTCAAGCAGGTCTTTCTCGGTGACTATACCGACGGGCTTGGTACCTTCGACGACCACAACACTTCCCACTCCAAATTCAAGCATTTTCTTTGCCGCCTTCAAAATGGTTTCATCTGGAGTTCCCGTGCAAACTTCTCTTGTCATTATGTCCTTCACTGGAACATCTGCCTGCATCCCGAACACCAGTATCACATCTGCTGAAGGTTTTAAAGCTTTTTGCCATGACGTGTCAGTTCTTTATTAAGAATTTTTTTAATACTAATATTCGAAATTAAAATCCCTGTTGCTAAAAGCAATCGAGCGTTCCAGCCCCCTCACAAGTCTCAGCATCAGCTCGTTGACAGGCGTTGAGATGTTCAGCTTTTCTGCCTTTCTTACTATCTCTCCAGTTATTGCCTCTATTTCTGTCTTCCTGCACTTTTCAACATCCTGTAGCATTGAAGACCTGTTTTTTGCCGTTTTTATTGCCACCTCCCTAACGGCACTTACAGCATCGAAATCGTAGCCCATTGCCTTCATTACTCTCTCCCCCTCTCTTGCTATTGTCTGAGCTATACTCCATATCTCTTCGATTTCCACAATCTTGCCATTTTCGATTCGTAATAAAGCGGTTAGAGGATTTATGACGGAATTTACGATGGCTTTCTCCCATTTCTTTCTGCGTATGTTTTCTTCAATCTCCACATTCATTTTAGCCCTTTTCAAAATTTCTGCAACCGTTTTCTCTCCTTCTCCCTTCCAGTCACCGAGGAAGGTTACACCCTTACCTGTATAACATATTTTCCCGTATTCAACGATATTTGCAGCATAAGTAGTGACACCTCCAACAACGCAATCTATCTTCTCTGCAAGAATGTCCTCATTCCCTATTCCGTTCTGAACACTGCAGACAATTGCCGTTCTTCCTTCGAGTTCTCTGGCTGCAACAGCAGTATCGTAGCTCTTCACTGTAACAAACGTTAAGTCTGCTTTACATGCTTTACCACAAACATTGATTTCGATTTCATCATCAACAAGTCCTGTAATCTTCAGCCCTTTTTTCAGGGCGTCAAGCTGTCTCCCTCTTGCTATGAAGATAACATCGTAACCTGCTTTCTGTAGCATATACCCGAAGAGGCATCCGATCGCTCCAGCGCCGAATATCTGGATTTTCATGGAAATAGCTCTTTCCTTTTTTCTTCAACTTCCCTATGCGTGAACGGGAGCAGGGGCATAAAAACAGGCATCTTTCTTGCTTTCAGAATTTCAAGGTAATCTGGAAGTTCGTGAGCCATTATGGGAGAGAATATGGCCGGATAACCAAGCTCAAATGCGGAAATGAGTTTCTCCTTGGATCTGCCTTGAAGGCTGTGAACGCCAACACTGCGATAGCAGGCGTAGGGCAGAATCGCATCTGCAACCTCCTGACTGTCAACATCGACGTCACAACCCCTTCTCAATGCATACCACGCAGCGAGCTCACCAATGGCAAAAACCCTGTCCTGCGTTCCTACGGGCAGACCACCATATCCTCTGAAAATTTCGGTGTAGATGTATGCATTTTCGTCCCTGACTTCAACATAGATTTCAACATCCGGGTTATTCAGGTTGACTTTTGCTCCGGTTATCTCTTTTATTGCTTTTCCCGCCTCCCTTGCAACATCCATGGATGTGAAATTATGTTCTCCTGCCCTTCTTGCTCTCACTGCAAAACTGTTGAAGTCCATATCTTCAACCACCTTAACGCTTAGCTTCGCAATTTCGTTGATGTCCGCACTGCATCTTGTTGCCAGACTCGTTGATACTACTCCAAACACTTTTGCTACTCTTTCTGCAATTTTTTTTGCTTTGTTAGCAGGATGAATGTAGATTCTGCCCCACTCTCTTTCTATTTTGCCTGTGAGCCTTTCCCGCTTCATTACCCTCCTGATGTTGCCGACAAGTATGTCCTCAAATCGCTTTCTTAGTCTTCCTTTGAGAGCAACTTCACCGTAGCGTACTATAACAACTTCCACAGAAATGGATTGTTTTTGAGTTTAATAAACTTGTTAGAAACTTGTTGGCCACAGGCAACTGAAATTAACATTACGAATTAACATCAGTTTTTCTAAACAATAATTACCCAGAAAACAGTATCCATCCACCTTTCCCCAGGTCTCGTTCAAAATTACTCTGAAAATTTCTGCCTGAGTGTTTTTCATCAACCATTGATCTTTCAGCGCCCAGCTCTCCAAAGAAGAATCCTTTTAGATTATATTCCTTTTTACCATACCCTCAAATCAACGCTTCAATGACCCGCAAGCCTTAAGAAATTGCAATAGACTATCTCTGATGAATGTCATCCCTATAGGAAAAACGTTGGAGTTTGCTGTAGAAAGGCACGTGAAGATTAGTATAGACGGGATAACATTCAGCCTTGCCTGCACGCCCGTAAATCTCGAAGAACTCGTCCTCGGATTTGTTGTGACTGAAGGTATTGGTGACCCTGAAAATGTCAGAATCTCCATTTCAGATTCGGACAGCGTGGAATTGCTTGCAGATATAACAGTAACCTCATCGGGAACTGTAGGATTTGAGGGAGGTCTAAGCAGAGTAGTTGCTGGCGAGAAGTTTGGCGTGAATGAAGTAAGAAATTCCCTGACATATCTGGAAACGGAAGAGTACAGAAGAACGAGAGGTTATCATACTGCTGTAATTGTAAGCAAGAGAGGGCTGGAGGCGAGAGCATATGATATAGGAAGGCACAATGCTGTTGATAAGGCAGTGGGCATGTGTGTAAAGAAAGGAATTGAACTCAACAAAACCTTCCTTCTCTTCTCAGGCAGAATCTCGAGGGGAATAGCAATGAAGTGTGTAAGAGCGGGAGTTCCCCTCATCGCATCCAAGGCTGCAATTCTTGACTCTGCCATAAAGATATGTAAACAAACCGGGCTTTCAGCCGTATCGTTTACCACAAACGTAGCTGTGATGGGAGATGCACTCGAAATTTGATGTTCTGAAGAAAATTACAGGCAGAAAGATAGCCATTGCTCTCTCAGGAGGGGTTGATAGCGCCACGCTTGCAGCACTCTGCAAAAGATGGGCGGATGTCCTTGCTATAACTGCAGTAACTCCATTCACCTCTGAAAGAGATGTAAAGAATGCAAGGAGGGCTGCCAGAGAAGTAAACGTACCTCATACAACCATAAAAGTTGACCTGCCTCCGGAAGTATTCGAGAACACACCTGAAAGGTGCTACATCTGCAAAAAGGCGATAATGAAGTGTATTAAGGAGGTGGCGAGAAGAAGTGGTTTTCTGGTAGTTGCAGATGGCACAAACTTAGACGACCTGAACGAGCAAAGGCCGGGACTAAGGGCTTTGAAGGAAGAGGGGATAATTAGCCCCTGGATGGAGGCGGGCTCTACCAAGGAGGAAATAAGGCAGATTGCAAAGAATCTCGGTCTCTCCTTTTACAACAGGCCGTCGAACTCCTGCCTTGCAACAAGGATATCCGGCAGGATAGACTTCAAGACACTTAAAAAGGTGGAGAGAGCAGAAGAACTTATTCTGGATCTCGTGGGAGAGAGAAGAGTGAGGGTCAGAGTCTCCGGTGATAAGGTTAATGTGGAAATTGAGGGGATAGAAGGGCTGAGAATAGAGGGGCTTGTTAAAGCAATGAAGAAGATGTTCACAGACGTTGAGTTCCTTTCAGCTACAAATCAAAAACCTTTTTCCCTCCGAGGTTAAATTCATAGCAATGCCAAAGATACTCATAACAAATGACGATGGTCTTTACTCTGCCGGGCTGAAGGCGAGCTATGAGGCACTTAAAGACCTTGGTGAAGTCTTCGTTGTCGCTCCTGCAATCCAGAAGAGCGGTGTTGGCAGGAGCATATCTATAATGGAGCCAATCAGGGTTTCCAACGTGAGTGCAAATGGCATAACCGCTTATGCCATCGATGGAACACCAACGGATGCGGTAATAATCGGAATTCACAAAATAATTGGTGAAATTCCTGATCTTGTTGTATCCGGGATAAATATGGGGGAGAACATATCCACTGAGGCAGTAACCACATCTGGAACCGTTGGCGCTGCTCTCGAAGCGGCAACGCAGGGAAGTGCTGCAATTGCGATTTCACTTGAAGTGCCTGACACGGATAAATTTGAGTTTGTGTTCAAACCATACGACTTCTCGACTGCAAAATCCATCCTCAGAAAAATGGCAGAAGCAATACTCTCGAAGGGTATGCCCGAGGGTGTTGACGTCTTCAACATAAATGTACCATCAGAATGCAGCGGTATTGAATTCACAAGGCTTGCAAGAAGACTGTACATGACAAGAATAGAGGAGAGGCTCGACCCAAGAGGGAGAAGGTACTACTGGATTGACGGGATTGAAACAGGAGATGCAGAGGAAGGTACGGACTTGCACGCTATTCGAAACAGAAAGGTTTCAGTAACTCCATTAAGCCTTGACTCAACGGCAAGGATAGACCTGAACGGTCTGAAAAGGTGGTTTGATGAATGCTGACGTCTCGAAGGGAAAAGCCAATGCTGCAAAGAAGGCAGCGAGAATGGTAGAAAACGAGTCCGTGATAGGGATTGGCAGTGGCACAACTGTAAAGATTTTTCTTGAAGAGCTGGGGAATCGGATAAAGGAGGAAGAGATGGTTGTTTACGGTGTGCCATCTTCGTATCAATCCCACATTCTCGCTCTTAAAAATGGAATCAGAATGGTTGACCTCTTTCAGTATCCGGAACTCGACGTCTGTTTTGATGGAGCCGATCAGGTTGATAAGGATTTTAACTGTATAAAAGGAGGGGGAGGGGCTTTAACGAGGGAAAAAATCGTAGCTTCTGCCTCAAATGAGGTGTACATAATCATCGACTCATTAAAGATTGTGGAAAAGCTCAGCATGTGTGTACCTGTTGAAGTTCTCCCCTTCGCATGCGGCTTTGTGGAAAAAAAGCTGTCTGAAATAGGAAAACCCGCTTTAAGGACTGGAACTGGAAAACTGGGGCCTGTGGTTACAGATAACGGGAATTTTATATTCGACTGCGACTTCGGAGAAATAGGGGATCCTGAAGAGCTGGAAAGGTCAGTAAACCGCATTCCCGGGGTTGTGGAATGTGGAATATTCTGCTCCAAACTGATAGATGGAGTTGTAGTTGGATACAAAGATGGTACGAGGGTTTTGAAGAAAGATAAAATTTAAGCTCCTCCTCGCAGCAGTACAATCATGTATGTGCCATGGACTCGTGTAGCTTCATGGCACTGCAACGCATGCGGTATTTGCTGCCACAAATATAGAGTTAAACTGACGTTCTACGAGTATCTGAAGCTAAGACCCACCGGCCTGGTTGAGGAGAAGACAGGAAGATACTACATAAAGAGAATTGGAAACAGATGTCCATTCCAGTCTGGCAATCTCTGCTCCTTACAGGGTGAGAGGAAGCCGGTAGCCTGCAAGCTATACCCGTTTCTCGTAAGAAAGAAGGGCAAGGAAGAGGCTCTTTACGAGTACGAGGGAGAGGAGTTCTACGTTTACATCACCACAGACTGCCCGAATGTCAAGCTGGGCAGAGGGCTTGAAAGCATGGAAAAGCTCGTGAGGGAGGCTGTTATGATATATACCGGAGCTAAAAAACGTGCAGAGCTTATTACAGCCCCTGAAAAAGGCTTAATTTTGTAGAAAAGTTTATCTACAGGGTAAAACAAAACAAAGTGTGGAAAATTCAGCAGCTTTTGGACCCGGGAGTGGTATGAAGAGTTTGAGGTTCACTGTAACTAAGAAATAAGTGATGGGTATGAACTACACAGCCGAGCAGATTGAAGTTCTGGGTGATATCGAGGCGGTAAGAAAAAGGCCGGGGATGTACATAGGTGGTGTTGGAATTAGAGGACTCCATCATCTGCTCTGGGAGATAGTGGATAACTCCATAGATGAGGCTCTTGCAGGCTACTGCAGGAATATAACAGTTAACCTGCATGAAGATGGGTCTGCAAGTGTTGAAGATGATGGGAGGGGAATTCCGACAGAGATGCATGAGCTCGGCAGGCCAGCAGTTGAGGTTGTTCTAACAAAGCTTCACGCAGGGGGCAAGTTCAGTAAAAAGGCTTACAGAGTTGCTGGGGGGCTGCACGGCGTTGGACTTTCAGTTGTTAATGCTCTATCCGAGTGGCTCGAGGTCTGGGTCAAAAGGGATGGGAAGGTGTACTACCAGAAGTACTCAAGAGGCTTACCGCTCACACCTCTTCAGGTGATAGGAGAAACGGAAGAAACGGGAACAACGATAAGGTTCAAGCCAGATGAAGAAATATTTGAGACAACTGTATTCAGAGAAGATATCGTTGCTCAAAGGCTGAAGGAACTTGCATATCTCAACAGAGGGGTAAAGCTAAGGCTTGTTGATGAAAAAGCAGGAGAGGTCAGGGATTTTTACTCTGAGGAAGGAATCAAGGGCTATGTAGAAAAGCTCAATAAGAGCAAGTCGAAGCTGCATGATGTTGTGCACTTTTCCGCAGAGAAAAACGGAATAATCGCTGAAGTTGCAATTCAGTTTACGGACACAGAAATAGAGAACATCTTATGCTTTGCAAACAATATAAACACCATTGAAGGTGGAACCCATGCTGCCGGATTCAGAGCTGGTCTTACGAGAGCGATAAACGAGTTTGGAAGGAAGAACGTGAAGAAGTTCGAGCCTCTCAGCGGTACAGACATAAGGGAAGGTTTAACCGCAATCGTTTCAGTTAAAGTCCCTGATCCGCAGTTTGAAGGCCAGACAAAAACAAAGCTTACAAACAGCGAAGTCAAGACTGTTGTCGAGTCAATAGTTTATTCAGAAATGCTGCAGTGGCTTGAGCAGCATCCAAATGAGTCAAACAAAATAATAGAGAAGTGCGTCGTGGCAAGAAGGGCAAGAGAGGCTGCAAGAAAGGCGAGGGAAATAGTAAGAAGAAAGAGCGAAATCTCAATAACCCTCCCCGGTAAGCTTGCAGATTGCTCCTCTCGAAACTCAGCAAAGCGGGAACTCTTCATTGTTGAAGGGGAGTCTGCTGGCGGTTCAGCAAAACAGGCAAGAGACAGAACTTTTCAGGCGATCCTGCCTATCAGGGGCAAGATAATAAACGTTGAAAAAGCAGGAATGGTGAAAGCTCTGCGAAATGAGGAAATTAAAGCCATAGCTTCTGCCATTGGAGCCGGAATCGGAAAGGATTACGATATAACCAAGTCAAGGTATCGAAGAGTTATTATTATGACAGATGCCGATGTTGACGGAGCACATATAAGAACTCTTCTTCTCACATTCTTCTACCGGTACATGAGACCGCTCATCGAGCATGGCTACCTCTACATAGCCCAACCACCCCTCTACAGGGTTAAGAAGGGCAAAAAAATCTACTACGCCTACTCAGACCGAGAGCTGGATAACCTGCTCGACAGATTAGGTGAGGCAGAAGTGCAGAGATACAAGGGTCTGGGTGAGATGAATCCTGAGCAGCTCTGGGAAACAACAATGAATCCTCAGAACCGCTACCTGATTCAGGTAACACTTGAAGATGCAGAACTTGCAGAGCACCTGTTCACGATTCTTATGGGAGAGGATGTCGATGCAAGAAGGAAATACATAATGGAGCACTCAAAAGAGGCTAAAAATATAGATATTTAGCTCTTTTCCAAGCTTTCGTAAAATCTTGCCCTCTTCACGAGATTGCTCCAGAATTCGCTTGCAGCATGGAGGCCTCTTAACCCACTGCTGTCACTTCATTGCGAACGTTTGGGGGTATGACCAAATTTAAATACCCGCTGCCTAACAACCTGCAATGGCAGATTTTACTGCAAGCGATGCAGCAGAGATTCTGCTTACTCTGAGAAGGAAGCTCGTCAGAATCTTTGTACTTATTGCAATTGCATGGGCTCTCTCCTTTACTTTCATAGCTGATCCTCTTATAGAGAAAATAAAAGCCGACATGCTGCCGAAAGGAGCGCGCCTGATATATACCTCACCTCTCGAAGGCTGGATTCTTAAACTGAAGATATCTCTGAATCTCGGAATCGCTGCTGTCCTGCCATATCTGATATATCTTGTATACAGAACTTTGAAAGAAAGGACAGATATACTTGATAACATCAGCATTACTAAGGGTGCTGCAGTACGCTATGGCCTTGTATCCATCTTCCTTTTCTCTCTCGGCGTTGCTTACGGGTATATGATAATGCTTCCCCTGTTCATGAAATTTCTCTACCAGACTGCCCAGAGTCAGGGTGTGCTTGCATACTACACGATATCCGAGTTCATAAACTTCATTGTTCTCATGCTCGTGGTGTTCGGCGTCGTTTTTCAAATGCCAATCATCATGACATTTCTGGTAGGTAATGGAATTGTTGAATATTCAACGCTGACTTACTACAGAAGACATATCTATGTCGGTTTTTTCGTTCTGGGTGCTGCAATAACCCCGCCCGATGTTCTTACCCAGCTTATGGTTGCTTCTCCAATGATTCTGTTTTTCGAGATCAGTCTTCTTGCTACAAGGGTCATTCATAGAAAGCGTATCAGGGGCAAAGGTTAAATATGTGCAAATTCTGCTTATAATTATTATGGTGAAACTTGGCTTCATTGACCTTGACATACCCAAGGGCAGTAACCTGATGGTGTACGGGCCACCTTTAATTGGGAAGTCTGCCTTCGTCAGAACCCTGTTCAATGAAGAGGTCAGTAACGGAGCCGGGGGGATTTATGTTTCCACAAAAGATACGGCAGAGACCCTGATGGAGTGGTTTGAAAAGGTTGGCCTCGACGACTTCAGAATAATCGACTGTGTCTCCAAAGCAATGATGGAGGATGTTGCAGACACAGATAAGATAAAAAGGGTCTCCATAATGGATTTAACCGGTATATCTGTGAGGGTCAACGGGTTTCTTGAGGAATACTGGAGGTCTGGTGTGAGAGATATTTTGCTCGCCTTTGATACAATTTCTGCACTTCTGATGTATCTAAATCCCCAAACAGTTTTCAGATTTCTGCATGTGCTTGCAAGCAGATTGAGGGCTGCGAGAGGCGTAGGAGTTTATGTTGTGGAGGAGGGCATGCATGACGACAAGACAACAACGACTCTAAAACAGCTGTTTAATGGAGTTATTGAATTCAAAGAAGATGAGGAAAAGAGGTTTTTCAGGTTTATAAGCTCATCCAGTAGAACGGACTGGAAAGAGTTTGTGATTGAAGATGGAAAGGTTGTGATACCATGAAGATAGGAATTCCCGTACTCGAGGAGTTACTGGGAAGACTGCCAAAGGGTAAGACTCTGACATACTATATAGATCCTGAGGTTGAAGGAGATGTCTTTGCAATGCAAACTCTTTACACCAACCTCGAAGAGGGGCATAGATGTGCCTATGTAACGTCTACAATGAATTCTTCCAGTGTCAAAAACAGATTCAGGGAGTTTGGATGGGAGCTCGATGACTTCCAGAACTTCTCTATGATCGACGCATATTCTGGCTTTGTTGGTTCTACATCTGAAGAGAGATATGTGGTGAAGGATCCATCAAATCCTTCAGAGCTTGATGAGGTTATAAGAAAGGTCTTACGGGAGAACGATTTAGTAGTCGTTGGAGCTCTTTCTGCGATGATCGATATATGTGGCGAAGACTTTGCCGGTATCGCAGAAGGCTGGACTGGAGTGGCAAGAGACTCCGGTTCAAGACTTGTTTTCAGCTTTGTTGCGTGGCCATACTCTGAAAGCGTTCTTAACAGAATCAAGGACATGTCGAATGCCGTTGTTACTGTTGGAGGAGTCCACCACAGAGTTGTGCTTGGTTACTACTATGGCATTCTGAAGGCTGACTGGGTTGACGTGGAGAACGTTGCCGTGCTCTTCAGACTCGTAAGACCGGGAGGCGTGAGAGCATATATCCCCAAAATACTTGTTACCGGACCTTTCAATGCCGGAAAGTCGAGTTTTGTTCATTCAATCTCAAACAAAGCCGTTTCAGTTGACAGGCTTGGTACTACAGTTGCGTTAGACCACGGGCATGTGGAGTATAAGGGGTTCTCCATAGACATTTTCGGCACTCCCGGGCAGGAGAGGTTCGATCCACTTCTTAAAGTTCTGGGGAGGGAAGCATTGGGTGTGATACTCGTTGTCGATTCCACCCAGCCAAAAACCTTCCCGCGGGCTAAGCAGATGCTTGAAGCAACCACACGTTTTGGTCTTCCCTATGTCATCGCTGCTAACAAGCAGGATATGCCGGGTGCTCTTTCTCCGGAGGAAATCAGAAAAAGAATGGCATTGCCAGACGACATTTTAATAATTCCAACCGTTGCAAAGAACGGAGAAGGAGTTTATGACGTTCTTGAAGCTCTTTTAAAGCTTTTAATAGGTGGTAGATATGACGAGCCTTAGAGAGATGCTCGAAAAGGTTCTGAAAGATTTAAAATCGGTTGGAGATGTTGAAGCATCAGCAATAGTTTCGAGGGACGGATTACTCATAGCGGCTGATATTCCTCAAAACGTTAACGGAGAGGCTTTTGCAGCGATGACGGCAACAATGCTTGGAGCTGCTGAAACAGCAACATCTGAGCTTGGGAAAGGCATTCCGGATAGAGTTATAGTGGAAGGCAAGGACGGAAAAATCGTCGCTACCGGTGCGGGAAGCAAGGCTTTACTTGTCCTGATGGCAAATCCCAAAGCAAATCTCGGACTTGTTCTTTTAGAGCTTGGAAGAGCGAGTGAAAGTGTTAAGGAGCTTTTAAGGGGGTGAGTGGTTTGGATCCCTTCGATGTTCTTGTTGGTGAGGATATAACCGGATGGACGAGAGATGAAATAGTCAAGGTTTTTCTTGAATATTCAGATGGAGAGGTTATATTTATACAGAGAGTAAAGGTTGCAGCTATGTACAGTACTTTCCTGGCTGGCCTTTATCAGGAGATCACAAAGATTGTGGGGCCAGCAGCCAAAGGTCTGATTTTAAATGCCGCAAAGAATGGTGGACTGAGAGCAGGAAAAGGAATCAGGAGAAGATACAACAGGGAAAGAGGTGAGCTAACAACGGATAAGGCCTTTGCAATAGCAAAAAACATGCTGGCGATATGGGCAGAGGGTTTCGGATGGGGTAAGATCAGTGCGGAGATGGGCGATGAGATAGTGATAAAAATGGTGAACTCCTTCGAGGCCGATGGCTATATGAGGTTGAAGAAGGAGCCGGCAAAGCAACCGGTTTGCTGGACGATATTCGGTTATGTATGGGGGTTGCTTGAGGGTATCCTCAATCAGAGGTTTTACGGTGAGCAGACCACTTGCATGGCCATGGGCGACGACTACTGCACGCTTGTATTCAGACCTCAATGAAAATATTTTTTAACCCCCCACCAACCCCACGCTAATGAGAATTCCCCTGTTCCTCGAACTCGAGGGAAAAAACATTCTTATAATAGGCGGAGGAGGAGTTGGAGCCTCAAGGGCCAAGAAATTTCTGGAGGCAGGGGCTACAGTCAGGGTCCTCAGCCTTGCCTTTAATGACGAGCTGAAGGAACTGGAAAAAAAGGGAAAAATCGAGCTGATTGAAGGCAATGCGTTTGACAGGGATAGACTTGAAGAATTAATAGCCAGCAGCGATCTTGTAACAGTTGCAATCCCAAGTCTCGAAATTAACGATACCGTTGTGGAAATTGCAAAAAAGCACAAAACCCTCGTAAATCTTGCAAATGATGCGAATCGAACAGAAGTTGTTGTACCGTTTGAGGGCGAGGTTGAAGGAATTCGCTTTGCCGTAACAACAGAGGGGAAGAGTGGTGTTGTAGCGAGAAGGGTGAGGGACTCGTTCAGGAGGATGCTTGAAGAGGATGAGGAAACTCTGTACTTCCTCAAAGCTATGTATCATCTCAAGCAGTACATGAAGGCAAACAACGTGCCAGTGAGGCTCAGAATGAAGCTGTACTTTGTGATTGCAGCAAATCCAGAGTTCAGGAGGCTTGTAAGAGAAGAAGATATGAAAGGGGTAAGAAAGCTCGTAGAGGAGCTTGTAGAAGATTACGTTTCTGGAAAAAAAGAGATTGACGAAAGCATCGTAAAAATGCAGTTCTGAGGTGCCGTAATGCTTGAAAATGACGTGAAGCTTTTAATGGCAATTCAGTACAGACTTCCGCTCTGCGAAGAGCCACTTGCAGAGCTTGCAGAGCGGGAGGGGTTCGATGAAGAGTCTGTCATCAAAAGAGTGAAGAGATTCAGGGAGAAAGGAATTATAAAGCGCTACGGTGCAAATCTGAATTACAGGGCATTCTCCTCAGAGTGCAGAGCGGCACTCGTTGGAGCAGCCGTTAAAGAGAACAGAATAAGAGAAGTTGCCCAGATAATAAACGCAACAAACCCCAAACACAACTACTGGAGAGAACATGAGCACTATTCCGTGTGGTTCACAGTCAAGGCAAGGAGTAAAGAAGAACTTTTTACAAAGACAAAAGAGTTGATGCGAAAATGCAGGGTTAACGACTACGTTGTTCTTCCGACGAAAAGAATTTACAAAATGGACGTGAAGTATGACCTTATAAAGGGAGTCTCGTGGAGCGAGAAGGGGTTAGAGAAGTTTGAGGTTCCAAAGGTTGAAGAGCTTGGCCTCAGAGTTTCCATGCTCAGAAGACTTGAGAGTCTGGATGTCTGCAAACGACCTTTTTCAAAGTTTGAGGAATACACGGAAGGCGAACTCGTTGACCTGATTGGGGAGCTGATAAAGAAAGGAGTGGTTAGAGACTTCAGCGGAGTCCTCAAAGAGAGGAAGATTGGCTTCTCGGAGAACGGTATGGTGGTAATGAAGACAGATAATCCAGAGAAACTGGCACTAAAGCTTGTAAAGATCCCACAGATAACTCACCTTGTGGAAAGAGAAGTTCCAGAGGAGTGGGAATTTCCAGTCTACTTCATGATGCATGCCACCAGCAGGGATCCAATAGAGGATGTTGCGAGAGGACTCGAAAAGTATGGAGCTGAAGAGGTAAGAGTCCTCTACAGCAGAGCAGATTTGAAAGCTTAGGATACATCAGACCACTCCGTTATTCCATCCTCGGTTACCAGTGTTGCCAGCTCCGCAGGTATAAACTCGAATGGTTCAACAACCTTTAGTCTTCCAGCCTTGTAGCTTGGAGCTACAACGTAGAACGGTCTGTTGAGATACCTGGCCGTTAAAGCAAGAGGCAGAGTTCCGACTTTGTTCACAAAACCATCCTTTGATATTCCATCCGCTCCGCAGGCAACCACATCGCTCTTCATCACGACATATCCCATCTCTGCATCCCACACAAGTTCTGATTTTACCATTTCCCTCAAAAATTCGCATGCATCAATTCCCTCTCCACCCGGCTCGGAGCGGAGCACAAAGACCTTTCTGGCGGTGTGCAGGCCTCTCTCCACAATATGACTTCTGCTTATGGTTACTACTTTCTTTCCCTTGACGAGCTCAGCAAGCTTCTGGCCGGCTTTTTCATTCATCTCACATATCCTCCTCTGAATTACTCTCGCATCATGTGTTTCTATGAGCCTCATTATATTGACAAGTCCTGCCATGCCTGGATGTGCCATTGCTATCTGCTTCGCTGCCTCGATTTGCTCATCTCTATCGAGGTTTTCGAGATACCTGAGGGCTTTCTCAACTATTCTCGATGACCCACTTCTTCTATCTTCGGTAATGTCCTTTATATCGGGATTCATCACGTCACCTCTTCACTGCCTTGACACAGAGAAAGTCGTTTTCACCCTTTATTTCCATTCCGCTCATATCTGTAATCTCAAAATTATCCAGAAGCTTTACAAGTTCATTGATGCTGTAAAAGTGAGCTACAGAGTAAAAAGGGCTGTCTCTCTTCTTTTCGGCATACTCTACCCCCAGTGTGGAATCCGCCGGAACTATGCAGATTACTATGCTTCCATTCTTTTTAAGGCAAACTCTCGCTTCTTCAATTGCTTTCTGGGGATTTCCGAGAAAACAGAGCGTGACTATCATGACAAAGCACTCAACGGATTCCCTCTTGAAGGGTAGCAGTGATGCGTCCCCCCTTATAACTTCCACACCTCTTCTTCTTGCAATTTTAAGCATCTCCTTTGAGATGTCGAGACCGACTGCATTCAGCTCCAATGCAAACCTGCCCGTGCCTGCTCCAATTTCGACACAAGGTTTTTTGATAAGTCTTTTAACACAGTTGACCTCTGCTCTAAAGATGTCTCTGTTTTTATCGTACCACCTGTCGTATTCCTCTGCTCTCTCTTCAAAGACTTTCCACATACTTTCCACCACACACATGAGCAAAGCTGCACGAGTTGCATACTGGCTGGCCTTCAGGTATAACTCCCTTTTGTATGTGCTCCCACAGCGCATCGAAATAGGCCATACCCTGTCTTACAGCATGTGTGGAGAAGCGGGCGTGAATGACTTTTGTATTCTCGCCAATAAAGATCAGGAGACCCGTTCTTTTTCCCTCCATAAGCATGTAAAGGTTTAGCTGGATAAGACCGGGAAGTATATATGAATAAGATGGCCTACCGGACTTGATTTCAAGAACTGCTTCTCTTGTCAGAAAATCCGGTCTGCCGACGAGGGTGTAGTTTTTAAAGTACAGCTCTCTATTTCTGCCTCTTCTGATTTTCATGTAGGAGAACTCTCTTTTTGCCTGTTCCTCAGCCCTTCTCCCCTTCTTTACAAGCCTCCTGTCAAAACGTTCACGATCAGGCATAAAGCACTTGAGGTAGCTCCACCTCATGCAGTGAAGAACCCAGCTGACGGAGAAGCGCATGAAGAGAGTACTCTTCAAAACTTAAAATCCTTGAGAGTGGAACGAAAGTTAACTCTTTACCAGCAGTGCATCTTCTACACTCAAACCAGTCCACACAATACGATACCCGAGCGCAGGCAGAACGTCGTGACCAACCTTATACTTCTCCAGGATTGGCAGAACGTCGGATAGTTTTTCGGGCCTTGCATCTTCCACTTCCAAGCGTATCCTCTCAAACACCTCCTTTCTCACCGCATGATTTCCTGCCAGGATATAACTCTCAGGGATCAGGGAAGCAATCTCCGTTATTGGGGTCCCGTAGGATTCTGATAGCTCCTTCAGGTCGATGGTATCTTCTTCAAATTCTAATTCTATTTCTCCCAAATCTCTCCTGAGATAGCAGTTTATCCTCTTCACAATCTCATTGTATGGTATCCTTCTTGTAAACAGAATCACATCTTCCGGTTTTTCATCGCCATACTCCTCTCTTGCCACAACTATGAGAGGGATACTGGCCTGTTTTATCTTTTCAGCCTTTCGTTTCATGTATTCTGAAGTCCAGAAGCCAGCAATCTCTACATAAACCTCTTTTTTACCTTTTTTTATCAGAAAATCTGGAATGAACGCATATCTACCGGTTCTGATAACTCCCGGCTCCCTTATAACTTCTACATCCGGTTTTATTGCCTTTATCTTCCTTGCAAACTCTTCTTCAAGGGCTGAATCGTACTCCACTTTCTCATCGTACTCTGGAAACAGTTCTTTATTTCCATCATCTATTTCAAGGAAGTATATCTTATTCGAATGTTCATCAAGAATTTCGGCCTTAATCCACCACTTCTCTGCCTTTACAATGGATGGAATGAGCTTCGCAATTCCCGTCCCGTACTTTCTCGTCATCTTCAAGATGGATGCTGGACCTGTTATATCTGCTATAATCTGACCGTTCTCCTCATATAACTCATACATCAGGCCGAGCCACTTTATTCGCCGGAATATCTCTTTGTGATTTGACGATACCCAGAAAGTCAGCCTTAAAGCGTTGAACATAGTCGTCTGAAGCAAGGACAGATTGTAGAGTCTGATGAGCGTACTGCTATCGATCCGCCTGACATCGGTAAGGATTAGCTCTTCCTCTCTGTCGGCAAACATAGCCTTCTCGATTTCATTGGGGGTTGTATTGAAGTATCTGGCAGCATACTCAATTATTCGCTGCCTTTCCTTCTTTGTTGTCACATAACCCCTCTCAAAGAGGTACATCCTCACCTCAACAGGGTCGAGAGAGGAGGAAATATCAAACATACAGGCTTTATCGACGCAGAAGTTCTCCATGACTCTTGCCAGCCCCCTGACTTTCTTGTAATTCCTTGCATTCTCCAGCGATCTCAGAGCTGAAAGAAGAGAACCGTACCTTTTCCCCTTTCCGGCTTTGAATATCCCGATTATCTTTTCTGCCAGAATGTAATCTTTCTCCCCGGCAAACTTCGGGAGTATCTTTCCCTTCCATTTTCTAACTTCAAGAAGTTCTCTTGGCAGCATGACCCCTCCTCCTTGCGGTGTGCACTTCTCCTGTCTCTCTTGAAATCAACTCATACAGAATTGCTTTTTTCCCCTTGGGCCTCAGTATCCTACCGAGACGCTGGATGTACTCCCTTACACTCCCGCTCCCGCTCATGATAATTCCGATGTTTGCATCTGGAACATCTACACCCTCATCAAGCACCTGGCTGCTCACAATGGCTTTAAATTCCCCTCTTTTAAACCCCTTCAGTATCGTCTGCCTCTCATCCTTCAGCGTGCGGTGGGTTATCGCCGGAATAAGGAAAAGCCTGGATATTACATAAACAAGGTCATTGTACCGGGTGAAAATTATAATTTTGTCTCCTCTATGTTTTTCAAGCAGCTCTTTCAGCCTGACGAGCTTGTTTCTGGAGTTGAAGGCTATCTTTCTTGCCTCATCCCATGCCCTCAAAGCCTCGTATGCTTTTGCATCGTAGCCTGTGGCCATCACAACTTTATGGAAATCTTCAACGCTTCTGAGCTTAACTCCTCTTTTCTTTACGTACTCTTTGAATGTACGGGCTTTTGACTCGTACTTCATTCTTTCTTCATCTGTCAGGGGGACGTAAATTCTCCTGACAACATACTCTGCCAGATGTTTTCCTGCGAGTTCAGATGGCTTCAGTTCGAATATCTTGCCTCCAATCAGTTCAGGAAGTAAAGAATGTCTGCCATCATCCCTTTCGTACGTTGCCGTTAGACCAAGCCGGTATGGAGCGGCACTCATTTCTGCAATCTGAATGTAAGATTCTGATGGCAGATGGTGGACTTCGTCGAAAATAAGGAGCATGAATTTATTGCCAAGCTTTTCGGCGTTTATGTAGGCTGAATCGTAGGTTGAAATGGTAATTGGCTTGATTTCTTTTTCTCTTCCTGAAAATTCTCCTATCCACTCCTCACCGAATACGGAAAGTCTCTCCTCCCACTGGTCAAGCAGATCAAGGGTTGGAACAACTACAAGTGTCGGAACAGATAGAGTTTTAATCACCTCCATTGCCACATACGTCTTGCCGCTACCTGTTGGCAAAACTATACATCCTCTTCTGTCAAGCATCCATTTCTCAACAGCCTGCTGCTGGTAGCCCCTGAGCTCTATTTCAGCATCGAAGAATGGGGAAGGGATTGGATCGAATACATCATCAGTATACTCAATTCCTGACTTCTCCAAGTAATCCACTATATCCCGGTACTTGTAGGCAAAAGCCCTGTAACATCCAGAGCGGGAGTCGTACTTTGCAAACGGAACATGGACGTTACCCTCAATTTTTAAAGTGCCCCTTTCATAGCTCAGCTTAGCTTTCATCTTTCCTGCAAGAAATCTACCCACATCTTAAAAAGTTCATCGCAAGATAGGAAGCGTAAAGTTAATAGCAAAAGCCCTGCTTTTCCATGCCAATGAGGCTCGCTTTAAAGCTCGCATACGTAGGTACAAACTTTGCCGGTTTTCAGTACCAGCCGGATGAAAGGACTGTTGAAGGAGAAATGTTCAAGGCTTTTGAGTCCCTTGGCATTGACGTCAGGAAGGCTAACTACAAATGCGCCGGAAGAACGGATGCAGGAGTCCATGCATTTGGTCAGGTCGTTGCTCTTGACGTCAGCGATTGCAAGAAGGTTCTGCCGAGGGTCATAAATGCAAATCTCCCGGACGACATAATCGTGTGGGCGTGGGCAAAGGTGCCCGATGACTTCAATCCACGCTATGCCACAAGCAGGACGTATGTGTATGTCCTCTACTCCAGAGAGTACGACATCTCGGCGATGCGAAAGGCTGCAAAGCTTTTGCTCGGCACCCACGACTTCACGAACTTTACAAAGAAGTTTGGAGAGGGGCAGAGCTGTGTCAGAACGATCTATAACGTCGAACTCCGTGTAAACGGAGACTTCCTGATTTTCGAGATAGAGGGCAACGCGTTCAC